>CAZWZG010000192.1:0-4874 GCA_964638245.1 uncultured Rhodobacterales bacterium
GGCACCACGTCCGAGATCAGCATCCCAGCCCGCGCACTGTCCAATGCACCGGACGGGTGGAGCAGCAAAAGCGTCTCTGGCGAGGATTGCATTGACTGCAACGCACCAAGCAGTTTCCCGAGGCGCTCGGACTCCGTTTCGAAATTCTCCGAAAGGGCCCGTTCGCGCAACGTCGCCAGCCGTAAGCCCTCGCGGAGCGCAGAGAGCCCGCGCTCATACGCCCGAACAATCCGCGTCAGCGCATCAACCCGATCTCTCGCCCCCTCGGCGGCCTGAAGCGCCAGTGCCGCCTGATCAAGTTCACTCGCAGCCCGCGCCGCCATGGCTGCCGGGTCGTTCGCGGCCCCCGCCAAAGGCCAAAGCATCAGGACAAGGGCAAATAGAAATCGCATCAGGAAATCAGGCTCTTACCCGTCATCTCAACGGGCTTTTCGATCCCCATCAGCTCCAGAAGCGTCGGCGCAAGATCGCCAAGCCGCCCGGGGCGCAAGCCCGCGCCCTCTGGCCCGCCCACAAGAATAACGGGCACAAGGTTCGTCGTATGCGCCGTGTGCGGACCGCCCGTCACAGGATCAACCATGGTTTCGCAATTGCCATGATCCGCACAGACCACCATCGCACCGCCCGCTGCCTCCAACGCTGCCACCGCGCGGCCAAGCCCTGTATCAACCGCCTCGCAGGCCTTAATTGCGGCCTCCAGATCACCGGTGTGCCCAACCATGTCCGGATTGGCATAGTTCACCACGATCAAATCATAGCCCGCCTCAATCGCACCGACGAAAGCATCCGAGACCTCTTCGGCACTCATTTCCGGCTGCAAATCATAGGTCGCCACCTTTGGCGAAGACGGCATCTTGCGATCTTCGCCTTTTGCCGCGACCTCTTCACCGCCGTTCAGAAAAAACGTCACGTGCGGGTATTTCTCGGTCTCGGCCAAACGGAACTGCGTCTTGCCATGGGCGGCGACCCATGCCCCAAGCGTGTTCTTGATCCGCTCTTTGGGAAAAACGGTGGTCATGTATTTCGAGTGATCATCCGAATAATCGACCATTCCCAACCGCGCAGCCAGCGCGGGGCGGTTTGAGACATCGAACTCCGCAAACCCCGGTTCGCCGAAGGCACGGAGGATCTCTCGCGCCCGGTCAGCGCGGAAGTTCAGAAAGAAAATCCCGTCGCCATCGGCCATGCCCGAATAGTCACCGAGCACGACGGGCTCAATAAATTCATCCATGGTATCAGCAGCATAGCTGTCGCCAATTGCCGTCGCGGCATCCGCCTTGGAGGGGGTGTCGCCCAATGCCATCGCCTTCCAGGCCTTGCTCACCCGCTCCCACCGGTTGTCGCGATCAAGCGCGAAGTATCGTCCCGAAACGGTCGCGATCCGCACCGCCGGGTCCAGCTTGGACATCAAATCGAAAACGAAGTCCTTGGCACTGTCGGGCGCGACATCCCGCCCATCCGTGATGATGTGCACCGCCACCGGCACGCCAGCGTCGAGTATGGCTTTGGCCGCCGCGACCATATGCTCGTGATGCGCATGAACACCACCGTCCGACACCAACCCGATCAGATGCGCTGTTCCGCCCGAGGCTTTGAGATCTTCGATAAACGCCACCAGCGCCGTCTCGGACTGAAACGAGCCGTCCTTGATCGCGTTGTTGATCTTGGGCAGGTCCATCCACACCACACGACCCGCGCCGATATTGGTGTGCCCGACTTCGGAATTCCCCATCTGTCCTTCCGGTAGGCCGACATCCTCTCCATGGGTGATCAGGGTCGCACTGGGGCATGTCTCCATCAGGCGATCAAAGGTCGGCGTATCGGCAAGCGCGGGCGCATTCGCCTCGGTTTCCTCGCGAAGCCCCCAGCCATCGAGAATGCAAAGAACAACAGGTTTGGGTGCGGTCATTGGATCATGCTCGATTGGGTTGTTTCGGCCCCGTTCATGCGCAAATCAGCGCCCGCGCGCAAGGACCCGACAAAGAAAAGGCCGCCGGTTTTCGCTGTAGCGCCGGTCCGAGGGGTGGCGCAATCGCGCCGCCCCGTGGGGGCGGACCGGCGCGGCCCAACAGTGCCTGTTGGGCGAGAGTCAGAACCTAGGCACGCCCCACTACACCCTGTGATACGGCGTGCCCGCCAAAATCTGGCTCGATCGGTAAAGCTGCTCGGTCAGCATCACCCGCGCCAGCATATGGGGCCACACCATCGACCCGAAGGAAATCAACAGATCCGCCCGCGCCCGCATCTGGGGCGTAAACCCATCCGCGCCGCCGATGACAAAGGACACATCCGCCGCCCCGTCGTCGCGCCATCCCGCAAGACGGCGCGCAAACGCAGGCGAAGTCATGACCTTGCCGCGCTCATCCAAAAGCACAGAAATTCCGTTATCAGGAAGAGCCTTTTCGATAAGCCGCGCTTCGGCTTCGGCGCCTGATTTGGTCTTGTCGTCCAACTCGACAAGATCAACCGCTCCAAACCCCAAGCCGCGCCCCGCCTTGGAAAATCGATCCAGATAATCGCGGCAGAGCTCCAGCTCTGGCCCCTGCCGCATCCGCCCAATCGCTATAATGCGCAGCCGCATCAGCCGCGCTGCGACACCTCAGCCGGGGTCAGCCACATTTTCTCTAGCTGATAGAACTCCCGAACCTCAGGCCGGAAGACATGGACGACGATGTCGCCCGTATCGATCAGGACCCAATCGCCTGACTCTTTACCTTCGACCTTGCTTGATCGGCCCAGATCGGCCTTGAGCTTGTCCACCAGCTTTTCCGAAATCGCGGCCACCTGCCGGGTCGAACGGCCCGAACAGATGATCATGTAATCGGCCATCTCGGACTTGCCGCGAAGAGGGATCTCCACGATGTCCTCGGCTTTTTCGGATTCAAGAGCAGAACGGATGAATGCCAGCAGATCAGAGCTGGCGTTCGTGTCGGAACCTGCCGTCATGGGCGACGGTTCCGCAGCGGCCTGGTCACGGACCGCATCGTGATGCTGAGACAGGACATTGTCCTCCTAAATACCATGCCAACACCGTTTGGCACACGCTGACTCTAGCATCGCCCGCGCAAAGGCTCAATGTTCAACGTTTCATCTTGCTGTTAGCGGGCGGCGCCTAGTGGACATAGACGTTTTCGGGACACTTCCAGAACGCATAATAAGTGTCCTGGGCCGAGCGCCAGAGTTGCAGATTGTACTTCTGGGTCACACCGTTGACCTTGGCGATGGCCACGCCGGGGTAGGCCCCCACATGCGTTGGGCGACCGTCCCCGTTCAGCCAGTCCTTGAGGCGATCGCGGCGCTCTTTCTCGATATGCTCCCCGACAATCGCTTCGATATTGTCCGAAAAAGACGCCGCGCGCAGTTCTGCCGTTGCAAAAAGCTCTCGCCCGTCCCCGTCATGGACCGAGACCATACCAGACAGGTTGTTGGACAAGGACATCAACGCACGGTCCGTTTCGTTGATATACGCCTGCAGGCCCAGCATTTCGAACCGCAAACGGCGGATCAGGAACAGCGAACTGGCCATGCAGGCAACGCTTTTGACAAGCGCGGCTTCGGTCTTGGACCAACTGCGAGGCGTGGACGTCGTGGCACACAGGGCACCGTAAGAGCGCCTGCTGCTATCAGACATCGGGAAACCCAGATATCCCGTGACGATACCATCCGAGACGTACTTGGCCGCGCTAAATCGATCATCCTCACGCGCGTCAGTGATCGACAGCAGGTCATCCTGTTGGGAGGTATACGCACAAACCGTGTCCCCGCGCGCATGCATTCGAAGGGCGCTTTCTTCGCTGGGTTTGCCGACTCCAAGGGAGTAAAGGCTGTCACCTTCAATCAACACGCTTGCAAACACGCGATCGCAGCCAAGCTCGTTTCTCAACTCGCTGGCAAGCGCATCAAGCTCGGCTGCGAAATCGTCGTCCAGAAAACTGCCCTTAGGGTGAATAAGTGCGCCTTCGCTCGTTTCTGCGACCATTCGAAATCCCCAATCGCTTGAATCAAAAACTACTAAGAAGTGTATCAACCTTTCGTTACACAACAATAGGGTGTTTCATTGTCTCCACAAAAATGAGCGAATTGGTCACAATACACACGTCTTACGAGGCATTATTGGTTCTCCGGGCGCGTCAGTAGTCGCGTTGATAGAAGATCCCGACCGAGGACGACCCATCGTTGGACACGGCACCTTGCACACTGACGGATGGCGTAAGGTCAAGGTTCAACGACACTTCTGATCGTCCATCCGAACCGATGGTGACATCGGTATAAAGGTTCTCGCCCAAATACCGACCGATCCGCAAGTCCGTCGCCCCGGTCTCTGACGTGGCCACGTCCAGATCGTCAAAACCAAGCGACGCGCGAAGACGGCCGACAATGCCATCGCCGCCGCGTCCGGCAAGGGTCGCCACGGCTGACGCCAACTGAGCGGCTTGAAGCGGTGAAAGCGTATCGATTCCGCGCCCGAACAAGAGCTGTGCAAGGACTTCATCCTCTGGCAGGTCAGGGTCGCTTTCGAAGCGGATGTCCGGGCTGCTCGCCTGCCCCTCAATCACGATCCGCACCTCGACGTCCTCAGTCTCAGTTGTTGCCACCAGCCGCAAAGCGGGATCAAGGCTGCCTTCCAGCGTGGCCCGCCCTTCTGTCAGCGTCAGGCGGCGGCCAAGAATGTCCAGACGCCCGCGGATCAACTCGAACGCGCCCACAGCAACAGGGTTCAACGTACTGCCGCCCACCTGAAGCTGCCCGCCAAGCTCGGCATCCAGCCCGCGACCCCTCAGGAAAATTCGATTAGGTGCATCAATCACCAGATCGAGCCCATAGGACACAGCCGGCCCAGCGCGGGACACTTCGACCAAACCAGCGCGCGCCCG
>CAZWZG010000193.1:0-4852 GCA_964638245.1 uncultured Rhodobacterales bacterium
CGTGCGTCGTCGAAGAAGCCATGTCGATCCCGTTCAAGGAACTCATCGACAAGCATTGCGGCGGTGTGCGCGGTGGTTGGGACAACCTTCTGGCGGTGATTCCAGGTGGTTCGTCGGTGCCTTGCGTGCGCGGTGAGCATATGCCGGATGCGCTCATGGATTTCGATTATCTACGCGGCGAGCTCGGCTCGGTCGATGGGACCGCGGCGGTGATCGTGATGGACAAGTCCACTGACATCATCAAGGCGATCTGGCGGTTGTCCAAGTTCTACAAACACGAAAGTTGCGGCCAGTGCACGCCATGCCGCGAAGGCACAGGCTGGATGATGCGGGTCATGGATCGTCTGGTGCGCGGTGAGGCTGAACCCGAAGAGATCGACATGCTCTTTGATGTGACCAAACAGGTCGAAGGTCACACGATCTGCGCGCTTGGCGATGCGGCGGCATGGCCGATCCAAGGCCTAATCAAGAACTTCCGTGAAGAAATCGAAGACCGCATCAAGGCCCAGAAAACCGGCAAGATGAGCGCCGTCGCGGCTGAGTAAGACCGTGGCCGTTGCCCATTTGAACCGGGGCGTTCTGAAGTATCCCTGGGATGACCCTCGGGTTGCCGAATTCGTAGATAACGTCTCGCGCGTAAATGGCCTGGCCGCGCGCAGCCCCGGATTTATCTGGCGGCTTGAGGACGAAACGTCGGAAATCGAGCGGGCAGACCCGGATCGCACCGGCATCGGCGCGCCGGGTGTGATCTTTACCCTCTCGATGTGGGCCGACGTGGCGTCGTTCGCGCATTTCGTGGAAAAAACGCTGCACGGGCGGTTCATGGCCAAGCGACAGGACTGGTTCAAACCATCATCGGGGCCGAGCCATGTGATCTGGCCCGTTGGTGACGATCATCGACCAAGTCTTGCGGAAGCCGTCAAAAATCTTGGACTTTTGGCGACTGACGGGCCCTCAGAACGCGTCTTCGATCTTGGTCATGCGCGCGCAATGGGTTGGATCTAGAGCGGTCACCCCCGTTCACGTCCTTGAGAACGTTGCGAAACTTGGCCGATCTAGCGATTTTCAAGACTTGCGCGTGTGTTTTTCGTCAGGCACAGAGAGCTCGCATGGAGGTGTGCCAAACCTGTTTGGAGGTAGGGCATGAGACGATTGATTTTGACCGCTGTTTTGGCAGGCCTGTGCGGGGCATCTGTTGCAGCGAACGAGACACCGCTTAGCCAGAACAAGCGCGTCATGGACGGGTTCTACACGATTGGGACCGCTGACATTATTCGCAAAACCTGTCCGCGCATAAATGCTCGCATGGTTCGTGCGTTAATGCTCTTGGGTTCGCTGGAACGCTACGCTAAAGATCAAGGGTATTCCGAGGACGAGATTGATGCGTTTCTCGACGATGATGCCGAAGAGGACCGGCTGCGCGCCCGGATCGTGAGCGATCTGCAAAAGCGCGGCGTTCCGCCCGGTGACGTTGAGGCGCATTGTCGCGTAGGCTTGGAAGAGATCGCGGCCGATAGCCCGGTGGGGCGTCTGTTAAGGTCTTCGAACTAGGCACGAAGAGCGTCGGGGAACACGACGCCGCACATGGGAACCGAAGGAGCGTCATGTCTGATCTGAGGACGATCATCATTGATGGTCAGGAGGTCGAGGTCGACCCCGCATTGACCCTTATCCAGGCCTGCGAACAGGTCGGCGTCGAAATCCCCCGGTTCTGCTACCACGAACGGCTGACCATCGCTGGCAACTGCCGGATGTGTCTGGTCGAGGTCGTGGGTGGCCCGCCAAAGCCCGCAGCCTCTTGCGCAATGCAGGTCAAGGATTTGCGAGGTGGTCGCAATGGCGAACTGCCTGAGGTCAAGACGAACTCACCCATGGTGAAAAAGGCCCGCGAAGGGGTGATGGAGTTTCTCCTGATCAACCACCCGTTGGATTGCCCGATCTGTGATCAGGGCGGCGAATGCGACCTTCAGGACCAGGCGATGGCCTACGGCGTGGACTTCAGCCGTTTCCGCGAACCCAAGCGCGCCGTTGACAACCTTGAGCTGGGCCCGCTGGTCAAGACCGAGATGACACGCTGCATCTCCTGCACACGTTGCGTGCGCTTCATCACTGAAGTCGCGGGCATCCCCGAACTGGGCCAAACCGGTCGCGGCGAGGACAGTGAGATCACAAGTTATCTCGGGGCCACCCTGGACAGCGAATTGCAGGGCAACATCATCGACCTTTGCCCGGTCGGCGCGCTGACCTCGAAACCCTATGCGTTCACGGCGCGGCCTTGGGAATTGACCAAGACCGAGACGATCGACGTCATGGACGCGCTCGGCGCCAGCATTCGCGTCGATGCGAAGGGGCGCGAAGTCATGCGCATCATGCCGCGCAACCACGATGGTACAAACGAAGAATGGCTGTCGGACAAGTCGCGCTTCGTTTGGGACGGGCTGCGTCGTCAGCGTCTGGATCGGCCTTATATCCGTGAGAATGGAAAACTCCGGCCTGCGTCGTGGCCCGAAGCGCTTTCGGCGGCAGCAGCGGCGATGAAAGGTAAGAAGATCGCGGGTCTGGTCGGTGATCTGGCCCCCGTGGAGGCGGCCTTTGCCCTGAAACAGTTGGTAGAGGGGCAAGGCGGTTCGGTGGAATGCCGGACAGACGGCGCAAAACTGCCAGCTGGCAATCGCGGCGGGTACGCTGGTACGGCAAGCATCGAGGATATCGACACCGCTCAGGCGATCATGTTGATCGGGGCCAATCCACGCGCGGAAATGCCTGTGCTGAACGCACGGATCCGCAAGGCTTGGTCGAAAGGCGCCAACATCGGTGTCATCGGTGAAGCCGTTGATCTGACATATGAATATGCGCATATCGGCGAGAGCCCGGCGGTGATGGAAGAGCTGTTGAAGCGAGACCATACTGAGGTGCGCGAAAAGCCGTCGCTGATCATCGTGGGTCAGGCCGCTTTGGCGCGCGAAGATGGCGAAGCTGTATTGGCGGCGGCCGCCGCACTTGCGGAAAGCACCGCATCAGGCCTCTTGATCTTGCATACCGCTGCTGGTCGCGTTGGCGCTATGGATGTTGGAGCAACCACCAAGGGTGGTCTGTCTGCGGCGCTTGATGGCGCCGAGGTGGTCTACAACCTTGGGGCCGATGAAGGCGACATACCCGCTGGACCGTTTGTGATCTATCAGGGCAGCCATGGCGATCGCGGCGCGCATCGCGCGGATATCATTCTGCCAGGGGCCGCTTGGACCGAAGAGCAGGGGCTTTTCGTCAATACTGAAGGTCGGCCCCAGCTGGCGTTACGCGCGGGCTTTGCACCTGGTGAAGCCAAGGAAAACTGGGCGATCCTTCGGGCACTGTCGGCGGAACTGGATGCTACGCAGCCATGGGACAGCCTCGCACAACTGCGCCAAGCGGTCGTCGCGTCCGCATCGCACCTTTCCCAGATCGACACGGTGCCGGAAAACACGCTCGAACCGCTTAAGCGAGCGGACATCTCGGACGCTCCGTTCGGGCAGGCTGTGGCCGATCATTTCCTGACCAACCCGATTGCGCGGGCCTCTGAATTGATGGCTGAACTTTCCGCCGCGGCCAAGGCGCGGGCAGCACAGCCAATGGCGGCAGAATAAGCGCGGTTTCGGGTGGCATTTCCGAGCCATATGCGCTTTACACGGATGCAAGAAGACCGGCCGAAACGGCTGGCGTAAGGGAACGACCGCGGGATGGCTGAATTTCTGACGACACCGCTCGGCACCGTTTTGATCATCGTGGCGCAATGCCTGATGATGGTGGCCTTCGTGATGCTCTCGCTTCTGTTTCTGGTCTATGGCGACCGGAAGATCTGGGCCGCCGTACAGATGCGCAAAGGCCCGAACGTGGTCGGCGCGTTTGGCCTTCTCCAGACGGTCGCGGATGCCCTGAAATATGTGGTCAAAGAGGTCGTTGTCCCCGCGGGCGCGGACCGGACCGTGTTCCTCATGGCGCCGATGGTCAGTTTCATCCTCGCGCTGATTGCGTGGGCGGTAATTCCCTTTAATGACAACTGGGTACTGGCCGACCTGAATGTTGCCATCCTCTATGTTTTCGCGATTTCCTCGCTGGAGGTTTACGGCGTCATCATGGGCGGCTGGGCGTCGAATTCGAAATATCCGTTCCTCGGGAGCCTTCGTTCCGCTGCTCAGATGATCTCTTACGAGGTCTCGATCGGCCTCATCATCATCGGTGTGATCCTGTCGACGGGCTCGCTCAACTTCGGCGATATCGTCGATGCCCAGGACACCGGCTGGGGCTTCTTCGGTTGGTACTGGCTGCCGCATCTACCGATGGTCGCGCTGTTCTTCATCAGCGCCTTGGCCGAGACCAATCGCCCGCCCTTCGACCTGCCAGAAGCGGAATCAGAGCTCGTGGCGGGGTATCAGGTGGAATACTCCTCCACCGCGTTCCTGCTGTTCATGGCAGGCGAATATATCGCGATCTTCCTGATGTGCGCGCTGATGACATTGCTCTTCTTCGGCGGCTGGCTGTCGCCCATCCCGTTCCTGCCAGACAGCCCGCTCTGGATGGTCGCGAAGATGGCGTTCTTCTTCTTCCTCTTCGCAATGGTGAAGGCCATCGTGCCGCGCTACCACTATGACCAGCTGATGCGGCTGGGTTGGAAAGTTTTCCTGCCGTTTTCGCTGTTCTGGGTCGTGCTGGTGGCGTTTTTCGCGAAATTCGAACTTTTCGGCGGTCTTTATGCCCGCTGGCTGATCGGGGGCTGATATGAGCCAATTCGACTGGACCCGCGCCGGGAAATACTTCCTGCTGATGGACTTCTTCAAAGGCTTCGGCCTCGGGATGAAGTACTTCTTTGCGCCCA
>CAZWZG010000194.1:0-3192 GCA_964638245.1 uncultured Rhodobacterales bacterium
CAGGACGTCAAAGCGCGTGGCATCCCGATCATCTTGATCAGCCACAACATGCCGCACGTCTTTGAGGTCGCTGACCGGATCCACATCCACCGCCTCGGCAAGCGCCTGACGGTCATCAAGCCGGACGACTATTCCATGTCCGACGCCGTGGCCTTCATGACGGGCGCCAAGGAACCAGAACCCGCGGCAGCATGAGCCATGGCAAGCGCGCGTGAAAACGCGGACCGGATTGTCGAGGCCGTTCTGGCCCTCCCCCAAAAGGAGGGCCGCCGCCTGATCGCCATTGCCGGACCACCTGCGTCCGGCAAGACAACGGCAGCGGATTTGGTCCATGAGCAATTGAATGCGCGTGGCATCCGCGCAGGCCTGTTGCCGATGGACGGGTTTCACATGGACAACGCCGATCTGGATGCGCTTGGACTGCGCGCCCGAAAAGGCGCTCCTGAAACCTTCCTACGTGAGGCGTTCCATGCCCTTTTGCGGGACCTTGCCGCGGGAAAAACCGTCTCAGCCCCTGCGTTTGATCGGGTTCATGACCGCACGGTTGCCGGTGCACGCGAGATCGGAGAAGCAGAACACTTCGTCGTGGTTGAGGGCAACTACCTTCTTCTGGACGAGCCCGGCTGGCGCGAGATTGCAGCCCTTTGGGATTTTTCGGTGTTTTTCAGCGAACCTCTCGAGGTGCTGGAGGCGCGCCTGATCCAGCGCTGGCTGGACCACAACCATGCGCCTGAGGGTGCGAAACGCCGCGTTGCGTTCAACGACTTGCCCAATGCCAAACGCATTCTGGAGCACCGCCTTCCCGCCTCCCTCGTCCTTTCGTGAACCGCTCCGGCAAAAAAAGCACTTGCCCCAAGCCCTTAGTTTTGTAGCCTAGCGGTATTGAAGCACTTGCCGATCGCAGTTCTGCATTTTCATCGGCACAACATTTCGCACCATTTTTCGGTGCATGCCTGAGGGGGCTTAAATGAAGATCAAGACAGTTACGGCTGCAGCAATTGCTGTGGCATCAACCGCTGGCATTGCGGCGGCGTCCGAATACGATTTGCGCTACGCTGATGCCTACGCGCTGGCCGTTGGGGGCGATGGGGGCGAGGTGTACTCCATTGGTGCATCCGGCGCATACGAGCGCAACAGTGTGACGCTCGGTGGATCAGGGTTCTACATCACGGATGACGATGGCGACTACACCTACGGCCTCCTTGGCTATGGCGCCTACGAGTTTCCAACCCAAGCGATCGGCTTTGGCGGTCTGATCCTGCTAGGAGATGACTCGACCGGTGACGCATTTGGGTTCGTCGGCGGACAGTTTCCCGTCGGCACGACATGGGACGCGGGTCTAACGGCCGTTTTTGATGACGATACGCAGACCTACATTGCTTTCGCTGGCACGGACATCGGCACGGATGGACACGCGCTGGGGATGGTCGTCTTTGGTGACGACGGGATCGACACGACCTTCATTGGTCAGGTCGAATGGACCCGGGGAACGGATGATTACGGCATCCTGGCCAGCATAGGCGAAGATGATTTCTTCGGGATCATCGCCGACTGGGAACGAGAGGTCGAAGCCATGTCACGCGGGCGCGACATGCGCTATGGTCTTTCGGGCGTCTACACTGACTTTGGCGGCGGTGACGAAAGCTTCACGGTCTCTGCCTCTTTGGGTGTCGAACTTCAGGACAATGTCTGGCTCGAAGGCAGCCTCGGCTATGGCGACGATGGCGGCGATGACAGCGTGATCTGGTCGCTTGGTGTCGACTTCGAACTCGGACGCCGCGGAGAAACATACCAGCGCGTGCAGGATATCGAATTCACAGGCCTCGATCTGGCCTTCTGATGACACGGGCGCCGGGCAACGTCCGGCGCCCTTTTTCTACTGGTACTGGGCGGCGGTGATGAACTCGCCAAAGCTTTCGCACCAGACGACGACGGTGTTGAACGCCGAGACGTCAACGCCCGGCGGCACATCCAGAACGAAGCCTTCAAAGGTCTTCACATCCCCAACCAGCGCCGCCTGCGCCTTCAAAGGCCCGAACTCGTCCTCGTGCTCAACAAAGCTGGGAAGCAAGTAGACCTTGTAGTCGGGACCTGGAGCCAAAGCGCCCTGATGCACGATCTCGCTTGCGGAGACTGATATCGTCCCCTCCCCCCAATGCAAGAAATCGCTGCCCCGCAAATCGCGCGTCAACTCGGCCGTGAAAAGCGCGGCACCCGCCTTTTCTTCCAGCATCGCCGCATCTGGGCTATCGGGGGCCACAAGGATCGGGAGAAAGTAGATCCCGAGGCCAAAGCCAATGGCGAGAGCCACTGCGTGGGTGAAGATCAGGATCAGTCGGCGCATAGGTTCCTCCGTCTTGAGCCCACTCTAGCGCCGAGAAAGCCAGTGGCAATCACCTTGCCGTGCGGAGTACGTCACACCTCGCACCCGGGGCCACCCAATATACCTCTGAAAAATAATCGATTTCTCTTGCCAAGCCAGCCGATTACCGTAACGTCAACCCATAGCTGAAGCGACACAAGTCGCCAACTGCTTGGGGGATAGATGATACGATTTGGATTGGCGGCATTCGCCGCAGGAATGCTTGCTGTGCCGACACTGGCCAGCGGGATCAGTTTCACCGACAGCGGAACGTTCGAAACGACCGGAGCGGGGATGTGGGGCAACAATACCGCCGCGCTCAACTTCAGTCCGAACTACTATGTCGTCGATGAAAGCACTACGGGTCAGGTGATCTTCGGGTCAATCGAGACCGTCGATACCTCTGCTGCTCAGTTGGCATATGACGTGTCGCTCGCCGCTTGCACGACATATTTCTCCGCAAGTCGGTGCCGCAATGAGCGTATTCCAGGCCCATTCCCCGAACCCGAGCCAGGGCTTGGATACAATACTAGGCTCGCGATCTGGGAAGGCGCGGTGTTCGGGTGCACGCTCTTGGGTGCAACCCGAGATTTCTGCATCAACGGCGTCGCCCCATTGGGTAACCGCCCACCCGATTCCTACAAATCCGGAAGAGCTGTGACCATCGATGAAGCCGCGCTCAAGCTTGGGGTGAACTTCGACGTCCAATTGGCACCCGGTAGCGTCGACGCGACGCAAGCCTTTGAGGTCGACGTCATGGCCTCGAAAGCCGAAGGCGAAGAAGGCGAAGAGATCGTGCTGTCGTTCTCGGGCGAAAAGGGTGACACAGG
>CAZWZG010000194.1:3292-4798 GCA_964638245.1 uncultured Rhodobacterales bacterium
GGCAAAGAAATCTCGATCCCGACCCCCGGCATTTTCCCGCCACCGCTGGACAAGATCCTTCAGTTCCCTCTGGGGGCAGTCGCGGCCTATGGCCCCGACTTTGACGTGGACGAAACGACCGCCCCGAATGGGGAAAAGGTCACGGTCAGCACCGTCCCGGAAACGCGGGATGGCCTCGGCCCGACGGATACCGAGTTCTTTAAGGTCGAGCTCGATCTTGACGTCATCAGCGTCTTCACCTCGGGTATCCCCCTTGGCATCAAGGGTGGCATCCCGCTGTTGGCCGAAGTCGAAGGCAACATCTTTGATGCCGATTTGTCGGGCTATTTCGGGATGAGCCAGACCCAGAGCTTTGAAACGGGCGACATCGAGGTTGTGCTGAAGTTCAGCCACCCGACCGAAGTGGAAACATCGCCGGGTGTCTGGGAAAAGGTCTCGATGTATGTCGCGGGGCTGACCGAGGACGTCAAGATCCGCCATCCCGGCAAGGATCTGGAGATCACTCCGCACTATCGCCTGACCGACAACGCCTATTCGAACAAGACGCAATTCCTGTTCTCGCCGGCGTTCGAATACGAGTTCTTCGAGGTCGATTTCTCAGGCGCGTTGTTGAGCGGTTTGACCGACTTCCGCCTGTTTGGGGATGCGGTCGGACTTGGCGGCCCCTTCCCGCTTGGAAGCCCGGCCTATAACAGCACATTCGCGCTTGATGGGTTCGAGGACATTGCCGGCACGGCGTTCAGCCTGTTGACCAAGATCGGGTCGGGCGGTCCACCAACGGGCGGCGGATCAGGCGGTGGAATGGCCCCGATCCCGCTTCCACCGGGGGCCTTGCTCCTTGGTTCGGGGCTTTTGCTGATGGGCGCGTGGAACCGGCGTCGCCGCAGCGCCTAAGCCGAACATCGTCGAGACATAAGGAAAGGGCCGCGCAACGATCGCGGCCCTTTTTACATGTTCCCTACAGGACTGCGCACGGAGAGATTGATCCATCGCAAGGCAACGCCGGCGCCCCGGTGTTAGAATTCCAATGCAGAAAACGGCTCGGCCTTCAGCAGTGTTTTCAGGTCGAATCTCACCTGCGCTTGCAACGGAACTCGACCAGGAGGACATGCCATGTCACGTGCAACTGCCCTGTTTTTGACCAACACCGAGACCGAGGACACCGTCATCAAAGCGGCGGCGGAAGCTGCGGCGGTTGACGAGACGCATCTGGCCGTTCTGGTCCATACCGAAACGCCCACGCTGCCGATCAACGCTGGGGGTGCCTTGCCCTATGGCGGCCCTGCCCCCCTGTCGGACTGGAGCAATGATGTGGCCGAGGAAAACACGGCCCTCAAAGATCGTTGTGACGGCATAAATGAGATCCTTGCGCGGGCCAATTGTTCTGGCGATCCACGGCCCTTCATGACCGCCTATGCAGACATTCAGGACGCCGTGGCCCAAGCTGCGCGCACCGCCGATATCGCTTTTGCCGCCCCCAACCTTCGCGACGACGAGACGGTCATG
>CAZWZG010000195.1:0-4783 GCA_964638245.1 uncultured Rhodobacterales bacterium
GAAACTTCTTCAAGGCTGCCAGATATGTTGCAGATTAAATGGACGACGCTCTAGCGCCGACAAAGAAAGCAATGGAATTCATCCGTGTCGGCCTGAGTGCTCGGACCTACTTAATCACCGGCCGTTCGCTGCTGTCGACACCAAGGTCAGCTGAGCGGACAATGCGGTCCTCTGCAGACGTGGCTATTGCTGACGCAGCATCTTTTCGCGCGTGCGGCACACTTCTTGCTGCAGCGCAGAGCAGATCGCTAGACCGGTCATTCACGTACACCGATTTCTCCCAAACCGATAACGATCTTTCGCTGCTGCTCAGTCCGACCGTCCTGACGCGGGACAAAATCGACCTTGGACTTTCGATCTCTGCTGACGCAGCATGCGTTTCGCAGTTGAAGCACGATTTTTTTGTGCGCCGTGGCGCAAATCGCCAATCTGGTTGTTCGCGGGCGTCGATTTCGACCGAAAACAGACCATACTTTTGCTGCGACCAGGCTGGACCGGCGAGACGAAGGACTGAGCCTGCCACGCGAAAATGTGTTGGACGGCGATTTGAGAGCCATGATCTGGAGCGAACGCTGCACCGTCAAGCTTAAGAACCGGCAGTCGAAGAAAGCCGTTGTCAAAGGCCCTCAAACCAATCGACAACAAGATCAGCCCAGTCACCAGGGATCCGATGGCCACCGGGGTAGAGCGCCAATTCGAGCGCTGACCCTTCCGCGCACCGGTTCCAGGCACGGCGCCAATAGGCTTCACCAATGATGACGCGATCTGCTTTCAGATGCCGACAGCTGTTCGTCTGCCTCCATATGCTCAGCGCGTGAAAGACATCACCTTGAGCAAAGGCGTCTGGATCATCGGCAGGCAAGCGGTTCACCACCCGCCCCTCCAGGGGGACTGTCCCGTCATTCCAGCCATGAGTGTGCAGCAGCTTCACCGGGCCGTCACACAAGATGGGATGCGGTCGCCAGAAGTTCCCACCGATGGGGGCGTAGGCCGCAAAGCTTTGCGGGGACAGGCAGGCGGTGTAGGCGGTCATCGACCCGCCGATGGAAAAGCCCGACAAGATGATCCGTTCAGCGTCGAGGGAGAACCGCGCAATCGCATCCTCGCGCACGGCTTGCAGAAACGCGATCTCCTCTTTTTGCCGCCCCGAAATGGGGTGAAAGCCCCAGCCACGCCCGCCGCGGCCCTCGCGCGGTGTTCCGTCTGGCGCAATGACCGCGTAACCGCGATCGAGGAAAGCATTGACCATGCGGGCATTGCGCATTGCTCCGGCGCCGCTGCCGCCCCAACCGTGCAAGTAGACCACAGCGGGGATTGGCGTATTTCGCGAGCCCTCAGGCATCGCAATGAAATACTCACGATCACCCACCATGCAGGGTGTGTCGATTGCGCAAGCATACCCGCCCGCTGCGAGTGATAGAAACGCAAAAAATGAACTGAAGAGTAGTCCGCGCATACCGCACCCCATACCGACATTGGTTTGCTTGCACTAGCAGCTACTCGCGCGCAATCCGCCCCCGCCCTGCGGCAAACCTTGCGCCATTGCCCTAATGGGCGAGAGAATGAACAGCAGGGCAGCCGGCCCGTGGTTCATTCGCCGAACAACTCTTGCTTGATTTCGGCATCCCGCTCAAGCCCGAGGCCGAAATAGCCGGTCGTATTCAGTCTGTCGCGGATGTTGCCATCGCGCCGATACCACCGGCCTTTGCCTGCCCATTCCGGGTTTGCCTCTTCCCACGCAGCGGTCCAATTCCTGGCCTTGGCCCAGTCCTCTGTGGCTGCCGCGCGGATGAACTGCACGAGGAACAAGTTCACTGCGCCAAGTTCTTCATCTGTAATCAGGAGACCATCAACGTCCACCTGCTTCCCGCAAAAGGGCAGGATGTCCGTAACTCCGCCAGTGAACAGCGGTTGATCGTTCTTTTGCACGTTGACCAGGACCCCGTCGACGTCCCGCAGAATGCCGAGTTGACGGGCTCCATCGCCGCAGTTCTCAGGACAATCGCCGGTGATTTCGCAGGTCAGGTCGACCACAGTGCCTGAAAAGGTCGCCTTGCTTTCTGCGTAAAGATTCCAAGTCCGGGCGTTTGAACCCTCTTCAAAGCGAAAATCCTGCGCCTGAACCATGCTGGCGGCCCCGACTGCCGCTATCATCAGGATCAATCTCATCCTCAACGCTCCTGCTCGGGAATGGCAAAACCAGGCACCGTGCCGTAGTCCAGGTGCGTCTCATTCACGATTCCCATGTCTTCGAGGATCTGTTCCACAACGATGTATTTGATCCCGTCACGCCCGTAGGCAACAGCATCGGCGGTTACGGTATGAGACGCCAGCGACAGGATTGTGTCACCGCCGGTATTGTTGTCGTCTTCTCCAATCTTGAGCACCATGTAGACCTCACCTTCGGGCGTCAGCAAACCCACAGGGATACCGCCTGCGGAACACCACATGGCGCAGGTGTGGTGCGCTGTACCGACAACCGCATCAGGCCCCCCCATGACGCCTGAAAAATAGCACCAGGTGTCAATGAATTCGCCGGTAACCGTGATCCTCTCCCCCCCTGGTGCGGCCATTAGCGACGTGATGGGCGAAACCACTGCGAATACGGTGGCAAGAACAATTTTCTTCATCTGAATCTCCAATTTTTAGACCACTATGCACAAGATTCTCCGCGGGTAACGTCACAGTTTGGTTACGAGGCCAAAACTGTGATGCACGCTTAACCGCGATGGCATGCGTCACCCGTGGATCAATGACAACCAAGCCAAATCTGCGAAGCCGACGGGCAACTGACCGTTCGTTCGAATGGCTGGAGAAAGCTCCGATTCCCTAGTTTACCTTGTTGACTGGCAACGCACGCGCGATCCAGCCCGGTCCTGCGGAAGAGCCAAGCATACCTTCGGGAATGTCGATGATCGGGGCGATCTGCGCCTCTTGCAACCATCGCGTCACCCGCGCAGAACGCACGCCGCGCGCGCAAATCAAAGCTACCGGCTGTGTTTCCGACGCGCGCGCCGCGCTGAGCTTTGCCAGGAAATCATCGTCACGCATGTCAATCGGGATGGCATGTTCGGCAACGCCAGTCTGCGCCCATTCATCCGGCCGCCTGACATCGACGATCAATATGTCACCTGACGCCGCTGCGGACAGTGCTTCGACAGGTGTCATTACACTTGCCGTTCGAGTACGGGTGCCGGCAGCCGGCCGGAGGGAAAAAGCTGCCGCGCCAACCACGGAGACGCCACCGAGACCAAGGATATTCCGTCGCGAGATCATGGTCATCTTGGTTTTATGGCTTTCCGGTTAGCGAAATTGAAGTGTAGCGGTTGGGCGTGTCGAGGCACATCAGGGTCCGGATCGCCCACGTTTCCCTCGGATCCCATCAAGGTCACTCTACACTACAGCGACGACCTGTGACACTCTCATGCGCAATTATTAGAAATGTCGGTGACCTCACTCTGCCGCGATGACATCTGGCGTGGCGGGTTTCGTCAGGAACGCTTTCATCATCGCTCGTTCCCGGCGCGCAGAACTGATGATCTGCGGCTCTTTCAGCGTATGTGGAGTATCCAGCCGCAGGACGCGCGGGCCCAGATTGTGCACGCGCACGGCGCTGAGTTTCGACAGCGGGACTGCCATGGCGAGGCTTAGTGCGATAGGCACGATCAGTGCTGAGACGTTGGCGAAAAGAATACTGCCCAGAAGAAAGGCTCCGAAACAGGTCTCAACCCAATGAAACCGCAATGTCTGGCGCCAGCCATAGCCGTTACCGCCCCGGTTTTGCGGTGCCCAGCTGTCGCTTTGCCCTTAAATCTGAGACATGGCGCTTCGAGCGTTAAGTTTTGTCCTTAATTGTGAGATTCGGCGGTTTTTGAGCCTGTGTTTCTGGCGCGCTGTTGCGCAATATGATCAACTGCGGCGAGCAGACGTGGCTCTCTCTCGAAGGCGCGCAACAGAGCAATTCTTACATAGTCGTCGGCACCGGCGCTGGATATGGCCGCTTTGATTAGCGGACGAGACTGGGCCGCAGCGATCGCCGCAAGGCAAAACAGCCTCACTTCCGGTCTGGGGCTCTGAAGAGCGAATAACGGATCCCCGCGGACGGTCTTGAGCGACAAGGCAAAGGTGACCGCGCGCATCGCACGTCGAAGTAGGTTGGGGCGGTTTGATGTCGCTGCGTGCTCAAGCAGCCCTGCCCCGCAGCGCGCACGGTCTATCAGTTTTTCAGGCAACTTTTCGTCACCGGGCTTTGCGAGACTCCGAACAAGTAGGGTCCCGCAAAATTGGCAATCAAATGCCCAGGATCGCCGCCAATGCCTGAGCGAGAGGCCGCGTCGGGAACACTCGGGGCAAGACTGGAAAGAAACTTGCGCAGTGAGCATCATCTCCATTTCCGTCATTGCCGTAAAAGTCATTGACTGCACGGTGTCGGGATCGACACGCGCAGCGATAGATATCTTTTCCGCATCGGCCGCCCCAACGTCGAAGTCCAGGGCGGCGCCATATCGTGTATCGATTTCGATATGAGCCAGCAGTTCGGCGTCATCACAGTAGTTGGCCGCAGCCAACCGAGACAGCCAACCTGACAACAACTCGTCTGGAAGCGGTGCGACAGTCTTTGGCAGCGGTCGCGGCGTCACACCCCGGACTTCTCTTGGCGCCGATGGGCGGTCGCATGGCGCGACCAAACCGGCGTCCATTTTGCGATTGCGTCATCGGTGATGCATTCATCACCTGTGACAATGGCGTCGATGGAAAGATCCTTGATCAGGGCGAAGATGCG
>CAZWZG010000196.1:0-4750 GCA_964638245.1 uncultured Rhodobacterales bacterium
AGGTTCCGATGGTGGCCATGTCATGTCTCCTTTTGGCTTGTTCGAGCCCGCGCCCATCGCGGCCTCGATGGCGATCGTCAGGACCGGGACGATCCGCCGACGCAGCCCCTGTGGCCCGAAGCGCCAGCGGAGGACGGCAAGGCCGGTCTTTCTTGTCCCGCGAGGAATGGCGGGCATCCGCCAGCGGAAGAAAGTTCGGACAGGCCGTTGCGTCCAAGGCGGTCGAGGCGTCAGCCGATGCCGGTCAGATCAGCCGCTGAGAGGCCCGCAAGGGACGCGTGCCGTCATGCCACGGAAGAGGGGATGACAGGCCGCCTTTGGATCGCGCAAGTCCCCGGCAACAGACGTCGTGCAAAGACAGGCCATGGCGCACAGGCGGAAAAGGCGACTCGTAGCGCCGTTACAACAAGGTTTCGAATGGATCGTTCGTCAGAGTCGATCGAATTACAGAGCCGTTGCGGCATACCCAGTTATCACGGACGATCGTGGCATGAACGATAGTGATTCCAAGTTCGAAACCCCGAACCAGATTATCCACGCCGAAGTGCTGGCGTACTTGCTGCATGACATGAGATCGGGGTTGGTAAATGCTCGCAATGCGGCTGAGATGCTTCGTTTGGAAGTTAGTGCCACTGGGACGGATTCGGATAGAACGCGTATCCTCCTTAAAGATATCGTCAGCGGTATTAAAAGGTGCGAACAAATTGTCGACCAAGCGCGATATATTGGTCGTGACGTAACTAAACAGAGCAATAAAAAACCCTTGTCTTTGAGTACGCTTTCGCGACTTGTTTTTGAAGTGGCGGAGGGTTTGACGGGGCAAAACAGAAGGATCGAAGTACGCTTTCCGTCCAAAGGCCGAGATCTCGTAGTTTTTTCCGACCCTATATGGTTAACCGTCGCGCTGACGAATATACTAATGAATGCGGTTGAGCATTCCATCTCCGGTGAGCATGTCTATTTGGACGTGAAAAGAATGTCGTCCAAAGTTTCTTTTTCTGTACGCAATCTCACGAATTCACCTGTCAAGAACTTTGAATCTTGGGTGCAGCCCGCGTTCTCTACATTGCCGAACAAGGCTGGCTACGGATTAACTGTGACAAAAGAGCTCCTGTCAGAGTTGGGATCGGAACTTTCTATTTCGTACCTGCGAGGGCCCTTTGAGGGGCAATCGTGGGTTCAAATTGGTTTTGACTTGGAGATAGAGCGTTGAAGAAAGTTCTTTTGATTGATGATGATAAAGTCTTGACTCGGCACTATGAAGAAGCACTTGGCGTTCAGGGTTTCCAAGTGGATGTTTGCAGTTCTGTATCAGATATTATGTGCTTGGCCCTGTCGAGCTATGACCTAATTGTATGTGATCTAATGATGCCGAATGATGGTTTTTTCGCGAACGTAGGGACCAATAGAAACTTGATAACTGGCCTCCGTGTTGCGGAGCATATCCGGGGTGATCCTTGTGATGTACCAATTGTTCTTTTGACAAACCTCAATATCGACAGCGTTTTGGATGACGTTGAGAGGTCTATCGAGCCGCTTACCGATGTTGTCTTGATGAAAAAGTATGATTTCAATCCGGTTGAGTTCTCACAGGTGGCGCTCAGTCTAATCAACCGAGAGATGGCTGAATACCTGCCTCCAGCGTTGGGAAGAAGGCTTGCAGACAGTATCATTGTAAGGGCTCCAATTATCCCTGGTTTTGTGACGCTGGACTTGTTGAAGCTATTTGGGAAAAAGAAATAGCTCGCCGAGTTAGCGCGGAATAAGCCTGTCTTCATCGATTTTGACGGTTTCATGCCAGCCCGACACCCGCGCCCAGGCAGTGCCTCCGACGACGAGTGCGCCAAACCAGGATAGGATGATGATGGTGACAGACCCCGCACCGCCGAACTCGGCAAGACCCTTTGCCGCATGAAACCCGGCGATCCCGGCGGGGATCGCGTAAATCAGCCCGATGGCGAGTCTGAACGGGGCCCAACGGATGCGGTCAAAGGCGAATTCCCCCAGAGCCGCGACGAAGCCGCCAATGAAGAGGCCCGCAATGATCGACAGGAAGACGCCTTGGCCCGTTTCATACAGATACATGCCGGACGTCAGCCCGATCGCGAAGGGCAGTGCGTAGACGGCGAGGTTGAACAGGATCCAGCAGAGGGCACCGAGGCCGAACAGCGTAAATATGGTGGAGAAAAACATGAGGCACTCCTTTCGATAACAAGGATCGCGCCGCCACCTCCTCCATTGGCACGGGTGGATCATAACAGAAAACGGCCCACCCCGGGAGAGTCTGGGGCGGGCATCGGCGGAAATCCGGTCATGCCGGTGGGGCGGCTTTCGACCGGAAGTCGAAGAGGGGAATGCCCATCGCGCGGGCCTTGTCGGCGAGATTTTCGGTGATACCCGAGCCCGGGAAGACGATGAGCCCGATGGGCAGGGTGTCGAGCAACTGGTCGTTGCGCTTGAAGGGGGCCGATTTGCCGTGCCGCGTCCAGTTGGGCTTGAAGACGATCTGTGTCACGCTGCGGTTGTCGGCCCAGGCTGCAGCGATGCGTTCGGCCCCGCGTGGCGCGCCGCCGTGCAACAGGACCATGTCGGCGTGTTTCGCATGGACGCGGTCGAGGGCCGCCCAGATGGCCGCATGATCGTTGCAGTCCAGCCCGCCGGTGAAGGCGATTTTCGTGCCTTGGGGCAGGAGCGGTTCCAGATCGGCCCTGCGTTTTGCGGCCAAGTGATCGCGGCTGTCGATCAAAGAGGCGGTCAGGGTGCGGCGGTTCACATGGCTGCCCGTGCGCGGATGCCAGGTCTGGCCGAGATGCGCCTCGAAGCCCTCGGCCGCGAGATCGCGCATGGCCTCAAAGGCATTGCGCCGCTCGATGAGCGTGAGGCCCTCCGCGATCAGAGTCTCGAGCTCGACGGACCGGACCTCGGAGCCGTCTTGTTCGCGCTGCGCCCGTTTCTGCGCCTGTTCATTGCCGTCGAGGTCCCTGCCTGTTCGAGTCGCCATGCGGTGGAACAGGTTCGTGGTGGACCAAAGCAGGTCTTCGAGGTCGAGTTCCAGCCGGGTGTCGGACAGCGTCGAGACGAGCGCGTCGAAAATGTCGGCGACGGCGGTTCGAATGGCGTCGGGCTCCGGCAAGGGGCGGGGATCAGGTTCGCCGGTGAAGGGGCGCCAGCCGTAGAGCTGCAGTTCCTCGATTACGACGGCGGTGGAAGATCGGGTTTGAAGATGGGTCTCGGTCATGATGTCGTCTCCGGTTGTCAAAGACCGCGCCTCTCGCGGCCTTCCCGGGCGACGGAAAAGCGGGGACCGGGCGGGTCGGCACCGCCGCGCTTGCGGCGGCCGAAGCAAAGCGAAGGACGGCTTGCCGTTGCGGTCCCGACCGGGCTCTGCTCCGTCTCGACCGCTCTCGGAAGGCCGGAAAGCGTTGCTCTGATAATGGAGGCGCTGGCCGGCTTCACCGATCCCGATCAGTCGAGGGAGTGGTCGAGGAATTTCACGGTATCCTCTGGCGCCAGTTGCGGACGCAGATGTGCGCGCAACTCATCGCGGCCATTGGCCCGCAGATCGTCATTGAAATCGCCGAGACGGGAAGAGAGGTGAACGGTATCGATACCGGCCTCAATGGCCCGCTGCGCGAGTTGGTCTGCGGCGGAGAGGCCTGCCGGATCGGCATCAACGGCGATGTAGAGGCGTTGAAGATCGGCTGGCAGCTGCAGGGCTGCGAGATGATTGGCGGACAGAGCCGCCACCGCAGGCAACAGCGGCAGCGCACGATGCAGGGAGAGCATCGTCTCCAGCCCTTCGCCGGCGGCCAGTACGCTGACCGGTTTGCCGATGCGAACACCATGGCGGAGGAGATTGCCCATCGCCTTGCGCGGCGGAATGACCGGAGCCTTTTCCGCAGTGGCGGGGTCAAGCCAGGTGCGATGCAGGCCCGTGAGCCTTCCGTCGAGGTCCGTCACCTTGGCGAGCAGGGCGGGCCAGGTTTCGGGCGGGTTCGTCAGCGCGTGATCCTCGCGCCAGTAAAAGCAGTTCGGGTGAAACCGGAGGCTGTCGAGATGTCCCAGCCCGGTGAGGCCCCGTCCGGCGAGATAGCGTTCGGCCAAGGTGTCCGACATCGGCTGGCCCATGGCCCAGAGCCGCCGCGCTGCCTCGGGTGAGCCACGAGAGGCTGGCGGATTGTTGGCGCGGTGCCTGTCCGTCTGCGGCAGACTGAGAAACCCGCGCGCTTCGTCCAGCGCGTCCCTCAGGGTGGAGATTCCCATGTTCAGGGCGATCAGGTCCAGAAGATCGCCATGCTGCCCAGTTGCGGAATCGGTCCATTTTCCGGCGGCACCGGGACCAGAGATCGGACCGGTCAGTCTGACATAGAGGCTGCGGCCCGGTGTGTTCTGCACATCGCCAACGATCCAGTAGCGGCCCTGTTTGCGCCCGTTCGTGAGGTAGTGACGGCAGACGGCCTCGGCATCCTCGGCAAGGCGGCGGGCGATGTCGGCGGCGGGGCTGTGCATGCTTTGTGCCTCCTGTCGTGGATAGAAAAAGGGGCCCGCCATTTCTGGCGGACCCCGGCTGCCGGAACTCGGGGGGAAGGAGCTCCGACCTGCTCGAAGGTCACTCGGCGGCTGTCTTGGCGAAGGCGTCACCGGCGACGGGATCATCTTCCTCCATCGGGTCGGAGTCTTCGATAGCCGGTTCGTCGCCGTCTTCCGCCGATTGCGCTTCGCTGCTGTCGGGATCGTCTTCCGAAGCGTC
>CAZWZG010000197.1:0-1403 GCA_964638245.1 uncultured Rhodobacterales bacterium
GCAGGGCGGTATGCGATCTCCCGAGGGTTCTTGCCACCCTTGTCTGCCCAGTCCGAGAACGCCTTGATATCATCGACGTGCACGGTTTTGGCATCTTCGAAGCGCAACAGGTTCTCCAGAACCACTTTCAGCGCGGCGGGAAGTTTGCCGAATGATCCCAGCCCTGCCTCTTCGGCAGCGGCGATAGAATAGTACGCGACCGACTGGCCGCCCACGGTCAGTGTGCGTCGGGTTTTTGCGGTGTCCTGGCCTACAGTGATTGTCACGGCTGGGTTCCCTTTCTTTTTCTGGTTAGAAATAGCCTACCCGGAAATCGACGGGACTCAGGCTTTGGCGGCTTAGTATACCATGGTGCACCGAAAGGGAAGGGTGGTTTTCGTCGCACCGGTGTGCAGTTTTTGTAACGTCCTCTCTCAAAACCTTGATTGGCCCGTGTAGGCTGTTTGTGTGTACCAAACAGCGGGGAACACGTAAGGACTATCGATGAAACTCGTTCAGATTTGCGCAGGTATCTGGTTTGCCATGATGGCAGTGGCCTCGGCGGGGGAACGCGCCGTTGTGGTCGAGCTTTACACAAGCCAGGGCTGCTCGTCGTGCCCGCCAGCTGATGCGCTGCTGGCCAAGATTGATTCCCGGGACGATGTGATCGCGCTGGCGCTGCACGTCGACTATTGGGACTATATCGGCTGGAAAGACGAGTTCGCAGATCCCGCGTATACCGAGCGTCAGCGGGCTTATGCCCGCGCGGCCAACCATCGCTCGATCTACACACCGCAAATGATCATTCAGGGCGAAACGCACGTGAACGGCTACAAGCCAATGGATTTGGCCGACGCGATCCAGAACCATCGCGAACAGCCTGCAATGGCGGATATTACGCTGACCCGCGACGGGGACCGCATTCGCATCCGCGCTGAAGCGGACCGCAAATTCTCGTTACGTGCCGTTGTGCTGGTGGCCGTGGTGGATCCCAAAGCAACGGTTTCGATCCGCGCAGGTGAGAACCGGGGTCGCACGTTGGACTACCACAACATCGTCACCAGCCTGACCGAAATCGGCAAATGGGACGGCGCGCGTCGCTTTGATAAAACCGTGCGTGTGGGCAGCAGTGGGCGCGTTGCCGTGATCGTTCAGGAACCGGCCAACGGTCCAATTCTGGCGGCTGCGCAACTGCGCTAGGTTTTGCGCATTTTCCAGCGGCGGTGGATCCAGAACCACTGACCCATATCTTCGCGTACCAATGCTTCGAGCCGGTCGTTGAACTCTTGGGTCATGGTTTCGGGGTCGGAGTGGGCGATCGGCTCCTGAAAGACCAGTTCGAAATCGATCTTGTTCTCCAGACGCTTACCGAAGACCGGTAGGAACAGCGCATCGTATTTGAGCGCCCATTCCGCAGCCGTCGT
>CAZWZG010000197.1:1503-2834 GCA_964638245.1 uncultured Rhodobacterales bacterium
GCCTCGTCAAAGGCCTTCGCGCCTGGCCCGCTGGGCATCAAACCATCGAGGCGTTCGGTGAATTCGGTGCCGGAATAGATCTCGATCAAAGTACGCCCGACGTTGTCGCAGACCTGATCCTGGATCGCCCGCCGTTCGGCAAATCCGATGTCGGGTCGGACCTTCTTGAGGTTGTCCTGCACTCGCTTGGTCCAGCCCGCAAAAGGCGCCACAACGCGCTGCATCAGCCAACCGATCATGCGCACGCGCATCGTGAACGGAAGCCGCAAAGCAAGCCAAAGTAAAGAGCGCACGGCGGCATTCTCGACCCGGTGGCCCAGAGGGATTGCGCCTGTTTTTTCGGTGTCCTTGCTCACGCCTCAGGCCCTAGCCCGTTCAGCGCATCCGCGCAAGCGACCTCAGTCGTCGCCCGCGATCAGGAAAATCTCTCCTTCGGCCACCAGATCGCGCACACCTTGCACGACGGTTCCCATCGCCTCTTCAAGTTCCGTTTCGCTGACCTTTCCGATCTCTTCCGCCTCAGCCTTCAGCGAGTCCGCCATACGTTGGGATATGTTGGACAACACATGCTCCAGCGCCTCGGCATCCGGTCCTTCTGCGCCCGCGATGATTTTGATCAATGCCGACTGATCGACGACGCGCATGATTTTTGGAACGTCCGAGGCATCGACGCGTTCGCGAATGTTGGCAAATGTGAAGATGGCCTTTCGCACTTCGCGCGCAAATTCTTCGTCGGTCTCTTCAAGACCATCGAGCACACTGTCGCGTGTGCGGGCCGGGCTGCGGTTCAAAATCTCGCCTACACGCGCCACCGGAGCATCCTCAAAGGCCGCTTCAACGGTGGTGTCGAGCTGCGCGACAAGGGATTCGCCGATGCGGCGCACCACTTTGGGTGAAATCGCCGAAATCTGACTGATCCCATATGTGATGCGACGCGCCCGCTCTCCGGGGATCATGCCCAGAAGTTCGGCCGCGGTACTGACCGACATCTTGGACAAAAGCACTGCGCTGACTTCAATGCTCTCGCTTTCAAGAAGCCCGGCGAGTTTTTCGTTATCCAGTGATGACAGGCGCGCCCAGGGATCGCCCCGAAACGTGATTCCCTCTTTGCGACGCAAACGGTTGATCAACGATGGGCTAAGCGTTTTTTCGAGGACTGCCAGCGATTCTTCCAAACCACGCGGAAAGTTCATCCCGCCGCCATCAACCTCGTCCAGAAACTCTTCGACCACGGCGTTGATCGTATCGTCGTCCAGAGGCCCCAGTCCCGCCAGTTGCTCGGTCAGCGCGATTTGAACCTCTTCCGGAAAATCGGCGAGCGAAATTTCCAC
>CAZWZG010000197.1:2934-4733 GCA_964638245.1 uncultured Rhodobacterales bacterium
GTATCGATTGCCAGTCGCAAGGCGACTTCTGGCCATGTTCCACGCCCGCCACGTGCGCGAATTTCGCTCAGTTCAGCGGTCGCAAGATCGAATAAGCCCTCAGATACATAGGCTTGCCCCAGATAGGAGCGCGCCATCAGGTTGTCCGGATTTTGCTCTAGCGCCTTGTCGTAGTAGGAATAGGCGGCGGTCATGTCACCGAGTTTGCGATGGGCAAAGCCAAGGTAGGTCAGAACCCTGTCAGTTTCGCCTTCCTGCATGACGCCCAGAACCTCAAGCGCGGTCTCTGGATTATCAAAATAGGCCAACTCGCGCACGGCTTTGTACAGCGCGTCATCGTCTAAGGAAGCGTCCTTTGGTTTGACGCATTCCTTGGCCTCATCGTCCCAGATCGTACCGATTTCGCATTCGACAGTGGTCTGGGTTTCCTTTGGAGGAAGCGGATCTTCCATTCCTACCGCCAGGGCCAGGGACGGAAAAAGCGCTGACGAAACCGCCAGCGCCTTAAGCATTTTGATGGTCATTCGGCTTAGCCAGTAACGACCGGAATGCAGCGCTGCTGCTCGGTGTCAAAGGTCATGCCTTCTGCGCAGGACATGGCCGTCACTTCGTAGCCGTATCCGCTGCAGCCCATGGCAAATGTCAGCGTTGGGAGGACAGTCAGTGTCAGTGCGACTAGCATCGTCTTCATGAGGGTCTCCTGTTGTTGCATCCAAGAGGGTAGCACGGAGCGGCCCAAACCCAAGAAAAAATCCCCTCAAATGCCCTGCGTCATGTTGGCGTGCCAAAAACACGGGCAAAAATCGTGTCTACATGCTTGGTGTGGTAGCCCAGATCAAAGGCCGCCTCGATCTGGTCAACGCCCAGGGCTGCTGTGACATCGCTGTCGCCCTTGAGCTCTTCAAGAAAGTCGGCGCCTTCTTCCCAGACCTTCATCGCATTGCGTTGCACGAGCCGGTAGGAGTCTTCACGGCTCACACCGGCTTGGGTCAACGCCAAAAGCACGCGTTGTGAGTGAACAAGACCGCGGAACTGATTGAGATTGCGCAACATATTGTCGGGATAGATCGCCAGCTTGTCGATCACACCTGTCAGGCGAGCCAGCGCAAAATCAAGCGTGACGGTGGTGTCGGGGCCGATATTGCGCTCGACGCTCGAATGGCTGATGTCCCGCTCGTGCCAGAGCGTGACGTTCTCCATCGCCGGCACAACCGCCGCTCGTACCAGCCGCGCGAGCCCTGTCAGGTTCTCGGTCAGAACCGGGTTGCGCTTGTGGGGCATCGCGGACGAGCCTTTTTGGCCGGGATTGAAAAATTCTTCGGCCTCCAGCACTTCGGTGCGCTGCATGTGGCGGATTTCGGTCGCGATGTTTTCAACCGACGATGCGATCACGCCCAGCGTGGCAAAGAATGCCGCATGCCGGTCGCGCGGGATAACCTGTGTCGAGATCGGCTCTGGCTCGAGCCCGAGTTTTTCGCAGACATGTGCCTCAACCGCCGGGTCGATATTGGCGAACGTTCCAACTGCGCCCGAGATCGCACCGGTGGCGATTTCGGCGCGCGCGGCTTGCAGCCGGGTCCGGTTTCGATCCATTTCGGCGTAAAAGCGCGCCAGCGTCAGACCCATTGTCGTCGGCTCGGCATGGATGCCATGGCTGCGCCCGATGCGAATGGTGTCCTTGTGTTCGATCGCGCGCCGCTTCAACGCGTCCAGAAGCCCATCCAGATCGGCCAACAGGATGTCAGCGGCACGCACCAATTGGATGTTGAACGTCGTGTCCAGCACGTCCGACGACGTCA
>CAZWZG010000198.1:0-4728 GCA_964638245.1 uncultured Rhodobacterales bacterium
CTCACCCACGGCATAGCCATAGATCGTGCCCGCTTCCATCGTGGCCGGCATTTGCGGCGGGGGCGTCACGGAAAGGAGGACGTCCGCACCGATCGTGCCGGTGACGTCTTCGGGGCTGTAGAAACCCGGCTCCAGCCCACCAGCGGCGAGCCAATAGCGGATTTCGTAGTTGTGCGTAGAGACCGGGAAAACCATGCCCATGTTGAAGGGCTTGCCTTCGGCGGCATAGTCGGCAACCACGGGTGCCAACGCCTCGGCAGAAATCGGATGCTGCGGACGGCCATCGGCCATCGTGGGCACGTTCGGCTTCATCGCTTCCCAGATTTCGTTGGACACCGTGATCGCGTTGCCGTTCAGGTCCATCGAAAATGGCGTGATGATGTGGGCTTCGGTGCCGAAGCCAATCGTTGCCGCCAGCGGCTGACCTGCCAGCATGTGTGCGCCGTCGAGCTGGCCGTCGATCACGCCGTCCAGAAGCACTTTCCAGTTGGCCTGCGCTTCCAGCGTCACGAACAGACCTTCGTCAAGGAAGTAGCCCTGCTCATAAGCCACCGCGAGCGGCGCCATGTCGGTAAGCTTGATAAAGCCGAATGTCAGTTCGTCCTTTTCAAGCTCCAGCATCTGGGCCGAAGCCCCGGTGGCGATCAGCACGGAGGCCGCCACACCTGTCAGAAGAGTTTTCATCTCGTCGTCCTTGTCGTTTCGCCGTCAGGGAGGAGGAGACGGCGCAGAAAACAAAAAAAGTCGCACGATCCGGCCCGATGCGCGTTCGCATGGATCGGTTCGAGCGACTTTGCTCATGTGCCCAATGTTGGGATATCGGAGGAGGCGCCGTTGCCCCCGTGGCCCTAACCGTGGCGCTGCGCCCCGTAATGGCAAGGTGGAAAATGGTTAACGCGTGTAAATTTCTTCGCGGGCGCGAAAATCCATGCTGCAGGTGCACAAAAAATGGTCAGGGGTGCGCGGCGATGTCGAAAACCCGACCATCAAAGAAACGGTTCTCGGACAGAAACAGCCGCCCGGTCTCGGAAGCTGCGGCGGTCTGATCAGCGATTCCCCCTTCGATTTTCTCAGAAGCTCCGGGCAGAACCGCGCCCGCATCCCGCAAATGCGTCCGGTAGAGATCGGTGCGAAACGCCTCTCGCGCTGCTTTGGCGGCCTGACCGCGATCAAGCCCCAGTCGCGTGACCATTTGCGCGCTGATCCAGGCCGCCTGGCTTTTCCAGGGGAAGGTTGCGGCGCCGTCAAAGAAACTGACGAACCCGGGCACATGGCGGGCCTCGCCGCGCGCGTTGATGACCATACGACCTGTCAAAGCGCGATCCAGCACTTCGGCGTTCAGATCCAGATACTCCTGCCGTGCAAGAAGCTCAGAGGCGGCCGTATTGGAGCCTGGATCGCCCAACCACCGGCACGCCTTCCAGACCGCCCGCATCAGGCGCGCCGCGATTTCAGGTTCCTGATCGGCCCAGTCCGTGCGCACCGCGAGCACTTTCTCGGGTGCCGCGCTCCAGATTGCGCGACCCGGTAGCAATAGCGCTCCGGACCCGGTTTCCACGGATTTCGAGCCCCAGGGCTCGCCCACGCAAAACGCGTCGATTTCATCGGCGGCAATCGCGTCGGCCATCAACGGCGGCGGGACGGTCTTGATCTCGACCTTCTGTGGGGCAGGTAGCCCGCTTGCGGTGAGCCAATAATAAAGAAGTTCGGCGTGCATCGAAAAAACGAACGGCACGCCGATACGAAACCGGTCGCCTCCTACGACCTCGACCAAGGCCTTTCCGGCCGCATCCGCGTCCGCGAAGTCAAAACCATAGCCTGCATTGCGCAACCGCTCTTCAAAGCGGCGGTTCACCCCGATGACATTTCCATTCATCGACAGAACCATCAGCGCGGAAATCGGTTTGGCAACGCCGCCAATGCCAAGCGCCATCGCGACAGGCACCGGCGACAACATATGCGCCGCATCCACGCGACCAAAGGCCAGCATGTCGCGTACCGTGGACCAAGAGGGCGCGCGCTGAAGATCGAGCTTCAGCCCTTCTTCGCCCGCGAACCCCATCTCATGCGCGACAATCAGCGGCGCGGCATCGACCAGCGGGATGAAAGCAACAGGGACCGTCAAACTCATGACAACAGGTCCGCCGCAGTCACCAGCGCCTCGGCCACGTCCGAAATCTTGCGGCCCTTGTCCATCGCGGCCTTGCGCAGGATGGCATAGGCTTCGTCCTCGCCCACGCCGCGCGCTTTCATCAACATGCCCTTGGCGCGATCAATCACCTTGCGTTCCTCAAGGGCGCGCTTTGTTTCGGCCAGCTCTTCGCGCATCCGGCGGAACATGTTGAAGCGGGCAATGGCCGCCGCCAGAACGGGTTTCACCCGCTCGGGGCGCAGGTTGTCCACGACATAGGCCGACACGCCGGCTTCGATCGCAACTTTCGTCAGGCTTTCCTCGCTCTGGTCAACGAACATCGCGACCGGTCGATCCATGGGAGAGGCGGCCAGCGAAAGCTCTTCTATCATGTCGCGGGACGGGCTGGTGACGTCGACCAGAACGACATCGGGGTCAAATTCACGGATGCGCCGCGCAAGGCTCGACACCTCGGAGATCACTTGAATGTCGTGGTCGCCAGAAGCCTTGAGACTATCGACGATCATAAGCGCGCGCTCACGCACGGGTTCCACAACGATGATCGATAAACCCTTTTCCATAGGCCGAGGGATAGACGGTTGATTTGCGGATGCCATTTAACTACGCCGATCCAAGAGCACGTGCTTTCGGCGATCGGCTCTTTGCCTATTTTTTGTGCGCGAAAGTTCAGCAAAAAGGCGCGCCGGGCCTTGGGAAAGGCTGGCCGACTGGTGTCAGATCTGAAGGATCGGAACGGCTTTTTACTGGTCTATGTTTACCAGACAGATATTATTCGGCGTCAAATGGCCATTTACTCCAAGCACAGCTGTGGATACCGTCCCGGCGCCGCCCTGGAGACGGATTGAGGCCTGAAATTTCGTGACGATCACTAACAGAGTGCATACCCGCGTCAGTAGACTTCGACGGAGGCTGTCATCAGGCCAACTTGTACTCGTTGTGGGCACCTTCCGTTCCGGGACCAACTTGATGAAATGGGCGCTTGAGGAGCATTTCAAGACGCGCGTCGTCTTCTCACGTTGGTTTTGGAAGCATGGTGTGCCGCCAACGACGAGCAAATGTCCGGTACCGGCAAACGTGCCCGTGGTGGTTCTTGCCAAGGATCCCTACAGATTGAATGAGTCACTTTTTGACTTCTGGAAAAAGCGTCGACCGGAACTCAACATTGGCGACAGCCTCAGCGAGTTCGTTCGTAACCCTTTCGTTCTCTATGACAACACCTACGGATTGACGACGCCGCACTATCGCTACACGAGCCCGACTGACTACTGGAACCAATACCACTATGCGTGGCTTCATTGGAACGCGATCCAAGAACGAAGATGCGTTGTGTCACTGGAGCGGCTGGTCGCTGACCCTGACAAAGAGTTGAAACTGATAGCGGATACCATCGGTCTGACGCGTCGCAATCCATCGGGTGTGATGACAATTCCGGATGGTGCCGTTTTGCCGTCGAGCGACCGAAACCAAACCTTTATCAAGCCACGTAAACCCCGAGAAGCTGCTCGTCTCAACTCAGAAGATACGGCTTGGATTAGCCAACATGTGGACTGGGATATCGCTTCACATATCGGGTACCAGTGCAGAGGTGACACTTGAAGAGTGGTAGGGTCCAATGACGAATCCAACTCCCGTTGTGGTGAGCGGGCTCTTTGGCAGCGGGGACTTTGACATCTATCCGGCGCCTGATCCTGTACGGTTTCGGTGCCTGTTCTTTTCGAACCGTATGGAGATCATAGACCGCGCGACGGCACGCGGTTGGTCGTCTGTTCTTCTTCCCTATGCGAAAATGGACAGTGCGCTCGCATGCTCGCTTCAATCCAAATCGGTCAAGTATCTCGGCTTCCTTGATGATCCACTTTTCTCCGACGTTCTTGGAGATGTTCGTGGCGGTGCTTTGTACTTCGACCACAAGTTCGAGGTGAAGGCGAGCCATGTGGTTCGCTTTGCTGAGAGACGAACGGATGCTTCGATAGTCATCCGTTCCACTCCGCGCGATAAATTTTCTATATGGGACGAAGTAGAGGACGCTTCTGCACAAGAACGGTATTTGCAGCATATGCCGGAAACCAAGGCCTATATCGATGCGCTTCTCGAGCGCGGATATTCGGACGCTCAACGTATTTGCAACACTGGGCTAATTCACTATCGAAACGTCGAGAAGGCGCGCACCTTGGCCCGTCAGGTTCTGGGCGCTTGCCAGAATCTGTCACAGCCGGAATGCCAGATTTTCTGGGCGCTGCATTCTCAGAAATTTGCGGATGACATTGAGGTCATCGGTTTCTCGGACCCTTGCGTCGCCGACATTCGCTGGAGGGATCCCGCAAAGCCCGAGTCCAAAAGCAAGCACACTCTTTTTGCGCGTGCGCGTCGGCGCGCATTGCGGATGATTAAGTAAAAGTCACTTTTGCAGAGTAGAGGAGCAGCGCACGCGCAACGCCCTTGGCGAGCGATGTGTTGCGGGGCCGGGCGGGGGGCGTTAACGGGCTTGCCGCGTTGAAAACAAGGGGTTTTGGTGCGATCGGTATCGCGTCGGTATGACGTCGGTATCACGTCGGTGCGCCTTGTGGAGGGCGAGG
>CAZWZG010000199.1:0-4662 GCA_964638245.1 uncultured Rhodobacterales bacterium
CCCATTCGGTATCGCGTCGGTATAACGTCGGTATCAGGTGGGTGCGTGCGTGCGGTGGAAGCGGGTTTGGCGCAACGGCTGCAAATGCGTCCCGCCCGGTCACAAGACCGGGCAGCCCCCGACCGCCCCCACGGGCGGGGGCTTCTCCCCCGCCCGCGGCCGGGGCCTGCCCTATGTGCAAAGCAACTCGGCTCATGTCACCGCCCCGAGTTTGGCCGCATCAAACGACGGACCGGGCACGAGTTCTACGCCGTCCTTCGACATGCGCACTTCGACCCCAGCCGCGGTCAGCGCGGACTTCAGGCGATCCACCTCGGCAAAGTCCTTGGTCTGCATCGCCGTCGCGCGCGCCTCTGCGAGAGCGGCCTCATACTCGGACAGGTCGACCGACGACATCTTGGCCCAATCACCCTGCCCCGGCTGAAGCAGCCCCAGAAGCTGTGCTGATGCCAACAGGTCCGGGGCGCGCCCGTCGGCTGCCAGCTTGTGCAACGCCGCGATGGCCCCCGGTGTATTGAGGTCATCAGCAAGTGCCGCGATCACCTCGGGGGCCGCGCTTGGCGAGGGCTCGATGCCCTCGACGAGCGCATGCCACTTCTGCAAGTGACCGCGCGCCTCGGCCGCCTTCGCCGCTGTCCAATCCATGGGCTTGCGGTAATGGGTCGTCAAAAAGACGAACCGCACCACTTCGCCCGGAATGCCCTGATCCAGGAGGTCGCGCACCGTGAAGAAATTGCCGAGCGATTTCGACATCTTCTTGCCCTCGACCTGTAGCATCTCGTTGTGCATCCAGACCCGCGCGAAGGACGCATCGGGGTTGGCGCAGCGGCTTTGGGCGCATTCGTTTTCGTGGTGGGGAAACGTCAGGTCATTGCCGCCACCGTGGATGTCGAATTCAGTGCCTAGAAGATCCTGCGCCATGGCCGAGCATTCAATATGCCAGCCCGGACGCCCCCGGCCCCATGGACTGTCCCAACCCGGAGTGTCGGCATCCGACGGCTTCCAGAGCACGAAATCCATGGGGTTTTTCTTGTACGGCGCCACCTCCACCCGCGCGCCCGCGATCATGTCATCCACCGAGCGACCCGAAAGCGAGCCGTAGTCCGGATCGCTTTCGACTGAGAACAGCACATGCCCTTCGGCCGCATACGCATGACCCGTGGAGACAAGATCTTCTATGAAGGCCACCATCTGCGGTATGTACGCGGTGGCACGCGGCATTTCGTTTGGTTCCATCACCCCAAGCGACGCCATATCGTCGAGATACCAGCCGATCGTTTCCTCGGTGATGTCGGAAATCGCCCGACCGGTTTCGGCGGCGCGTGCGTTGATCTTGTCTTCGACATCCGTGAAATTGCGCACGTAAGTGACGTTGTCCGCCCCGTATACGGCCCGCAACACCCGAAAGAGCGTGTCAAACACCACCGCAGGCCGCGCGTTTCCAAGATGCGCCCGGTCATACACCGTCGGGCCACAGACATACATCGACACCTGACCCGGAATGACGGGGGCCAGCACGTGTTTGGCGCGGCGCTTGGTGTTGTAGACGGTTATCTCGGTCATGGCGTCACAAATGGTCCCTGGCTTGGCGGGCCTTAACGCATCGATTTGACTAGGAAAAGGACGATGGCCCGCGTGACTTATGTCAGCGGCAAATAATCTCACAAATGATGATCATCGTCGTCATGGGCCCCTCGTAGCGTCAGAAATTCGATTTGCCAAGGGTTTTGGCTGGTGCCCGCCCTATCTCCCCTGTATCGGAGCGCCAACTGAGGCCGGAGCACATCTAATGGACCTGCGTAACATCGCGATCATCGCCCATGTCGACCATGGCAAGACAACGCTTGTGGACGAGCTGTTGAAGCAATCGGGCGCGTTCCGGGAAGGCCAGGACGTGGCCGAGCGGGCGATGGATTCCAACGACCTTGAGCGCGAGCGCGGGATTACGATCCTGGCCAAGGCAACGTCGGTCGAATGGAAGGGCACACGCATCAATATCGTGGACACGCCAGGTCACGCTGACTTCGGCGGTGAGGTCGAGCGGATCCTGTCGATGGTCGATGGTGTTGTACTGCTTGTGGACGCCGCAGAAGGGCCGATGCCGCAGACGAAATTCGTCACCTCCAAGGCGCTAGCGTTGGGGCTGCGTCCGATTGTGGTCCTGAACAAGGTCGACAAGCCGGATGCCGAGCCGGACCGCGCGCTCGACGAGGTGTTCGATCTGTTTGCCGCGCTTGAGGCGGATGACGATCAGCTCGACTTTCCGCATCTTTATGCCAGCGGACGCTCTGGCTGGGCGGATGCGGAGCTTGACGGGTCGCGCTCCAATCTTGATGCGCTGTTCAACCTTGTCGTCGCCCATGTCCCGCCCCCGCGGCAGGCCAGTGCGACGGGTGAGCCGTTTCGAATGCTGGCCACGACGCTGGGTGCTGATCCGTTCATTGGCCGCATCCTGACGGGGCGTGTTGAAAGCGGGACGTTGAAGACAGGCGCGACGGTGCAGGCGCTGACCCGGATCGGCCAGAAGATCGAGCAGTTTCGTGTGTCCAAGATCCTTGCCTTCCGCGGCCTTGGCCAACAGCCCATTGACGAGGCGGTTGCGGGCGACATCGTTTCGCTGGCGGGCATGTCCAAGGCCACGGTGGCCGATACGATCTGTGCCCTTGCGGTGGAAGACCCCCTTCCCGCGCAGCCCATCGATCCGCCGACGATTACGGTGACCTTCGGGATCAATGACTCTCCGCTTGCGGGGCGCGACGGCAAGAAGGTTCAGTCGCGGGTCATTCGGGAACGTCTGATGAAAGAGGCCGAGCAGAACGTCGCGATTAAGATCGCCGATACGCCCGGCGGCGAGGCGTTCGAGGTCTCGGGCCGGGGCGAATTGCAGATGGGCGTGCTGATCGAGAACATGCGGCGCGAAGGGTTCGAGCTGAGCATTTCGCGCCCGCAGGTGATCATGCGCGAAGTGGATGGTCAGATGATGGAGCCTGTTGAAGAGGCCACCATCGATGTAGATGACGAATACTCAGGAACGGTGATCGAAAAGCTGACCGGCGCGCGCAAAGGCGATCTGGTTGAGATGCGCCCGGCGGGGGCGGGCAAGACGCGGATCATCGCCCATGTCCCTTCGCGCGGGTTGATCGGGTACCACGGCGAGTTTCTGACCGATACGCGCGGCACCGGAGTTCTGAACCGCGTGTTCCACGGCTGGACACCGCATAAGGGGACGATCCCGGGTCGGCGCGCGGGCGTTCTGATCTCGATGGAAGCGGGTGAGGCTGTTGCTTACGCTCTTTGGAACCTCGAGGACCGGGGCAAGATGTTCATCGGGGCGCAGGCCAAGGTGTACCAGGGGATGATCATCGGAGAGCATTCCCGCGACAACGACCTTGAGGTGAACCCGCTCAAGGGCAAGAAGCTGACCAACGTGCGGGCATCGGGCTCAGATGAGGCGGTGCGGCTGACGACGCCGGTGACCCTGTCGCTGGAAGAGGCGATTGCCTACATCAATGATGATGAATTGGTCGAGGTGACGCCGAACGCGGTGCGCCTTCGCAAGCGGCATCTGGACCCCCATGAGCGCAAGCGCGCGGCGCGGGCTGAGGGCTAGGACTGGGGCGCTGCCCCAGACCCCGGGATATTGTTGGCCAGAGGAAAGAGGAGCCGCTCTCTTCATCTGGACCGATATATCCCGGGGGAGCCGAAGGCGGGGGCAGAGCCCCCTACGCCATCTGAACCGGCGATACCTCGTCTCCCAAGGCTATCGTACCCGACGTGATCACCTCGGCGCACCAGCCGCCATGGCCGCGCATGGCGGCGTATCCGCCGTGGCCCAAGGCTTCTTCCATGCGCGAGCAGGGGGCGCAGGGGATGGTCAGGTGCAGTTCTACGTTGCCGATTTTGAGCGTCTTATCGCGCCAGTTGGCAAGGTTGAGGCCCGAGATGACGAGGTTACGTCGCAGTGTTGACGGATGGACGTGGTCGTGGCCTGAGAGGGCGGCGATGGCGGGCAGATGCTCGGCCTGGATCAGCGTTACGGCGCGTTTTCCGGGGCGGCTGTGATCGCCGGTAAGGCCTGAAAGCGTGACGTCGACGATATCGACCGGCGTGATCTCGGCGCGGCGGGCGGCGCGCAGGCCGATCCAGTCGAGGCGTCCCGGCTGCGCTGTGCGCGCGATCAATTCGGCCAGCGGGATCAGGTCGGGTCTTCCTCGACGATGACAAGGTCGCGGGTGGCGGCGCCTTCGGCGTGGGCCAGCGCCTGTTTGTAGATGTCCGAGTTGTAGCAGGTCACGGCGTCTTCGAACGTCGGAAAGTAGGCGACCACGTTGCGGGCGTGGTCGGTGCCTTCCATCTGTTGATAGCGGCCCTTGGCGCGGGCGAGGAATTTGCCGCCGTGTTGGGCGATGGCGTCCGTCGCGAGGGCGGCGTATTTTCCGTAGGCTTCGGCGTCATGCACGGTGACATGGGCGATCCAGTAGGCTCCCATCAGGCGTCTCCTTTGATCAGGGCCTCGACCGCGGCGATGGCGGCGTCGGCGTTTTCAGCGCTTTTGGCCCCGCCTTGGGCAAGGTCGGGACGGCCACCGCCGCCTTTGCCACCGAGGGCTTCGGTGGCGGTGCGCACCATGGCGACAGCGCTGAGTTCGGCCGTGAGGTCTTC
>CAZWZG010000200.1:0-4624 GCA_964638245.1 uncultured Rhodobacterales bacterium
TTCGGAGCCGTGAAACACGCCGCCAGCCAAAAATCAATGCATCCTGACCCTAAGGATAGCCCCAAAGCCATTTCTACACGGCTCCGCTTAGAGATCTCTGGCAAAGAAGTCGCGGCCTCACGAGAATGGGGGTTTAGAAAGTGCTTGCATGGCGGCCAATGTCGCGGCCTCAGACCAAAGCATGTCGTCGGATGCCCCGGAAATGTAGTTTTGGAACGCGATGGCTTCGTGGGCGTAGCCATTTCCCAGAAAATGCAAACGGTGGGTCGTTATCTTGCCGTCCCTTGTCACGCGCACGTGGTCGGGATGATGAAATGTATCCGCAATCTCTATCGCGCCGTTATCGCAGAAACATCGCAACGCGATTGGCATTTCAGCGCGAAACCCGCAAGACAGCACCGAGAGCGCGCCGTTTTCATGTTCCAACGTAAACGCGGTCATTTCGTCTACGCCGGTCGGACCGATGATCGAATGCGAAGAGACTCTGTGGGCTGGACCAGCAAGTAACAGTGCCGTGGCCACCGGATAGATGCCCAAGTCATTCCGCGCCCCACCGCCAAGCGCGGGATCGAACAAGATCGGATGGGCATCCGGGTGCGTAGCGAAACGAAATTCGCTGTGAAATGACAAGGCGTCCCAATTTCACCGGATCGAATAATCTCAATGGCTTTACGCATGGCGGGAAAGAAGGCCGTCCAGAATGCCTCCATCAGGAAAAGCCCCGCCTCGCGCGCCGCTGCGAAACACTGCTCGCTGTCGGCCACAGACAGGGTCATCGGCTTTTCGCAAAGCACGTGTTTGCCTGCTGCGAGCGCGGACAAGATGTTCTTTTTGTGTAGGTCGTTGGGCGTGGCGACGTAGACAATATCGATATCCTGGTCGGCCATCAGGGCGTCATAGCTCGAATAGGCGCGGTCAAACCCAAACTCGATTGCAAAGGTGCGTGCGGTCTCGTCCGAACGCGAGGCTACAGCAAAGCGATCCGCGCCGGGTACGTGGTGCAACGCGCTGGCCATGGCGCGCGCGATGTTGCCAGTGCCGATAAACCCCCATTTGAACTTGGTCATGTGTTGGGCATTCCGCTCAATTGCCGTTGCGCGGAGACGAGGCCTGAGACGATGCCGGGATCTGCGGCTTTGAGATGACGGGAGGGTTCATTGCGCAAGATGGCCCGCACGTCATGCAAAATCATATCCCCGATCAGCTGCCGCCCGCCGGGGACTGCAGCGGCGCGGTGGGGGGAGAGGATTACGTTTTTGCTGCTGCGCAGCGGATCAGCGTCATCGACCGGCTCGTCCGGGAAGACGTCGGTGGCCACGCGAATGCGCCCGGCCTGCGCGGCGTCAATGAGCGCCGGGAAATCCGCACACCAAGCGCGGCTGATGACGATGACCAGCGCGCTTTGTTGGAGCTGGGCGATCAGTTCTGCACTCAGCAGCCCGCGCGTTTCCTCCGACGGGACAGCGGCCAGAACTACGACGCGGCAACCCCTTACCAGTGTCGGAAGATCGACAAGCTCTACGTCCGGGCCTGCGTCTTTGAGGAAGGGATCGTAGGCCAAAACGGATGGTGAAAAGGGCGCCATGAGCCGATGGGTTTCCCGCGCGATTTGTCCGTAACCGATGAAGCCCACGGATTGACGATAAAGCGTGAAATCGGTCTCCGGACGATCATCGAGCCAGCGTTCGCACCCGACGCGGAATGCTTCATGTTCTTCCACCAGCCCGCGCCCTCCGGCGAGCGTCATCGCCAAGGTCATTTCGGCCACGGAGTTGCGGAAGCCCGGAGAGCACGACAGCACTTCGATGCCGTTTTCAAAGCATGCCTCGTAGTCGAGCCCGTCCCGAAACGCCCCCGCGACCTCAATCGTTGCCTTGAGATGCGGGGCGGCGGCGATCTCGGCCGCGGTCAGTTCGGGTTTCGACGCCACATAGAATGCGGCATCCGGCAGATGCGCGAGGATCTGATCGCGCGGCATGGGTTTATCCAGCCCGCCAATGATCTCGCACTGATCAAACAGCGCGCTGTAGGTGTCGGCCCGAAAGAGCTCGTCCCGCAAACGGAAGTGATTGTCGAGGATCAGTTTCGGCTTCATCAAGCGGCCTTTGCATGTGCGTGCGAGGCGAAGAGATGCGCGCGGGCGTGGTCGAAATCGAGGTGGATTTCTTGCCCCGGCTCAAACACCCGGTCTTCTGCGAGAGAGCATAGAATGCGGGAACCGTCCGACAACGCGACATCCACCACCGTTTCGATGCCGAGGCGCTCGGACAAGGTCACGCGCCCGCTGAGGATGCCACCTGACTCTACCGGGCGCAGGTCTTGGGGACGAATGCCCAAGGTGGCACGGCCCGCGCTTGGCACGCCCTCGCGCCACGCCGAGGCCCCGAAGGCGGCGACGAGATCCGATTGTACTTTGGCGCTGTCGCCGTCGCGGTCAACCACGTCCACATCGAGGAAGTTCATGGACGGCGCACCGATAAAGCCCGCAACAAAAAGGTTTTCGGGGCGGTGGTACAGATCCATCGGCGCGCCAACCTGCTGCACGTATCCGTCTTTCAGAACGACGATCTTGTCCGCGAGCGTCATCGCTTCGACCTGATCATGGGTCACATAGACCATCGTGGCATCGAGCGATTTGTGGAGCTTGCCGCTCTCGATACGCATATCGAGCCGCAGCGCCGCATCGAGGTTCGAGAGCGGTTCGTCAAAGAGAAAAACCTCTGGCTGGCGCACGATGGCGCGTCCGATGGCCACGCGCTGACGCTGGCCGCCTGATAGCTGAGAGGGGCGGCGGTCGAGCAGATGCTCCATCTGCAGGATGCGCGCGGCTTCCGCCACCTTGGCCTCCTTTTCGGCTTTAGAGGCCCCAGCGATGGTCAGGCCGAAGGCTACGTTTTCGCGCACCGTCATGTGCGGGAAGATGGCGTAGGACTGAAACACCATCGCGATGCCACGCTGGGAGGCGGGGGTTTCGTTGACGACACTGCCGCCGATTTCGAGTGATCCGCCCGTGATATCCTCAAGTCCCGCAATCATCCGCAGAAGCGTTGATTTCCCGCAGCCAGAGGGGCCCACAAAGACGACGAATTCGCCATCCCTGATCTCGATGTCCACGCCTTTGATGACATCGACGGAGCCGTAGCTTTTCTTGATCCCTTTGAGAAGAACGTCTGCCATGGTCTGTCTCCTTACGTGCCTGCGAGGACGATGCGTCCGTCGTTCAGGCGGGTGACTGGATAAGGGTCTGAAATGACGCCTGGAAAGCTGCCGTCGGCGTTGTTTTGAATGAACCCGGTGAGCTTCTTACTGCCATCGGCGTCGAGGATGCGCCCGGCGTAGGTGGCGGTATCCAGCATCGGCCCAGGCGCGAGGCGCCATGGACCGCGGGGGCCCTCGCCGATCAGATAGTGATTGCCGGTATGCGGTGCGCCGACGATTTGTGCCGCGCCATCTGACCAGAACCGGTCGCCCGTGCAGAAAAGGCAGTACCACGTGCCTTCCCACTGGAAGACCTGCGGCACCTCGAGCTCACCAAAGCCGCCGGTAAAGACCGGGTCCTGAAGCGTCCAGGTGAAGAGGTCGGGGGAGGTTGCAAAACCAATGGCGCCTGCCTCGAGCTTTGGAACGACGCGGGCGTCGCGGGCGGTGAAATACATCAGCCAGCCATCGCCCTCGGGGTCGCGGATGACCCAGGGGTCACGGAAAGCGCGGTCATGCCAGCGGCCTTCGGTGAACTCCTCATAGCGCTCATCACGGTCGAGGATGAGGCCGGAGCCCACCCGCGTCCAATTGTGCAGGTCATCAGAAACGGCATGCCCAAGCTTTTGGTGCTTGCCCGCCTCGGCCTGGCTCGTGCCGGTGTAGAAGAGGTGCCACTGCCCATCGTCGCCCCTGATCACGGAGCCGGTCCCGGTGGTGTAGTCGTCCCACGCAGGCTCGGGCGCGGGGACGAAACAGGTGCCCAGATGATCCCAATTCACCAGATCGCGGCTTGTCGCGTGGCCATAGCTCACGTTCCAGTGCCTCAGCTCCGGATCAATGATCGATTTCGGCGCTTGCAGGTAGAAGGCATGCCAGGTCTCACCGTCGCGCACATACCAGCTGTCCCAGAGCCATTTGTCGTCGAGCGCGAGCATCAGCCTTTGACCCCCGTGCTCGCCACTGAGGCGATGAAGACGCGCTGCAGCGACAGATAGAACGCCAGAACCGGGATCGTGATGATCGTCAGGTAGGCCATGACCTCACCCCAGGGCACGTTGAGCTGATCGGTGAAGTAGCCGAGGCCTACCATGACCGGGCGGATCTCTTCAGCTTGCACCACCATCAGCGGCCAAAGGAACTGGTTGTACATAAAAAGGAACTTCAGGATCGCGGCCGTCGCGATGACGGGCCCCGAGAGCGGCATCACCACGCGGCGGTAGATCGTCCACCAGCTGGCACCCTCCACACGGCTCGCCTCAATCAACTCGCGCGGCAGATCTTTGAAATACTGCACGAAGAGGAAGATCGAGAGACCGTCGGCGATGAACGGAATGATTTGCACACGGTAGGTGTTGAGCCACCCCCATTTGGACCTGTCACGGAATTGTTCCGCTCCTTTGACTTGGTATTTTGCCACAAAGGA
>CAZWZG010000201.1:0-4561 GCA_964638245.1 uncultured Rhodobacterales bacterium
ACACCCAGAAGCACGACGGAGGCACCAACGATCCCGGTAGAGGCAGCAAGGATGATCCCGATCAGCGTAACCGTGACGGCCAGACCGCCGCGGACCGTGCCAAAGAGGCGCGTCATGGCAGTCATCAGACGTTCGGCCACACCGCTTTCGTCCAGCATAAGCCCCATGAAGATGAACATCGGCAGGGCCACAAGTACGGCGTTGGACATCGTCGCATAGACGCGGTTCACGGTTGCGCCGAGCGTGAGGTAATCGAGGCCGGTGAACGTGTCTTCAAGACCCGTCCACGCCATGTTGCCCATGTCGAAATGGAAGGCGAGCCAGCAATAAAGGATGCCCGTCCCGGCCAGAACCCAAGCCACCGGAAAGCCGGTGAAGAGGAGACCGATGAACGTCATGAACATCGCGATGACCAGCATTTCTTCCGTTGTTTCAACAAGGAAGGTCAGCCCGTAGGTGACAGCAGCGAACCCCAAGAGGACGCCGATGATCAGGAACAGACCCTTGCCTTCACTTTCGCCTTCGCTGCGGGTGATCAGCGCATGGGCGTCATGGATCAAACGCGCGGCGGCAGCAAAGCCGAGCAGGATGAAGCTGAGCGGAATGATCGCCTTGAAGGCCCAAAGGAACGGCAGACCGGTCGCTGACGACGAACGCTCGTTCACGCGGTAGCTGTCGTGGAAGTAGTCATATCCCTGGTCGACCATGAGATAAACGAAGGGGGCCACGAGCACGGATAGCCCGATCACCTCGATGATCCGCTGGGCGCGGCGCGACAGTTGCATATGCAGGATGTCGACGCGCACGTGGCTGTCGGTGGTCAGCGCGTAGGAAATCCCTACCATCGTGACGAGGCCGTAGATGTGCCACTGAATCTCGTCGAGCTTGGGGAAGTTCAGGTTGAACGCGTAGCGTAGCGTGACCTGTGCCACGATGGCCGCGATCAGAAGAAGGTTTGCGACCATCACGATGTGGCCGATTGTTTTGACGACACGCTCGATGCCGTCGGCGACTTTCTGGCGGTCCTGATCGGGGTGCTCAAGCAGATCTTCGATCGTGCCGGCAACGTCCTGATCAAGGTCGGTATTCATGGTCATGGCGTTGGTCCTTTCACGGGGGGAAGGGAGCGCGCGCAGGATGCGCTGCGTGCCAAGTGAATGTGAGAGAAGACGAAGGAGGGCCGCGCATGTTTGGAAGGACGCGCGCGGCCCTGAAGCGGTTCAGATCTTAGTTGAGCCGCGGAAGGAAGGCATTCTGTTCCCAGACATCGTACTGGGCGCGGAATTCCGTCATATTTTCATAGACTTCCTTGAAAAACGGGTCGTTGGCGCTTTCTTCAGCCGCAACCTCTTCCCAAGTGTCCTTGAACAGCGTCAGCATCTCGGGCGACCACTTGCGGATCTCGACACCGTTTTCTTCGACGTTCTTCTGCAGCGCTTCGAACTGCATGTATTCTCCTTCAGCAAAGCTGTCGGCCATGGAGGCCTTACAGGCTTCAAGAAGGATGTGCTGGTGCTGTTCAGACGCGCCGTTCCAGACGTCCTTGTTGATCATCAGCTCGAACACGGTCGCCTGCTGGTGCCAGCCGGGGAAGTAGTTGTACTTCACAACCTTGTGGAAGCCCAGACGCTGGTCGATGGCGGGCATCGAGAACTCGGTGGCGTCGATTGCGCCTTTTTCCAGTGCTGGGAAGATTTCACCACCCGGCAGGAGCGAGGTGGAAACGCCAAGCTTTTCCATGACTTTGCCGCCCAGACCAAAGAAGCGCATCTTCAGGCCTTGGAGGTCTTCGGGGGAGTTGATCTCTTTGGCGAACCAGCCCGAGGTTTCCGGCGCAAGCACGGCGCAAGGTATGACCTTCACGTTGTAGCCGGCTTCGTCATACATGCGCTGGTACAGCTCCAGACCGTCGCCGTAGTACATCCACGCCATGTATTCGCCGGCCTCGGGGCCAAACGGAACGGCAGAGAACAGCGGTGCAGCCGGGATTTTTCCGGCCCAATAGCCAGCGGTCGTGTAGCCTGCGTTGATCTTGCCCGACGATACGGCGTCGAGGATTTCAAACGCGGGGACCAGTTTGCCGGGCTCGTAGACTTTCATCTTGAGCGTACCACCCGACATCAGGCCAACCTCTTCGGCGACGCGCGGAATTGGCGTGCCCAGACCTGGCAGAGCGGTCGAAAACGCGACCGGAACCTTCAGAAGAAGCTTGTCGGCAGCAACAGCGGGGGTGGTGACCATCGCGGCGGCAACCGCAATGGATGTGATGATGGACTTCATGATTTCCTCCTCATTATCCGCCAGTTGCGGCGGCCATCTAAGAGGTCAACTAAGTTTACCTCTGATGTCGGCCTGTATAGCAGGCTTTCAGAGGTTGTGAATTTGACACAGATCAAGTTCTTTTAAACCACTGTTTATTATTGATAAGTTTTTCCGTCGTGCCATATATTACCGCTAACAGGTACACTTACTTTACCTCTTGGTGGTGCGAATGACCGTCTCGAAAAACGTCTTTGACCGAATCGAATCCGAGCCTGTGGCCGACATTGTCGTGCACCAGATCGAGGACCTGATCGTGCAGGGCATTCTGTCGGAGGGCGATCGCTTGCCCTCGGAACGGGACCTTTCAGCGCAGCTCAACGTGTCCCGCCCCAAGGTGCGCGAGGCGCTCAAGCGGTTGGAGGACAACGGCCTGATCACGGTCCGCCACGGTGAAGGCACGTTCATCGCCAAGCTGACGGGTCAGGCGATGGAACCCGCCTTGATCGAGCTTTATGCCCGCCAGGGACAGGCGTTCTTCGACTACCTCGAATACCGGCGCGGGCAAGAGGTCCTGGCCGCAAGACTTGCCGCCGAACGCGCCACCACGACGGACCGTGATCGGATTGCGCGACAACTCGACATCCTCGAACAGGCCGAGGCCGATGGCGACATCGAAACGTCGCGTGAAGCGGACGTGGCTTTTCATTCGGCCATCGTGGATGCCAGCCACAACACGATGCTGATTCATATGATGACCTCGATCTATGATCTCACCCGCAAGGGCGTGTTCTATAATCGCTCGTATCTGCGCACGATGGATGGATCGGGTCAGAAACTGCTTCAACAGCACCGGGACATCGCGGCTGCGGTTCTTGGTGGCGAAGCCGAGGCAGCCGCGAAAGCTGCTGGCGATCATATGGATTTCGTCGAAAAGTCGTTCCGCCTTGGTATCCAGCAGGCCAGAAGCGAAACCATTGCGCAGAAACGCTCAGCGTCTCACGACGCTTAGTCGGGGTCCTCGTCATCCAGAAGGATGCGCGCGGCACTGCCTTCGGGGTCGTCGTATTGCTGCGACTTTAGCGTCCAGATGAAGGCGACAAGACCAAGGGCGCCGAGGAACAGCGAGACGGGGATCAAGTAGACAAGGACATTCATAGACTCACCTTACCCTTAGCGCGTTGAGAATGACACAAATCGATGACCCGGACATCGCCAGCGCGGCGGCGATTGGGCTGGCATAGCCCATGATGGCCAGCGGGATCGCAATAGCGTTATAGGTGAAGGCAATCCCGAAGTTCTGGACCGAAAGCCGCGCGGCCTTGCGGGCGGTGCGGAAGAGATCAGGCACATCGTCCAGCGTTTCGCCCAGCATCACAACGTCCGCAACATTGCGCGCCGCATCCAGCGCGGATCCCGGTGCGATCGAGGCATGGGCTGCGGTCAGGGCAATCGTATCGTTGATCCCATCACCAATCATGCAGACACGCTCACCCGCGCGCGCCTTTTCAGCCACGAAGGTGTGCTTTTCCTCCGGCGACATGCCCGCTTCGAAATTTGCAACGCCAAGCCGGTCTGCCATGGCCGCGGTTTTGGTTTTGGTGTCCCCGGAGATGATCGAGACTTCGAGACCGGCTTTCTTTAGACCAGCGCTCAAGCCCTCGGCGCCAGGCAGTTCAATCTCGCGATAGGGCAAGGGCGTGCGGACGGCACCGATTTGCAGGACCAACCCGCTGACCGCCTGACCCGCGCTCATATCACGGCCCAGGGCGACGCGGACACCGTTCCAAAGGCCACTAACGCCCTGCCCCGGTGTTTCGACCACTTCGGCGATCTGAGCCCCGGCAATGTCGCCCAGATGTTGGTTCAGGGCGCGCGACAAGGGATGCGCCGACACTTCGGCCAGCGCCTTGGCGACCGAACGGTCCTCAGCGCTCAGGTGATCGAGTTCCGCTGCAAAACCGGGGCGCGTGAGCGTGCCGGTCTTGTCGAGGACCACCGATTTGACCTCGGCGAGGCGTTCCAGCGCGGTGCCGGATTTGACGAGGAACCCTTTGCGATAAAGCCGTCCGATGGCCGCCGTGGACACGGCAGGGACGGCAAGGCCCAGCGCACAGGGGCATGTGATGATCAGAACGGCGATGGCGACATTCAGCGATTGGCGCAGGTCGCCGGAATAGACCATCCAGCCTGCAAAGGTCAGCGCGGCAAGGATATGCACCACGGGCGCATAGAAGGCCGCGGCACGGTCGGCCAGCGAGGTATAGCTGTTGCGCACGTTCTCGGCGGTTTCGACCAGCCG
>CAZWZG010000202.1:0-4537 GCA_964638245.1 uncultured Rhodobacterales bacterium
CCGGCATTGTGAACCTCATTACGTCACACCAGGCGGCGGCTTCGGCGATGCCCATAACCTGCAGGCCTTCGCCTTCGGCCTTGGCGGCACTTGCCGATCCATCGCGCAGGGCGACGACGACGTTTTTCGCGCCCGAGTCCCGCAGGTTCAGCGCATGTGCATGGCCCTGGCTGCCGTAGCCAAGGATGGCGACTTTTTTCTCTTTGATCAGGTTCACATCGCAATCGCGATCGTAGTAGACGCGCATAGGCTCTCTCCCGTTTGAATGTCTGCGCGGTGTCTACGGCGTCTTCAGCGACATTGCAGCATTCCAATGGAAATAAAATCCGTATATGATGGGTTTTCTATTCGCATTCTGAGAGTAGTACGATAAAATCATGTTAGACGATACGGACCGGCGCATTCTCCGTAACTTCCAGGCAGAACCCAGCCTTTCGATCTCCGAACTGGCGGGGCGCGTCGGGCTGACGCCCACAACATGCGCGCGGCGTTTGGACAAGATGGAGGCAGCAGGCGTTCTTCTTGGCCAAGAAGAGGTCGTTGATTGGCTCGCGTTGGGCTATTCGGTCGAGGTTAGCTTGCGTGTGACGCTCGACAAAGCAGAAACCCGCGCCACGGACGACTTCATCGAGCGCGCCCGCGACATTCCCGAGGTGCTCGAAATCCAAACCTTCCTTGGACGCGTCGACGTGCGGCTTTCGGTCATTGCGCGCGATCTAGAGCACTACCAAGCGCTCTACCGCGACCGCATCCTGACGTTGCCCCATATCGCCGACATCGAGGCGTTGATGCGGATCGCGACCGTCAAGGACGCGACGGCGTTGCCCGTATGACGTTGGATGCAACGGACCGCCGACTGGTGCGCGAACTTGCGCGGGATGCCACGCAAGGTGCAGGGGCATTGGGTCGCAAGCTCGGCCTGTCCCAGCCCGCCACATGGCGGCGAATTCGAGCGCTGCGCGAAAGCGGTGTTCTCAAGGGCAGGCGGCTTCGGCTTGACCCAAAGGCGTTGGGCCTCGGCGTAACGGTGTTTCTTGGTGTCAAACTTGCGCGGAAGGGTCAGATCAACCTGTCGGATTTTGAACGCGCGGCCTCTGCGATACCGGAAGTCCAATCGATCGAGCATGTTTTGGGGCTGTATGACTACCGCTTGCGGGTGGTCGCGCGCGACATCGCCGACTTCGAGCGCGTGTTGCGCCGACGGATCATGACGCTTCCCGGCGCGGGCGAGGTTGAGGCGAATGTCCTTCTTTCCGAAGAGCGTCGACCGGGGCCTTTGTGAAACTCTAGGCGTTGCTACGGGTCAATTTGTGCCCTTTCACGCACGCCAACTGCGCGCTAGGTGTCGATGAAACGGGAGGAAACACAATGAACGCGCTTCTGCCAGATATCGATCCTGACGGCCTGCTCGAGTTTTCGGTGGTCTTCACGGACCGCTCGCTCAACCACATGAGTGGGGCGTTTCAACAGGTCATGAACGACATCTCGACCGAGTTGAAGTCGGTCTACAATGCCGAGGCGGTTGCCGTGATCCCAGGCGGTGGCACCTATGCCATGGAAGCCGTTGCCCGCCAGTTTGCAACGGATCAAAAGGCGCTGGTGATCCGCAACGGTCTGTTTTCGTTCCGCTGGAGCCAGATTTTCGAGATGGGAAAGATCCCGTCCGAAGAGATTGTGATGATGTCGCGCCAAACCGGCAATGACCCCCAGTCTCCGTTCGAGCCTGCCCCGATCGATGAGGTGGTTGCGCGCATCCATGCCGAAAAACCATCGGTGGTTTTTGCGCCGCATGTTGAGACGTCTGCCGGGATGATCCTGCCAGATGACTACATCCGTGCTGTGACTGAAGCGGTGCATGCGGTGGGCGGCGTTTTCGTGCTCGATTGCATCGCGTCGGGTTGCGCATGGGTCGACATGAAGGCGCTTGGGGTCGATGTGCTGATCTCCGCCCCGCAAAAGGGTTGGTCGGCGGGGCCGTCTGCGGGTCTTGTCATGCTGTCAGAACGCGGGCTGGAACGCGCGAAAGCGGCCAAGTCGACGTCCTTTTCGGTCGATCTCGGAAAGTGGTTGGCCATTATGGAAGCTTATGAAAACGGTGGGCACGCGTATCACGCCACGATGCCCACGGACGCATTGCGAGGGTTTCGCGACGCGATGTTCGAGACGCGCGACTTTGGCTACGAAGCAGCGCGCGAGGCCCAATGGGAGCAAGGGCGGCGCGTGCGCGCGACGCTTCAGTCGCGCGGATTCAAGTCGGTCGCTTCAAGCGATTTCGCAGCGCCCGGCGTCGTTGTCAGTTTCACCGATCGCGATGACCTAAAATCCGGGTCGGCGTTTGCAGCGACAGGTATGCAGATTGCAGCCGGTGTGCCGCTAATGGTGGGTGAAGGCGAGGACTACAAGAGCTTCCGGATTGGTTTGTTTGGACTGGACAAGCTCAAGGATGTCGATGCGTCGGTGGCGCGGCTTGAGGCAGCACTGGACAGCGTCGCCTAACGACCAAGCCCCGCGCGCATCAGCGTGTTGCGCAATGGGGTCACATCATGTGCCGCTTTCAGGCCGACGGCACGAAGCCCGCGGATCAGTGGATTGCCTGCCCGGCACAGCCGATTGTAGGCATCGATAGCCCTTGCGCGCAGGTGAATGTCGCGCTGCCGTTCCTTGGCGTAGCGTTCGAGCATCGCCGGTGTTCCGGGGGCTTCGGCCTTAGCAGCTTCGATCAAGGCGCGGATGTCGCCAAGGGACGTGTTCAGGCCCTGAGCCCCGATTGGGGGCAGGACATGCGCCGCCTCGGCCACAAGCGCTACACGCTCGGCCGTCAGGCGGTCGGCGGTGCGCGTGATGATCGGCCAGATTTGCCGTTTTGAGCGTGGCTCCAATGTGCCCAACACACCAGCGGACCGTTGCGTCGCTTCAGCGCCGAAGTCTGCGTCATCCATGGATGCGAGCGTTTGCGCTTGTGCGCCGTCTTCCATCCAGACCAGCGCGGAGCGATGCTCGCCGTCCGCGTCCGGCAAGGGGACAAGCGTGAACGCGCCACCACTGGCATAGACCTCGGTCGAAATGGCGTCGTGAGGGATTTCGTGCGCAAGAACGGCCGCGATTGCCTTTTGGCCATAGCGCGTCGTTTTTGCGTTGATCCCGGCCAAATGGCGGACCGGGCTATCGCGCCCATCGGCACCGACAATCAGGCGTGCTTTGATCCGGCTTCCTTCAGACAAGCGCGCAATCGCGGCGGACTCGCGCAAGGTCAGGCCTTCGACACCAACACCGATGCGCATTTCGACGTTCGATGCGGCTTCGAGCGCGTTGAGCATGGCAAGCCGTACAGGCCCGTTCGGCAGGTTCCATCCGAAGGCATCAAGACTCAAGTCGCCTGCGTCAAAGGTTCGATCAGCGCTGATCTGTGGCGGCGTTCCAGTCGTGTCCACAACGCGCAAAGACCGCAGCGGCGTTGCCCCGTCTGCGACCGTTTCCCACAGATCGAGGTCTTCCAAAAAACTACGACCCGGCGTGAGATAGGCCGTCGACCTAAGGTCATCAGTCGCGCTCGCCGGTTTTGGATCGACAACGACGACGTCAAGGCCAGCGTGGGCTAGCCCAGCTGCCGTCGCAAGTCCGGCAATTCCGCCGCCCGAGACAAGGATGTCGGTTTCTTCCATACCCAAGAATTAGCCCGCCGGGTCACTGTCGGCCAGAAGCTGCGACAGAAAGTCAGACAGGTCGGGCGTGTGATGATGGATGTGGGGGGCAGGCAATGCCTGAGGGGCTACATGCACGGTGCGCATCCCCATGGCGTGAGGCGCGTGCAGGTTGCGCGGCTCGTCCTCGAACATTGCGGCGCGCTGCGTTTCAATCCCGGCCTGTCCGAACACTTTTTCAAACGCGCCGCGCTCCGGCTTTGGGCGAAACGCGGCATGTTCGACGCCGTAAACAGCCTCGAACACATCGCTGAGCCCCCGGGCGGACAGTACACGCCGCGCGTAGGGCTCGGTGCCGTTCGTATAAACGATCTTGCGACCCGGTAGCGCCGCGATGCGCCGCGCCAGTGTGGCGTCCGGTTCCAGGTGATCCATCGAAATCTCATGGACCTCATGCAGGTACCCATGCGGATCGACACCATGCTCGGACATCAGACCCGCCAAGGTCGTCCCGTATTTCTCCCAATACGCGACGCGCAGGCGGTCGGCTTCTTTTTCCTCAATGCCCAGCGTCTCCACGACCCAGCGCGTCATGCGCACTTCGATTTGGTCAAAGAGCCGCGCTTCGGGGGGATAGAGCGTGTTGTCGAGATCAAAGACCCAGTGCCGCACGCCAGAGAAGTGTTCCGCAACCATACCCCCGAGCTAATCCGGCTGGCAGCCCAAGTCCATGGCCGCGCTTGCATTTTTCGGTATACATGCCAATACTTCGGTATGCCGAAGGACAAACCAGCCCCCGTAGACGCGTATGACTTGATCCTCGATGCGATCGAGACCGGAGATTTCAAGCCCGGCGATCGCCTTGTGGAAAGCGAGCTGGCGCAACGCTTTGGCGT
>CAZWZG010000203.1:0-4512 GCA_964638245.1 uncultured Rhodobacterales bacterium
CACTGGAGGCTCGACTGAAATGAGCGCGACAGCACAACAATACGATGTGATCCGCAAGCCGATCATCACTGAAAAAGCGACCATGGCCTCTGAAGCCAACGCGGTTGTTTTCGAAGTGGCGATTGACTCGACCAAGCCGCAAATCAAGTCGGCGGTCGAAGAGTTGTTCGGCGTCAAGGTGAAGGCCGTGAACACGACCATCACCAAAGGCAAGACCAAACGTTTCCGCGGCCGTCCCGGCAAGCGGAAAGACGTCAAGAAAGCCTATGTGACGCTCGAAGAGGGCAACACGATCGACGTGACGACTGGGCTTTAAGGCCTGACGTCAGAGAGATTGAAATGGCCTCGCCGGTTGGCGGGGCCTTTTTTATTTGGGGTCAACCGCAAGCCTAATTGTCGCGCCGTCGGGGAGGTCCTTGATCTGGAAGGCCATCTCTCCGGAAACGCCTATCAGTTCAGGCAGCGAAAGCGTCTTCATGTTTGCGGCGCTGTATTGGCCTCCAAGTACGGGCGGAATTACAAAATAGTAGCAGCGACCTTCTTGAAGCGCGCCGAGTTCACTTTGCGCAACCTCAGTCAGTCGATCCATATCCCAATTGATTTTGAATTCTGCGTCAGCCGCGACGCGGCTGAATTCGATCGCGTTCTTCGCGATTATCGTGCAGCTCAACTCTTCCGGGCAGATACGCCAAATTGCGCCGTCATGCGCTTCTACTATCAAGTTTCCGAAGTCGTTCTTCGATAGGACTGTCTTCGGAGCAAATCCGGTCCAACCCCAAGCGTCAGAAATCAGCTCAATCAAATTCATCTGTGATCAATGCTGAGAACCCGGCGCGGAATCAAGGGGCTTCTGCCACGCCGTGCCAGCGCTGGTCCGGCCTGTCGCACCGGAGGTGCGCCGTGTATTTGAAGGCACGCTTCTGGCGTGTCGGACCGGCGCTTTGGTTGGTCTTGGCGAGTCGTTTGAGCGGAAGATGTGCTTGGCGGGAATAGAGGGCACTGGCGAGAGGTCGGAAGCGCCGTCCCCCGGACTGGCGCCGGGACCGCCTAGTGCCTGCGTCAACTTGGGTTGGGCGTTGGCCCCCTGGCGCGCTCAATGGCCCGCAATTGAGCAAAGGACAAAAGCCGTTTACCGTCTTCATCCCAAAGCTGAAGCCCGGCGGTCTCAAAACTCTCGCGGATCGTCATGCGGTTGGCCTCGAAAAGCTCGGCGTGATCACTTAGCACTTTGGGAAGGCGATAGAACGGAATTCGGCTTTGAAGGTGATGCACGTGGTGGATGCCAATGTTGGCGCTCATCCATTGCAGAACCGGCGGCAAGACATAGTGCGAGCTTCCGTGAAGCGCGGCGTCATGCATGTCCCAATCTGCTTCAACCTCCCAATGGGTCGCTTCGAACTGGTGCTGAACATAGAACAACCACACCCCGGCGGTCGCCGCCAGAAGCGTTGTGGGCACAAAGATCAACAGGATCGGGGCCAACCCTCCCAAGGCATAGATGCCTGCGAGCATCGCAACGATCGCAAGGTTCGTGCCCATCGCGCTGATCCAGTAGCGCGGCTGGTCGGTCAGGCCGAGAGGCAAGCGGTTTTGGATATAGAACAGGTACGCGGGCCCGAGGCCAAATAAGACCAGCGGGTGGCGGTAGACCCGGTAAAGGAATTGAAGCAGCGGCGAGATGCGGCGGTACTCGGCCACCGTCAGAGTGTGCACATCACCCATGCCACGTTGATCCAGATTGCCCGACGCGCCGTGATGCGCGGCATGGGTGCGCCGCCAGACGGCATAGGGCGTCAGCGTCAGCACACCAAGGATCCGTCCGATCCAATCGCTGGTCGCGCGGCTTGCGAAAAACGCGCCATGCCCGCAGTCGTGCTGGATCGTGAAGAGGCGCAACAGGAAGCCTGCGTTGACCAAGGCGATCGCGACGCTCAGGACCGGGCTGATCGACATCGCGGCCCATGCCAGGGCCCATAGGCTTAGGAACGGGACCAGCGTGATGGCCAGTTCCAGCGCGCTGCGGGTGGCGTCAGGGGTGCGGTAGCGGGACAGGATCGAGATCCAATCCTTGGCGCTCCGTGTCTGAGGGGTCTGCCGGGGCGCCTCGGATTGATCGAACATTATTGTTGTTTTCTGTTTAGGTCCCCTGCCTTCATAGAGGATCGTGGGCCACTTACAATGCGCACCGATGATGTTGGGGCTAAGGCGTGAAGAAAGCGTGTGGGGCCGCTTTGGGCGCGCAACGTTCGCATGCGCCGTGTTGCGTGCGCGGGGTGGGGGCGTTAACCGCCTGTTTTGCTGGGATTTGGGAGATTTCGGGGGATCGGTATCGCGTCGGTATGACGTCGGTATCACGTCGGTGCGCCTATGCGGGGCAGGGGCGGCGGATACCAGATGTGGGGCGTGCGGTAAGATTGGTTAAGGGGTGGTTAACGGGCTTTGGTCAGGCGGGCCTTGAACCATTCGCGAAGCTCGGCTTCGGGGACATCGCCGGTCACAACATCAACGACGAGATCGTCGAGACGGTCGTCGCTACGGAGCGTCAGGACATAGCCGCTGTAGGCGATGAGAACTTCGGTCGTCAGCCATGCCGTTCGCTTGTTGGCATCACTGAAGCCATGGGACGTCGCCAGCCCGTGGAGGAGGGCGGCGGCTTTAGCCTCAATGAAGCGATGATAGCCGTGATAGGGACGCCCGATGGCACCGAGTATATTGTCGAGGTTCGAGATGCCGCGCAGACCGCCGAAGGCATCGATGGACTGCTCGTGCGCTTCCAGTACGTCACCGAGCCTGATCCGATAGTGCCGCTTACCGATTGGCGAGCCGCTGAAGCGCGTCCCTGTTTTTGCTGATCGACTGGCTAACGGTTTTTGGAGTCTTCTTGCCCGAAGTGTGCACAGTTGCTTGTCCGCCGTCCTTCTTGACGGTGAACCTGCCAGAGACGGCACTACGGGCAATTGTTGCGGTCGTTTTCTTGGGCATTCGCTTCACTCTGTTGGGATAGATATGAATTTTCGCGCTCCACAAATCAAGCATCGAGGTCGTTCGAGTGTAGGGCCGGGCACGGAATCAAGGGGCGTCAGCCCCGCCGTGGTTGCCATTGGTTGCGCCATTGGTTCGAGCAACCAATGGCGACGCCGGTCCGGCCCGTCGCACCGGAGGTGCGCCGAGAATTTGACGGCACGCCTCTGGCGTGACGGGCCGGCGCTTTGGCTGGTTTTGGCGCGTTGTTTGAGAAGAAGATGTGCTATTCGTTTGAGCACCTGGTCCGTCAGTTGGACTAAAGCGCTAACTTTAACTTGGACCGCCAGCAATATGGGCGGTCCTATTCAAGGCAGAGTTTCTAAGAAATGAGATTTGGGAACTTGATATGGAACTGAAGTTTCGAGCAGTCTTTGACGGACTCGATGCCGAAAGTAGCAGGCTGGAAGCTTATCCGGCCGCTCAGTCTCTGGAAGGCCTCACCTGGGCCCTATCTCTGACCGTTCACTATGGAGTGACTGGAGAGCTTCGTGGACGAGGAGACCTTTCTCGGTCTGCGAAGATTTTGATTGGTCCGCCGCGCCGGGGGAGTGTGTACTATGACATCTTTGTCGTCGTTCAAGAGAACCCCTTTTTGGCGGGGATCGTTGGGGGTTACGCCGCAAATTCCGTTACACCTTACATAAACGGTTTGATTAGCACGACATTCAATATGACGCTTGGCTTAGCAGCCCGGTTCCCACGTGGAGCGAGCAGGTTCTTACGGCGATTGAATGGAGACGATTTGGAAGACTTAGCAGTAAGAATTGAGCCGCCACTTACACGTGCGCATAGCGCAATCGGAAGAACAGCCAGCACGCTGGAGTTTCGATCGAGAAGAGCGCCACTTGTTCTCATGAACCAAGAAACAAAGAACTTTTTAGAAGCGGAGCTTTCGGACGATTTCGAGGTAATCGATACCAATGTCACGTCTTTCAACCTACTTACAGGAAATGGAAGACTCTATTATCCAGACACAGAATGTACGGTTCCGTTCAGCTTGCATACATCTCCGCTGCAGGGCGCAAAAAATGCGTTGATTAAAAGCATGGAGCACTACGCGATGGGACATGAAGGAACCATCCGAATAACCGCGCGAAGGTTTGAAACCGCAGATCAAAGAATTAAAAAGTTCGTGGTAAACAGTGCCGAAGATGTTCCGCAGGTGGATTGGGTCGGTGGTTTAGACCCCATTCGTCAACGAAGGCGATGAGCTCAGACTAATCACCCCCCTTGCCACACCTCCCGCCACCCGCTACATACCCCCAACTTCTCCGCCCCGGATTCGTCCGGGGTGGTGTCGTTATGGGGCAACCCAACTGAATTCGGGGACCTACGGGGCCCTATACCATAGGCCCTAGAGGCCCACACATAGCGGGACCGAACTCCCGCAAAGCAGACGGAAGACAGAAAGCATGGCACTCAAGTCGTATAAACCGACGACGCCGGGCCAGCGCGGGCTGGTGCTGATCGACCGTTCGGAGCTTTGGA
>CAZWZG010000204.1:0-4493 GCA_964638245.1 uncultured Rhodobacterales bacterium
ACCGTAGGTGGTGTGACGGGCATCGTGCTCAGCCAGGCTGGCGTCGACCGTCTTTATCACGACACCTACTACGTGGTGGCGCACTTCCACTATGTGATGAGCCTTGGGGCGGTGTTCTGTATCTTTGCCGGTATCTACTACTGGATCGGTAAGATGTCAGGGCGTCAGTACCCGGAATGGGCTGGTAAGCTGCACTTCTGGACGATGTTCATCGGTTCGAACCTGACCTTCTTCCCGCAGCACTTCCTCGGTCGTCAGGGCATGCCGCGCCGCTACATCGACTATCCTGAGGCCTATGCGCTTTGGAACTATGTCTCGTCGATCGGTGCGTTCCTGGCCTTCGGTTCGTTCCTGTTCTTCATCGGCGTCGTCTTCTACACGCTGATGTACGGCCGCCGCGTGACGGAAGCCAACTACTGGAACGAGTACGCGGATACGCTGGAGTGGACGCTTCCGAGCCCGCCGCCGGAACACACGTTCGAGACGCTTCCAACGCAGGACCAGTGGGACTGGCAGGACGGTCAGCATCCACGCGTGGATCGAATGACCGGGCACTGACCGGCAAGCCAATCAAGAGTTAGAAAAGCCCCGGTTTTCGCCGGGGCTTTTTTCTGGGGTCCTGCATCGCCGCCAATCAGCTGGTTCTCGCCAAGGCCTCGCCAAGCTTTTCGATTGCCTGAAGCCAACCGCCCTCGCCCGCCGTGCCCTCTGGGACACCGACATGAACCATCGTCATGCGTGTTCGTCCCCCAAGATCCTCAAGCTCGACAATGACATCTGTGACATCAGGATGGCCGTCCGGCATCCCCATCGCCTGGGGCGGAATGAGGACACCGTCCGCATCACACATGCTTTCGGTGTAGACGAGGCGAGTTGGCCGACTGACCTCTTTGTAGACGCCGGTGAACCACATGCTCATTGTGCGGTCGGGCGTCACCATTTCCATACAGATCTTGCGGGTGCCGCCGACAACAACGTCCATCTCGGCCGTAGGAACGCTCATTCCCTTGGGTCCGTACCAGGTCTGAAACAATTCGGCCTTGGTCCACATGTCCCAAACCATTTCGATCGGAGCGTCGAATTCCCGCTCGATGCGCACCCAGTTCGATTGATCATTCATCAGCCTCTCCTTTCAAGTCTTCCAAAACAGCATCCATCGCCTCGAACCGCGCTTCCCAGATGGGCCGATACTGATCCGTCCAATGAACAACATCCTTCAGTGGCTCGGGATTGATCTTGCACGGTCGAAATTGCGCGTCCTTGCCGCGCGTGATGAGCTTGGCCTGCTCCAGCACGCGAATGTGCTTGGAAATCGCCGGAAGGCTCATGTCGAAGGGTTCGGCCAACGCGTTTACCGTCGCCTCGCCTTCCGCGAGACACGCAAGGATGGCGCGGCGTGTCGGGTTCGCGAGCGCTGCGAAAACGGCGTCAAGATTGCTGGCACTGTCCATATGCCTAGAATTATACCTACTGGTTAATTAATCAACTGGTTTATTACATAGCGCTGATCGCTTCGCATGTTCACGGCTTTGTTCGATTTGCCGCATCGAAGCGCGGCCGGGTTCTGGCTAGCTTGCGATCATGCCATACGAGTTGTCGGATACACCTGTACGCATCGAAGCCTGGCCGAACCGTTCGCTCTCCTCGAAGGGGTTCGCCACGTTCATCCTTGTGACCTACGGGCTGTTCCTGCTGCCGCTGTTTGCTGTTCTTGGCACCGCTGCGCTTTGGGGCATCCTGCCCTTTATCCTGCTTGCCCTATTGCTGGTTTGGATGAGCTTCATGCGCTCCTATCGGGACGGTAGGCTTTTGGAAGTCCTGACCTTGGGTGAAACCGAAGTTGCGCTTGTACGCACCGAACCGAACGGAACACAGCATACGTGGTCAGCGAACCCGTATTGGGTTTCCGTACAGATCCACGAAAAAGGCGGGCCGGTGCCCGGGTATGTCACTCTGAAAGGCGGCGGCCGCGAGGTCGAAATGGGCGCATTCCTCTCTGAAGAGGAACGGCGCGCCCTTTACGAAGATCTTGAGCGCCTTTTGCGTTAGGCGTCAGGACGCCAGCCGGTCCTTTACCATCGCCCCAGCTTTGCCGAAATCCATCTGGCCAGCGTAGTCAGCTTTCAACGCCCCCATCACACGCCCCATGTCGCGAATGCTTTCGGCATTTGTTGACGAGATCGCCTTTTCAACCGCTTTGGCGACTTCGGCTTCGCCAAGCTGCTTGGGCAGAAACGCTTCAATCACCGTGATTTCCGACAATTCCTGCTCGGCCAGTTCCAACCGCCCGCCTTCTTCGTAGGCCCGCGCGCTTTCACGGCGCTGCTTGACCATCTTGGCCAGAATGGCTTGCACTTCGTCGTCGCCAACGGCTGACGTGCCTTCTTCGGCAGTGCTGCGCGCTTCGATGTCGCGATCCTTGATCGCAGCGTTGATCAGGCGGAGCGTGGACAACTGTACGGTGTCCTTCTGCTTCATCGCCGTCTTGAGCGCGTCGTTGATCTTTTCACGCAGTGTCATGGGATTCCCCGATCAGTTTTGCGTCTTGAACGCGCGCTCTTAAGGCAAGTTAACGCCAAGGACAACGCCTCATCACGTCACGTCAGAAAACCAAGACCGAAGCGCTTGACCGTGCCCATGCGCGCCCGTAAACCCGCGCGAAGCCTGCTGGGAGCACCGCCGATGTCCGCACGTCCAACCGCCTGCCTTGTCCTTGCCGATGGAACTGTTTTCTACGGGCGCGGCTTTGGAGCGACGGGAAATACGGTGGCCGAACTTTGCTTTAACACCGCAATGACCGGATATCAGGAAATCATGACCGACCCGTCCTACGCGGGGCAGGTCGTGACGTTCACGTTCCCACATATCGGAAACGTCGGCACGAACCCCGATGATGACGAAACGGCCGATCCCGTGGCCGACGGCATGGTCGTGAAGTGGGACCCGACCGAACCATCGAACTGGCGCGCAGCCGAACACCTGACGGCTTGGTTGGCCAGGCAGGGTCGTATCGGGATCGGCGGCATTGACACACGGCGTCTGACGCGGGCCATCCGCCAACAGGGTGCACCCCATGTCGCGCTGGCGCATGATCCCGATGGCAATTTCGATGTTGAAAAACTTGTCGCGGACGCGCGTGCATTTTCCGGCCTCGAAGGGCTGGATCTGGCAAAGGACGTGACCTGCGCACAGTCCTATCGCTGGGATGAGATGCGTTGGGCTTGGCCCGAAGGGTATACCAAGCGCACCGAACCCGGGCGCAAGGTTGTCGCCATCGACTATGGCGCAAAGCGCAACATCCTGCGCTGCCTTGCGTCGGCGGGATGCGATGTGACCGTTCTTCCCGCCACCGCGACGGCTGAAGAGGTGCTGGCGCATAATCCGGAAGGCGTTTTCCTGTCCAACGGACCCGGAGATCCGGCGGCAACGGGGGCTTACGCCGTCCCGATGATCCGCGATGTGCTGGACAAGACCGATATCCCGGTTTTCGGGATCTGCCTTGGTCACCAGATGCTGGCGCTGGCCCTTGGGGCCAAGACCATCAAGATGAACCACGGACATCACGGCGCTAATCATCCCGTCAAGGATCTGGACACCGGCAAAGTCGAAATCACGTCTATGAATCACGGCTTTACCGTGGACAGCCAAACCCTGCCCGACGGGATCGTCGAAACCCATGTTTCCCTATTTGATGGCTCAAACTGCGGGATCCGCGTGGCCGATCGCCCGGTGTTCTCGGTTCAGTACCACCCGGAAGCCAGCCCGGGTCCGCAAGACAGCTATTACCTGTTCGAGCGTTTTGCCAAGGCGATGGATGATCGCGCAATCGCGTGAAGCTCGCCAGACTTAACGCCTGATTAACCTTAAGCGCCAACACTGAACCCGCTGTTTGTTTAGCGGGGTCGCATCATGTTCCGCCATAGGGAAGCCAGAGATGTCAGAAGCGTCTCGGCTGCTCCCCAGAGACCTGTTTTTGATCCGGCCCGCCCTACGGCAGGCGCCGAGGCGGACGCCGTCGCGGATTGGCTTTACGAGAAGGGTCGGCTGACAAAAGCTTCGCTGGACCAGGCGCGCTACCGAAACAGCCGCGCCGAAGGCACGATCCTTGATCAACTGATGCATCGCGACGGCATTCGTGAAAGCGACATTGCCGACGCCATCGCCGGGCTGAGCGGGACCGAGCGGCTGACATTGGACGGCCCACCTGATGCAGAGCTTCTGGATGTCTTCGGGGCAAGCAGGGCCATCCGGACGGAAATCCTTCCTTGGGGGCGCAAAGGCGCGGTAACGCTTATCGCCGCCACATCCCTTGCCACCTTCGAAGCGCACAGACGCGAGTTGCAAACGCTTTTCGGAGAAGTCCGCTGCGGGATCACGACAAGGTCGGACATTTGGCGTGTTGTTCAAACCGTTCGCAGGCGCACGCTTGTTCGGCAGGCCGAAACGCGTGTTCCCGACGAAATGAGTTGTCGGCGCTGGGGCGGTGTGGGGCG
>CAZWZG010000205.1:0-4085 GCA_964638245.1 uncultured Rhodobacterales bacterium
GCGTAATCTGGCCCGCTGGCTCTACCGCCAGCTTGAAGCCGAATACGACCACCTCGCTTCGGACGAGGCCATCGAGGAAGGGATCATCGTCAACGCGTATACGTTCACGGAAGGAGGGCGTCGGTTCGGGTAAAGGCTCTGTCCGGTGAATGCCGGCATTTCTACCGGTTCGAGTTTTGTTTGCCGCGAATCTCGACGGCACGCTTGTTCTCTTCTTCGTTGATCCGAACCCCAAGTGCAAAGTCTGCACTATTCAACAGACGGCGAGCGTGAGGGTCGTTCATACGGGCAGCTTCCTCATGGAGCCAAGTGATCATCTCACGCGCGGCGTCTTGATAGCCACGCTGGTACTCAGAAATCTTCATATGGCTACCTTTATCGGGTTATCGGGCGATCGATCTGACGAGCGTCACCAGCGGGTCAAAGTCGTGCTGATCGGCCGCCCGCAAGGCCGCGATATAAGCCGCGCGGTGTGCACTGTCGGCGTTCAGTGTGCCGCCGCCGGACCAATCGAGGAAGATATCCGGGTCGATCTTCGCCAGGTAGGCGTCTGCCATGATCCGCGCCCAACGTCCGTTGCCGTTGGCGAAGGGATGGATCCAGACCAGGCGGTGATGCAGGCGTGCTGTTGCTTCCAGCGGGTCAAAGCTCTTGTGGTCACGCCAGTAGCGTGCGTCATCGAGGCAGGTGCGCAGCTCGGTCGAGATGTGCCAGACCGGCACGCCGATGTTCTTCTCTGTCAGGCGGTAGGCACCTGCCCAGTCCCAGACCTCGCCGAAAAGGCGCTTGTGGATTTCACGGACGGCAGCATCGGTCAGCAGATCGAACGATTTGGGCCGACGATCGAGCCAGGTCAGGCCGGCGATGATGTTCTCGCCTTCGAGTTCGTTCAATTCGCCTCGGGTTGCGATGTGCTTGGCCTTGAGACCAATCAGTTCGTCCGGTGTCAGGGGCGTCGCCCCGGCAGGTTCATGAAGCTCCAGCGTCATTGCCAGAAATCCCGGCGGCCTTCGCGGATGATGTCGGCGGCCAGTTCCTCCACCATCTCTTCTTCGCTCCGCAGGCCCTCGCTCTGCTCCTCGAGGGCCATATGCGCGCGTGTGCGCTGGATGATGCGGCGGGCTTTCGCACGCGCTTGGGCCAGGACGATTTCCTCGACCGGTCCCTCTCGCGGGACGATGGCATAGACGAGACGTCCACCCATAGCCTCGGCGATCTTCTCGAGCTGGTTCAGCGAGATCGTTCCCGCCTGCTCATTCTTGATCGATGCGTAAATTGTGTTGCGCGAGACACCGAGGCGTTCCGCGAGGGCGGGCGCGTTCATCCCGATGGCCTCCTGAAACGTGGCGATCCAGCCCCCGATGGGCTTCGCAAGCGACTTTGCCAGACTGGCGGCCTGGTTGATCCGATCTTGGGCCTGACGTTGCTTCGCGCGAGTGACGGACATGTGCCAACCTAAGAGTTTGCATTCCTGCATGAAGTGCAAGTCTATAATATGGCAGAAAGGCTAAGATTGCAACATCATAGATGTGCATAGCGTGCTTGTGATGCGCTATCACAGATTAGCAAACGTATTGATTTTGCCAAGCTGTGATTTGGCAAACGGTTGCGCTATGATCATGTTCCCGGCGCTGTTTACCCGGATCAACGCTCTCTCGGGTCCCTGTCGACGTCGTCATCCGCTTCGTGCGGGGGCTTGCCTTTGGCAGGGCGAAGTCATGGCATGTCGACTTAAAAAGTTCTATTCGGAACAAAGGCCTGTGGTTGTCGGATGCAGAGAGTGGACATATCGCGCGAGGAGCTTTTTGCTCTCATTTGGGAGAAGCCGACCGTGGAGGTCGCACGTGACCTGGGCATCTCGGACGTTGCCGTTGCCAAGCTCTGCGCGCGTCTTCAAGTGCCGAAGCCTCCCCGAGGATACTGGGCGCGGGTAGAAGCAGGCCAAGCGCCAAGACGTCCTCCGCTTCGGGCCTTTCGCGAGGAAATCGAGGAACGCCGTAAGGCCCTCGCGCGACCACGACCACGTCCGGGCGTCATCGGCCTCTCACCGATCCAGCGAAAGTTCATCGACCAGGCGCTTCAGGAGTTCCTGGCAAAGGGGGGCGACCTTGGGACCACAAAGGTCGTATCCAACCAAATCAGGGACATGCCTCCCGACATCGCCACACAGCTGCTGCTCCTCATCCAGAACCGCTATCTCGTCTGGGTCAAGAATGTCGATGTCGGGTTGACCCATGGCGTCACACAAAGTCTTGCCGGTCTCGTCGACAAGATGCTTCCGGTGGCAAAGCCACAGGTCCTTGTGCTGCCCCGCGTTGACCGCAGCTTCGACGAGGACCGGAAGGAACCGTCCATCCTGATCCGACTGACAGCGCATTTGCAGGAGCGGATAGCCCAACTGGCGATGTTGGTGCGCGAACAGAAGCTTGCCCATGTCGTCATGCCGCTTGTCACGCTCGATCATGCCTGGTCCGCGCATCACGTCTATTCTTCGGAGAATTACACGACAGCAGTCAGCCAGCTCTGCGTGTCGGCCACCGAACTCTGGGTGGATTGCACCATGACCGCACCTCATTACCGCGGCGCTGACATCGAGACCTTCAAGACAGAGAAGGTCGCCTTGCGTGCCATCATGCCGATCGACCTGATGCCATCGAAGGAAGTCGAGATCCCGCCAGTGATCGGCCGCGTGCGGATCAGACAGCATTGGCCCCGTCTACGGGCGCTGATCGAGGCCGAACGTGTGCACGAGATGTTGGAGCGCAGCACCTATGCCTTGGAGCGGGATATCCCGGACGATCAGATCGCCATCGCGGATCGCATCTGGTTCGGGGGAGATCACCCGATGCTGAAAGCCCGAAGGGCATGGGACCGCTTGTCCGACGAGATGGAGCGTTGGGGTGAAGAGATCGAGGCCGAACGGGCCGATCTGTGCTGCACCATTCTGGGCATCACTGTGGGCGACATCCTGGTTCAATCACAAAAGGGCAAGATCACGCGCATTCAAGTCTCTCGGACCAGCACGAACATCACCGAGAACCGATCCTTCTTCACTGTCGAGGGACCACGGTTTCGTAAGGATGGCACGGCAGGCAAGCGCACCGAGACCATCTGGATCGACTTCTGAAGGAACGCGGTTTCGCCGATCCGGTACTACTTGTTCCCGTCGATCCACTTCGACATCAGCCCCTTGTCGCTGAAGCATTCCTCTGGAACGGCGCGCCGTTTGATCCGGGCGAGTTTCTCCGCGAAGGCCACCTGCTTCGATGTCGGCAGCCTGTCCATGTCGGATACCGGTTTCAGCTTGGCCTGCGCCTCGATCCAGGCGCTGAGCGACCGGCGGTCCTGCTGAACTTCCCAGGGCAGGAGGGTCTGATTGCGCAGAGCGAGAGACCGCGCATAGGCGATCTGCTTGGGCGTCGCGGGCAAGGCGTATGTGGTGCTGTCCATGGGGAAGCTCCCTTTCTGGCTTGGTCTTCAATATAGAACATAACAGGAACAAAATCAACCCGAGCGTCGGGAACACCCTGGTGCGAGAGGGAGAGAGGGACTGGGAAAGATCAGGCCTGAGGGTGCCCGAGAGAGGGTGTCCGGGGCTGGTCCTGTCCATCATTCCGGAGTTCCCCGATGACCTATCTCGCTGCTGTTGCGCCACCCGTTCCTGTTCCATCTCGCGATCCCGCGCCCGCGATACTCGCCGTGGCCGAGGCGCTGCAGCCTGATCTGGCGCAGGGGTTCCAGATCGACGCGCTGCGTCTGCGGCTGGAGATGGAGCGCGCCTTTGGCGGCTCCGATGCCGATGGCGCTTGGGACTGGAAGCTCGCCTATGAGGCGGGCGAGGTGGCGCTGGTCCTCTTCCTGCGGAAATTCGGCCGCGCGCTGCTGGCCCGGGCGGGCTCACCTGCCGCGTTGCTGCCGATCCTCGCCAAGGTGGCTGGCCTTTTGCCCACGCACACGCGGCGCTCGGAGGAGATGGAGCGCTTCCAGCAATTCTCGACGCCGTTGCCCATGGGGCTGGCGGCGCTTGCTGCCGCGCAGATCACGCCGCGCGACCTGGTCCTCGAGCCTTCGGCCGGGACCGGGCT
>CAZWZG010000205.1:4095-4367 GCA_964638245.1 uncultured Rhodobacterales bacterium
AGTGCTGGCGGCACTCTCGCGCTGAACGAGTTGGCCGATACTCGCGCCGATCTTCTGCGCCTCCTCTTTCCGGAGCGACCCGTCACCACCTTTGACGCCGCACAAATCGACGACCATCTGGACGCGGGCGTTCGTCCGAGCGTCATCCTGATGAACCCGCCCTTCTCGGCGGTTGCACATGTCGATGGTCGGTCGACCGAGGCGACGGCCCGGCATCTGCGATCGGCCCTCGCGCGCTTGGTCCCCGGCGGGCGGCTCGTTGCCATCACCGG
>CAZWZG010000206.1:0-4363 GCA_964638245.1 uncultured Rhodobacterales bacterium
AAAGAACTTGAAGGCTGCGTAGATCCGGTTCTGCCCGCCCCAGATCCCGATGATGAGGAACATCGGGATCAGGCCCGCTTCAAAGAAGAGGTAGAAGAGCACGAGGTCCAGCGCACAGAAAACGCCGATCATAAGCGTTTCCAGCATCAGGAACGCGATCATGTATTCCTTGACGCGGAACGTCACGTCCCAGCAGGCCAGTATCACGAGCGGCATCAGGAAGGTCGTGAGCATCACAAACAGGACCGAGATTCCGTCCACGCCCATCTTGTAGTTCAGCCCGAAGATCCACTCGCGGTCTTCGACAAACTGGAACCCGGTGTTCTGCGGGTCAAACCCGCCCAGCAGGAAGAGCGATGCGAAAAGCGAGGCGCCCGTCGCAATCAGGGCCAGCCATTTCGCATTGCGCTGTGCCGCCTCGTCGTCACCGCGCAGGAACACGGCCAGGATCAGAGCCGCGACCGCAGGGATGAAGGTGATGATGGAAAGAAGGTTGTCCATCAGTTGGCTCCTCCCCAGACGGTCATGTAGGTGATCAGCACCGCGATCCCGATCACCATGAAAAGGACGTAGGTGAAGATGTAGCCAGACTGTGCCCGGCCCACGGCGCGGGTGAAGAACGGTATGATGCCCATGGCCAGACCATTAAGGCCGCCGTCGATGACGTTGCCGTCGCCCTTCTTCCAAAGGAACCGGCCCAAGGCCATCGTGGGTTTCACAAAGATCGCCTCGTAGATTTCGTCAAAGTACCACTTGTTGAGCAGGAACTGGTACAGGATCGCCTGGTTCTCGGCCAGCTTGGCGGGCCAATCCGGGCGACGGATGTACATCTGGAAAGCCGTTAGGAACCCAATCAGCATTGCGGCGAACGGCGCAACCTTGACCCATTTCGGTACCTTATGCGCGTCCTCGAGAACCTTGTTGCCCTCGCCCGTATATATCGCGCCTTCGCCCGGCTTGGCCTTTACATTGCAATAGTATCCGGCCTCTTCTTCCGCTGCAAAGGCCGGCGCAATGAGCGACCAACCGAGCGATGAACGGCTTTCAGTCCCTTCCGCGACGCAGGGCACACCGAAAAAAGCGTGGACGTCGGGTCGATCGCCAAAAAACGGCTTGAACCAGATCATGCCGGCAAAGATCGCACCAACGGCCAGGACACCGAGCGGGACCAGCATGGTCATCGGGCTTTCATGAGCATGTTCGTGAGTGTGCTTGTCGCCCCGTGGCTCGCCCCAGAAGGTCAGGAACATGAGCCGCCAGGAATAGAAGCTGGTGAAGAGCGCGGCGATGACGAGGGCCCAGAAGGCAAACGTTGCGACCCCCGTACCGCCTGCATAGGCGCTTTCGATTACGGCGTCTTTGGATAGGAACCCGGCAAAGCCGATCTGGGTGAGCGGAATGCCCACACCGGTGATTGCAAGCGTGCCAATGAGCATGGCCCAAAACGTGTAGGGCATTTTGTGACGCAGCCCGCCATAATTCCGCATGTCTTGTTCATGGTGCATTCCATGGATGACAGAACCGGCCCCAAGAAACAGCATCGCCTTGAAGAAGGCATGCGTGAAGAGATGGAACATGGCAACTGAATAGACGCCGACGCCTGCTGCCACGAACATGTAGCCGAGCTGCGAACAGGTCGAATAGGCGATGACGCGTTTGATGTCGTTTTGGACGAGGCCGACAGTGGCGGCAAAGAACGCCGTGCAGGCGCCAAGGAAGACGATGAAGGTCGTCGTGCCGGGCGCGAATTCCATGATCGGCGACATACGACAGACAAGGAATACGCCCGCCGTCACCATGGTGGCCGCGTGGATCAGCGCGGAGACCGGCGTCGGCCCTTCCATGGCGTCCGGCAGCCATGTGTGCAGGATCAGCTGCGCCGATTTCCCCATCGCCCCGACGAACAACAGCAACGCAATCAACTCGGCAGCGTTCCAGGATGTCCAAAGGAAAGTGATCTGCGTCTCGGCAATCTCGGGCGCTGCCGCGAAGATGTCCGAGAAGTTTATGCTGTCCACAAGGAAGAAGATCGCCATGATCCCCAGCGCAAAGCCGAAATCGCCAACGCGGTTGACCACAAACGCTTTGATCGCAGCCGCATTTGCCGTCGGCTTGCGGAAGTAAAACCCGATCAGAAGGTAGGAGGCGAGGCCCACGCCCTCCCACCCGAAGAACATCTGAACAAGGTTGTCCGCCGTCACCAGCATCAGCATGGCAAAGGTGAAGAACGACAGATACGCAAAGAAGCGCGGGCGATAGCTTTCGCCGTCGCGGAAGTGATCGTCATGCGCCATGTAGCCAAAGGAATACAGGTGCACGAGCGCCGAGACTGTGGTGATCACGATCAGCATGATCGCCGTCAGCCGGTCGAGGCGGATTGCCCATTCCGTGGCAAGGCTGCCGGATTCAATCCAGCGGGCGACGGGGATGATCTCGGTCGTACCGTCGAACGTCAGGAACACGATCCACGAGAGCAGCGCGGCAAGAAACAAAAGGCCCGTCGCGATCCACTGCGCGGCGGCCTCACCAAAAAAGCGCCAGCCAAAGCCGCATAGGATGGCTCCGACGAGGGGCGCGAAGAGGATAATGGTTTCCATCTTGGCTTAGCCCTTCATGACGTTGACGTCTTCGACGTCGATGGTGCCGCGGGTGCGGAAGAAACAGACGAGGATCGCAAGGCCGATGGCCGCCTCAGCAGCGGCGACGGTCAGGACGAACAGCGTGAAGACCTGTCCGACAAGGTCGCCGAGGAAGGCCGAGAAAGCGACAAGGTTGATGTTGACCGCCAGAAGGATCAGCTCGATCGACATCAGAAGGATGATCACGTTTTTGCGGTTCAGGAACAGGCCGAAGATCCCGATCACAAACAGCGCCGCCGCGACGGTCAGATAGTGTTCAAGTCCGATCATGCCTTGTCCAATTCCAGTCCGTAGTTTTGGCTCAAGATTTCAAGCGCGGTCCAAACCGCGTCGATCTGGTCCATCACTGCGTCGTGGTTTCCAAAATCTACTTTCAGAGTCGCAAGCAGTGTTTCAACGTCATCATCTGTGGGCCGGAAGCCATGCCGAAAGCATTCTATTGTAAACTTCGAGAGTTCATTTGACAGAATGTAACCTTCAGGGTTCAGACTTTCGTCGAATTGCTCAGCGTATCGCTTAAAGTGCGAAACGAACTCTGTCGTCAACGGTTCAATCATCGTCAAAGCCCCTGCCCCGGTTTGACGTCCTTCAACTCCATCGCTTTCGCCGGATCCCGGTGCATCTGGGCGATGACATTCTGACGTTTAACGTCCACCCGGTGGCGCAGCGTCAGGACAATCGCCCCGATCATCGCGACCAGAAGGATCAGACCCGAAAGCTGGAACAAGAGCAGGTAGTCGTCATAGAGGATCAGACCCAGCGCTTGCGTGTTGTGCGCCTCGTCCAGGGCTGGCGTCGGCTGAAGGCGCAGCGCCTGCGCTTCGTCGGCGAATGTCCAAACCCCAAAGGCGATGCCAAGCTGCATCAGGATCACCACCCCGATGAGCAATGCCATCGGAATGTAGTTGGCCATCTCGGCCTTCAGTTCCGCGAAATCCACGTCCAGCATCATGACCACGAACAGGAACAGCACCGCGACCGCGCCCACGTAGACGATGATCAAGAGCATCGCGACGAACTCGGCTCCGATCAGAACGAACAGACCCGCGCCAGAGAGGAACGCGAGGATCAGCCAGAGGACCGAATGCACGGGGTTCCGGCTGATGACGGTGAACAACCCACCAGCCAAAAGCGTCGTGGCAAACAGGTAGAATGCGAAGACAGGAACGCTCATGTCTCTTCTTCCTCTTCGGGAATGGCTTCACCGGCCAAATCCATGGCCTTGGTCATCGCAGGCAAGCCACCAAAGGCCCCGGCCAATGCGATGGTCTCGGCAATCTCTTGTTTCGTGGCGCCCGCCTCAACCGCGTGGCGCACGGTCATGCGGATCTGCGCCTCGGCCTGCGCGCCCATGATGGTCAGCGCGGTCAGGGTCAAAAGCAGCTTGGTTTTCGCATCCAGTCCTTCGGGATTGAACGTCTTGCCCATGAAGGCGTCCATGAACTCCTTGGACATCGTCGGCATCAGCGACTCGAACCCCTTCGGCGTGAAATGCTCCAACGCCGGGTTGAGCGATTTGGCCATCTCCTGACCCATCGTCATCATCTCAAGGAAAGGGTTCTTGTCGGTCATCGGTACGGCGCGTCGATCTCAAGGTTCTTGGCGATCTCGGCTTCCCAACGGGCGCCGTTGTCGAGCAACTTTTCCTTGTTGTAAAACAGCTCTTCCCGGGTCTCGGAGGCGAATTCGAAATTCGGGCCTTCGACGATGGCGTCCACCGGGCA
>CAZWZG010000207.1:0-4228 GCA_964638245.1 uncultured Rhodobacterales bacterium
GAGCTTTTGGGCAAGGGATCAACCGTTCAGCATGATGGAGACATTTACATGGGAGCCGCCGAGGATTTTGACGACCTAAAAGGGCAATACGCCGAAACCGTTGAGGAAGTGCAGGCCCGGATAGCGCGCCTCCCGGAGGGGCAGCGGGCCGCCAACGAGCGCAAGCTCAACGAGATCCAGGTCAGCCTCCGACGTATGCAGCCGCTCGGCTTGCGATCTGTCACGCTTGAGCAGAAGCCATCTGAGGGCGGCATCTATTCAGAGACAAACATCAATGGCGAGCTCTTGGGTCGGCTGAACGACGGGTCAACGCGGGCGCAAATCGAAAGCGCGCTGCGCGGCACAGGGATCAATGCTGACACGGTGGTCAACCGTATTGAAACCGGTGCGCCCAATGCGGCGCTGGAGCGGCAGTGGGTGGCCGACGACATGGCCAGGGTTGCCGAAGCACAGGGGCTGAACCTTGAGCGGAAAGACGATGTTGAGGCGGCTCGAGAGCGCCTCAACCAAGTGCATGTCGAGCTTGGTACTGCTCTTGAACGTGCTGAAGTGTTGCGTGACGACGGCGTCATCGAAGAGGCGCGTGAAATAGGGTTCCACTTTGATCAGGAGCGTCTCGACGACACAACGCGGGCCATCCGCCAGGAGCTGAGAGGGCAGGGTGTCAACGAGGCGCAGCTTGAAGCCAGAGCGGTTGAGATTGAGAACCGTGCCTTTGATCGGATCGAGACAGAGCAGCAGACGTATCTCGAGGCGCGACCGGAAATCCTGTCCGGTCCAGGCGCGGTTTACCGCACGGATGAAGAGGGCAGGGGGCGCATTACTGATCAGGAGCTTGCCGATCGTCTTGACCGAGAGATTGAGGTCATCCTGAACCGCGCGCCCGCGAACCAGTCGATTTTCGACGCTGTCGCGTCTGATTTCAAGGACCGGTATCCAGACATGCCGGATCACGTCGCGCGGGGCTTGGGAGACACCTATGAGACAAGCTTCCGCCTCAACAACGATGAGGCATTGCGGGAGGCAGAGCGGGAGGCCGCAGACGCAGAGACCGCACGCGAGAACGCTGCAGACGCGCTTCGCGCGGAGAGTGGCCAAGTCTTAGAAGAGCGCGATGGACTCTCGGCCGCAGATCGTCGCGAATTCGCGTCACTCGAGACCCAATTTGCGCGGACAGACTTCAACTACCCCTATTCAGATGATCCGAACGCGAGAGATGCAGGTCGGGCGCAGACGGAGCAGGCGTCCGAGGCATTCCGGTCTTTTGCCGCCAAGTCGCCAGTGCATGCGGCGATGGCGTCCCGTGCATGGGACAATGCCACCGACATCATGCGGCCACCAGAGGGCTACTTGACAGCGAGAGAGCGCGAACTTGTCGAAAGGAGCGTCGCGCCCAACCAGGCGACGTTCACGCTGTCGTCGTCCTATGGCGAAGGCGAGCAGACATTCACGACGGCACGTGATGCTGGCCGGGCATATGCTGAGGCAAATGCTTTCGACCGGCCCCGTGTCATCGAGTTGTCAGCTCAAGGCGCACGGACAGTGGCGTCGACAGGTCAGGTTGGCGATCTGGTTCACAAGGCAGCTCCACGTGTTGAGAACATCGAACGGGATTATGGAAACGCCTCAGATCGAGAGTTCTGGCAAGGCTATCATGAGCGCGAAGCAGAGGTCACTCGTATCCAGAACGATGAGATCCGGCGCGTCGTCGAACAAGAGAGGTCGAAGGACGTCTCTTCTCCCTTTGCAAATGACGACCAGCGGATCAGCTATCGCGAGCAGGTTGAGCGCGAGCTTGACGAGGAGAAGATCGAGAGGCTGCGCGACGGTGACAGTGACGCTCTGGAAGATCTGGCAGATGACCGGCTTGATCGGCTCTACGCTGCAAAAGCCTATCTCCAATCGGATGCCGCGACCGCCAACTCAGACGCCTATCGCGATGTCGTAAGAGAGATCGCGGACGAAGAATACGAGCTGCAGAAGGATCGTTTGGTCGACTCCGAGCGTGAGGGGGGGCCAATCCATGGGTAAGGGCCGCATCGCAGTCGGGGTTTTCCTGCTCACCCTGATCGCCATTGCCATCGGCTATGTTGTGTCATCTGCCGTGCTGACGTTTCGCGATCTGGGGTTCCAGGCGGAGATCGACTTTTTCTACATCGCCAACAACTACTTCTATCTGCGGGATGTCCGGCCAGATGAGTTCCGGCTGGTGAACATGATCATGGCAGGGTTCGGGATTGCGGGTCTGCTCATGAGCATCGCGGTCTCTGGATCGGCGTTGACGACGTTTGGTCTCACGCATTGGCAAAAAACCGGAGAGTTGTCGAAGAACGGCTTTTTTGGAAAACCGGGCACGGGGTTCATTCTCGGCAAGCTCTCCAAACCGAAGCGTAAAGGACGGTACCTTGTCGCGAAAACCTTTCCGCACGCGCTCATTGTTGCGCCGACGGGGCGCGGCAAGACGACCGGCTTTGTGATCCCAAACCTTCTTACCTGGGAAGGCTCAGCCGTGGTTCTGGACGTGAAGGGTGAGAACTTCGAGGCAACGTCACGGCACCGACAGAAACAGGGCGACAAGATCTTCCGGTTCGCGCCCACGGACTTCGAGGATCGCCGTACGCATCGCTACAATCCTCTGTTGCGCATCTCTGAGCTGAAAGACCCGGCGCAGCAACAGATGGAGTTGAATCTTCTCGCGACGCTGTTCCTGCAGAATGAGAACGACCGCGTCCAAGGTCTCTTGAAAGGCGGGATCGATCTATTCGTAGCGGCCGGAGTTCTGGCGTTCGAGCGGGGTAAGCCGACACTCGGCGAAATTTATCGCATCGCTGCGTCGGGCGGCAACAAACAGAAGGAGTACATGGAGCGCAGTCTCGAGGTCGTGAATGAGGATGCAAAGCTGATCTTTACGCGGCTCGCGTCGACCAACAACGATACACTAACATCTTATGTGTCGCTCCTCATGACATCTGGCTTGGATCAGTGGCAAAACTCGGCCATCGACGCGGCGACGCAAGTCTCCGACTTCGATTTCCGTAACATTCGTAAGGAGCCCTTCAGCGTCTATCTCATCGTTCAGCCGTTGATGGTAGAACCTATGGCGCCCTTAATCCGGCTGTTCTTCTCGGATCTCTTGGCGTCGATGCAGGACAAAGAACCTGGTCCTGACGAGCCGTGGCCGGTCATGATCATGCTCGATGAGTTCAATCGTCTCGGCAAGATGCCGATCGTCGCCAAAAGCATCGAGACATTGCGGGCCTACAAAGGACACTTAGCGATTGTCACTCAGACGATCCCGGCGCTCGATGAGATCTATGGGGAGAACACCCGACGGGCGCTGCAGGGCAACGCCGGGGTGAAACTCTATCTTACACCATCGGATGAGAAGACCGTAGAGGAGTTAAGCAAGGCTGTTGGCAAGACCACAAAGAAGGTGGTCACGCGATCGCGCGCGATTGGGAAGAACCCGTTTGAAGGTCGCAGCCAGTCGGTGAGGACGGAGGAAGTTTCATTGCTTCCGGAGGACGAAGCCAGGCGACTGCCGCTTGAGGAGATCGTTATGGTGATCGATGCGCAAATGCCGATCCGCGCAAAGCGGATTGAGTACTTCAGTGATCCGTTCTTCAAGGGCATTCATGGGGCGCAGACGGGGGATCTGCCGTATCCAGAAATGGAGGTGTCTACCAGTCGGAGGCCTTCAGAGAGGAAGGGCAGGGGGGCGGTTGACGAAGCACGCGTCTCTGATGAGGAAGCGACACCTTCGAGTGAGGCGGCGCATGCAATAGCGCCGCCGCCCAATTCAGCGCCGCCAGTGCCTGATCAAGGCAAGCTGCCCCTCGCTCCGGTTGATGAGCCAGCGCGAAAGCGTGAGTCCATTCAGATGGCGGTTGCGACCGACCAAAGGAGCACAATTCGGGCTTCGAAGCGGAAGCGTGCGAAAGGTGTTGCGGCTGACCAGCAGCGCCAGATCGAATTGGATTTGGCGACGCAGACTGAGTTGACGCTGGATGCGCCGACGGATGTGGACGTTTCTGAACTTGAGGGCGCGATGAGCGAGCTCGAACAATTGCGCGATAGCCTTCCTGCAAGTGAAGATGAGAACGAGCAGGCTGGCCTGGATACATCGCGGACGGATCAGTTGACTCGTAGGGATGCGGGGCATGCGGTTAAGGCATAATGGTTTTCGAGTATTTGGCTATCGACCAATCCGCTTGTTGCGATCCATTTG
>CAZWZG010000208.1:0-2581 GCA_964638245.1 uncultured Rhodobacterales bacterium
GTGCCGAGAATGGCGAGCTGTTCCATGGCGGCGGGACGGTTGGTGTCCAGCGAGGCCATCAGGACGCGCTTGTTGTCGCGATCCTTGAGGCGCTTGGCGAGCTTGGCGGTGGTGGTTGTCTTACCGGAGCCCTGCAGGCCGACCATCAGGATCGGAGCGGGCGGGTTATCGATCTTGAGCGCGCCGGGGTCTTCGTCGCCGGTCAGGACATGGACCAACTCGTCATGGACGATTTTGACGACCTGCTGGCCCGGTGTGACGGATTTCGTGACCGCCTGACCAGTGGCCTTTTCCTGGACCGCCTTGATGAAGTCGCGAGCGACGGGGAGGGAGACGTCAGCCTCCAGCAAAGCGACGCGGACCTCGCGGAGCGCGGTTTTGACATCATCCTCGCTGAGCGCGCCTTGCTTGGTGAGGCGGTCAAAGACGCCGGAGAGGCGTTCGGACAGATTTTCAAACATCGCATACGCTCCGTTGTTTCGTGGGATCCTTCCCTAAATGGGGTCGGACCGGTGATCTCCCAAACGACAAGCGCCCCCGTGGGCGCAACGCGCTGACGGGGGGCGATCCTGCGATCAGGACCGGAGGCTATGGAAGGCATCCGGAATGTTGGGCGGCTGATACGGGCGACAGCGCTTCGTGTCAAGCGGGGCTGGGGCTCTGCCCCGTCCAAATCTCGAAACGTCCACTGGACCTTTCGTCCGCTCCGCGGAACCGATTTGAACCCCCCGGGATATTTTTGGCCAGATGAAGAGGCACGCTTGACAAGTTCGATGTCGAACCAATATAGGTACGATATCGAACCAAATGGAGTTGAGTGATGAAACGGCGAAACTTTCTGAAATTGGCGGGTGGCGGGGTTGTCATTGCGGCGGCGGGTGTTGGCGCGTTTGCAGCGACGCGGCGGCCCGGCGATGCCTTGGCGCCTTGGGCGGCGGCGGGCGGGTATGCGGACCCGCGCATGCATGCGTTGAGCTATGCGATCCTTGCGCCCAACCCGCACAACCGGCAGCCGTGGATCGTGGCGCTGGAGGGCGAGGATACGGTGGTGCTGCGCTTTGATTTGGACAAGCAGTTGCCCCATACCGACCCGCTGGACCGGCAGTTGACCATTGGGCTGGGGTGTTTTCTGGAGCTGATGACCATGGCGGCGGGTGCCAACGGGTATGCGGTCGATCTGGACCTGTTCCCGGAGGGTGAAGATCCCGCGGGGCTTGATGATCGGATCGTCGCGCGGGCGGTGTTCCGGGCGGATGCCGGCGTGAGTGCGGACCCGCTTTGGGCCCATGTGATGGATCGCCGTTCCAACAAGGAGCCATTTGATACGTCGCGCGCTGTTGCTCCGGCGGCATTGGAGCGAGTTGTTTCGGTGGCGGCCCATGGCACTGTGCTGGGTGGATCGGTGGCGGAAGCCGATATCGCGTCCTGGCGGAAGATCAGTGAGGAGGCTCTGACCATCGAGATCGAAACCGAGCATACGTATAAGGAAAGCGTCGATCTGTTCCGCATCGGGAAGCGCGAGGTGAATGCGAACCCCGATGGGATCGATTTTTCCGGGGCGATGTTCGACACGCTGGGGGCGACAGGGTTGTTCACGCGGGAAACGGCGATGGACCGTACCTCGATGACCTACCTTCAAGGGCTGGATGCGGTGATGTCCAATGCCTCGACCGCAATGGGGCATGTCTGGATGGTGACGTCAGGTAATGCGCGGAGCGATCAGATCGCGGCGGGGGGCGACTGGTTGCGCGTCAATCTGGCGACGACGCGGGAAGGGCTGGGGTTTCAGCCGCTTTCTCAGGCGTTGCAGGAGTATCCGGAGATGGATGCCATTTACCGCGATGTGCACAATCGTCTCGCCCCAAAGGGGGGCACGGTTCAAATGCTGGCGCGGATTGGCTACGGTATCGAAGTTCCGGTCAGCCCGCGCTGGCCGATTGAAGCCAAGCTGGTGGGTGCGTGACGACAGACACAAAGACGAAACTAGATGCCGCGGATGCGGCGGTGTTCGGTTTTTTCAATGAAATCGGCATTATCGGGCAGCTGTCGACGGCGCTTTTGGCCAAGACGCTGCCCGATGGTGTTCACCCGTCCCATTTTTCGATCATCAATCATCTGGCACGGATGGGGGATGGAAAAACGCCAATCCGCATTGCGGGCGCGATGCAGGTGACGAAGAATACGATGACCCATTCGCTGCGTGTGTTGGAGGAGCGGGGATTTGTGCGCGTGGGGCCGAACCCGGAGGATGCGCGCGGCAAGCTGGTCTATTTGACGGATGCGGGGCGCGCGTTTCGCGAAGAGGCGATGGCGCGGGTGACTGAGACGTTCACGACGATCATGCGCCCTGAGGATCGCGAGCGGATGATGCGGGTGATGGAGGATCTGGTGGCGATCCGGAAGCATCTGGACGACAACCGGATGTGACGGCGCGCCTGATGCGGCGCGCCGTGTGTTTTTAGGCTGTTTGCGCTGACAGCTGTTCGCGCGATTGCCAGAGAATGAAGGCCGCCAGAACGCCGAGCACCGTGGCCGGGAGCGCTGAGGGGCCAAGAACGGCGAGGTGCGCAATGACGGCTCC
>CAZWZG010000208.1:2681-4102 GCA_964638245.1 uncultured Rhodobacterales bacterium
GGGCCGTATTCGGTGTATTTGAACGTGACACCTGCGCGGGCGATCTGATCAATCCAGGCCTTCATCGCGGCTGGCACGCTGAAGTTGTAGATCGGAAGGCCGATCAGGAGGACATCGGCGTCCTTCACTTCGCCAACCAGTTCGTCGGAGACGGCGAGTTTTTCCTTTTGCGCGTCGCTGCGCGCGTCGGCGGGCGTGAAGTTCGCGCCGACCCAGTCTTCGTCGATCAGCGGGACGCCATGGGCGAGGTCGCGATGCGTGACGGTGGCATCGCCTGCAGCGTCAAAACGGGCGATGATGCGGTCGAGAAGGTCGCGCGAGACCGAGTTCTCGGTGCGCGCGGATGCGTCGATACGTAGAATATTGGTCATGGGACCCTCGTTGATTTGCGTCTGGTCCAGATTTACGTCTCTGCACTAATTGAACAATTATTCAAACCTATCGATATATGTGTGCATAAACGCACCATACCGGCGGCGAGGGATTGCCAGAGGGCGGCGGGGTCTTGCCGGTCGTTGCGCAATACAACCATTGCGCGAACTGTACTTGTATAAGTGAACCTTTTGGTGTCAGGGTTTGTTAATGGATCAAAAAAACGCACAGAATTCATGACCGTTAGCACTTGGGATGAAATCCGCACCGCATTTCACGTGGCCAAGATGGGAACTGTGAGTGGTGCTGCCGAAGTCATGGGGGTTCACCATGCAACCGTCATTCGCCACATTGATGCATTGGAAGCGGAACTGGGCGTGAAGTTGTTTCAGCGTCATGCGCGGGGCTACACTGCGACCGAGGCGGGCGAGGATCTACTGCAGGTCGCGCAGGCAACCGACGATCAGTTCGCGCAGCTTGTGGGGCGGATTCGCGGGCGGGGCGAGGATGTTTCGGGCGAATTGGTGATCACGTCGCTCGCGTCGATGTCGTTCTTCATCACGCCTATTCTTGCCGATTTTCAGGCCGAGAATCCGGGGCTGATGGTGCGGTTTCTTGGCGGCGCGCGCCTGTTCCGGCTGGAGTATGGCGAGGCGCATGTGGCGATCCGGGCAGGGGCGGCGCCTCAGCAACCCGACAACGTCGTTCAGAAATACGTCGAGTTTCCGACCGCGCTGTACGCGGCGCAGTCCTATATCGACCGGTTCGGTGCGCCAAAGGACGAGGGCGAACTGGCCAAGCATCGCATCGTGAATGCAGACAATCCGGAATCACGCGCTCCGTTCGCGCGCTGGATCCGCGAGAATGTGCCCGATGAGGCCGTGGTATTCCGGTCCGATGATGATCGCGTTTTGCGGGATGCGGTCGTGGCGGGCAGCGGGATCGGGTTCCTGACCTGCCATGAAGCCAAGCGCTATCCCAATCTGGTGGAGGTTCTACCGCCCAGACCCGAATGGGGCGCGCCGCTTTGGCTGGTGACGCACGTGGAT
>CAZWZG010000209.1:0-263 GCA_964638245.1 uncultured Rhodobacterales bacterium
CGCCGACGCGGTATTCCGGGTCAGAGCATTGCCGGTCCTGTCGGCGCAAGAATGGCTTGAAGAACCGGACGATCCGCGAGCCCAAGCAAGAGGTCAGCCTGCACGAACGCAAGGTTCTCAAGCGTACGCCGCCGCCGGTGACGCTGGTGCCTGAGCCGTGGGGGCGGTGATGACCCAGAACCGCTCCGCCGCCATTATGCAGCAACGCCGGGAACCGCCCGACAGTCTCGACTACTTTCCGACGCCGCCCTGGGCGGCGCGCG
>CAZWZG010000209.1:286-3866 GCA_964638245.1 uncultured Rhodobacterales bacterium
TGCGAAACAATCGGTTTGGGAACCGGCCTGCGGCGAGGGCGATCTTTTGCGCGGGTTGTCGGCCTTCGGGTCGCTGCGGGCGTCCGATATCCACCACTACGGGCCGCGCTTTCCCGCGCAGGCCGCGACGCGGGATTTCCTCGCAGAGGGCCTGTTGGCCGGTCCTGCCAATCCGGTCGACTGGGTGATCACCAATCCGCCCTTTAACCTTGCGCTCGACTTTGTGTGGCGGGCGCTGGAGGTGTCGCAGGTTGGCGCGGCGTTCTTCCTGCGCAATTCCTTTGCAGAGGGTCAGACGCGCTACGACAAACTATTCCGCGACCGTCCGCCGTCGTTTGAGTTCGTCTTTGCCGAGCGGGTGGTGCTTTGGAAGAACCATTGTCTCGACCCTGATGTGCCGGTCTGGCGTGAGACGACCAAGGCCGATGGAACTGTCGTAACCAGCTACGAAAAACCCACGACGGCCACGACCTATAGCTGGTTTGTCTGGATCCACGACGAGGCCGGTGATTGTCGCAAGCGCTGGATCCCGCCAAGCCGCAAGGATCTTGAGCGACGGGGCGACTATCCCGAATTGCCCGACCGCATGAAGCCGCCGGCGGGCGCCCTGATTGGCGGTGCCGCATGACCGCCGTCGAAAAAATCGCCACGATCAAGTGCCTCGAAGAGCTCGACGGGTACGAAGCCGAAGCCGCGCGGCGCACGGTCTCACCCGAAGAGAGGATCGCGCTGCAGCGTCGACGTCAGGAGTTGAGCAAATGACGGCCGTTTGCGACATCGGCGATGTCCTGAGCATTGAAGCGCTCCGCCCAACGCGCGACCCCGACATGCTGATCGGTCCGCCTGACGATCCATACATGCTGCGCTGGTGGCTGATACCGCGAAACCCCGAGTTCAACGTCTACTACCATCGCATTCTACACGACGACGACGACCGGGCGCTCCATGATCATCCGTGGCCGTCATTTTCCGTTCTGGTGCGCGGCGCGCTTCGCGAAGTCTTGCAGGGGAGTGTCCGCACGATCCGTGCGGGTGGTTGCGTCTATCGTGGTCCGCATTTGGCGCATCGGCTTGAGCTCATTGATGGCGAGCCTGCTGAGACACTGTTCATTACCGGCCTGAGGGTGCGCGAGTGGGGGTTTCATTGTCCCAAGGGCTGGGTGTATTGGCGCGACTTTGTTGACGGCGACAATCCCGGTGATATCGGGCGCGGCTGCGGTGAAATGTCATGAAAGCCGCGTCCGTCTGTTCCGGCATCGGTGCCCCCGAGATGTCCGCGCCGTGGATCGACTGGCGGTGGTGTGCTGAAATCGAGGCGTTTCCGTCCGCCGTGATGGCGCATCGCCACCCCGATATCCCGAACCGCGGCGACATGACGAAATTCAGGGAGTGGCCTCTTGACCCAATTGACCTTCTTGTCGGAGGAACCCCCTGCCAGTCCTTCTCGATCGCGGGACTGCGCAAAGGACTGGCTGACCCTCGGGGGAACCTCGCCCTCACATTTCTTGCCATCCTTGACCGCTTTAACCCCGGCTGGTTCGTTTGGGAAAATGTTCCCGGTGTTCTATCGGCGGTATCCCACGAAACTCCCGATCCGCGTCCACCGGACGTCGACCTGGACGGCGACGACGCACCCCGAGACGGGCAAGAGGTCGTGGTCACTGACGAATACACAAGCGTCGAAGAGCATGCGCTTTGGTGTTTCATGGCCGGAGCGGCGGAACTCGGCTATCATGGCGGGTTCATCTCTTTTGACGCTCAATGGACCCAAACACCGCAGTTCCCTTCCGCCGTCCCGCAGCGGCGCGAGCGTTTGTTCTTTGTCGGATATCTTGGAGACTGGCGCCGTGCCGCAGCGGTACTTTTTGACGGCCAAAGCCTGTCAGGGCATCCTCCGCCGCGCCGAGAACAGGGGCAAAGAATTGCCGGAACTCTTGATGCGCGCACTCAGGGCGGTGGCGGGCTGGGAACGGATTTTGAGTTGGGCGGTGGGCTTGTACCTGACGTTGCCAATCCCCTGACTGCACGGATGCACAAAGGCATCAATACGACAATGGATGAAGGCCAGACAATGGTTGCTCATGCCTTGCGTGCCAATGGCTTTGACGCCAGCGAGGACGGTACTGGGCGCGGGACGCCTATCATCGCCTTTCACGGGTCACAGGATCCCGACGTGTCCGGTGACATCGCCCATCCCGTTGGGCGCAATCATGGGCAGGAAACCTGTGTGGCCTTTGGATCGAAAGACCATGGTGCAGATGCCTCTGCCGAAGTCGCGCCGACGCTGCGCTCTGGCGGGCATGACGCAAGCCACGCAAACGCAGGCGTGCCGCCTGCTATTGCAATCCAAGAGCGCGCGACGGCGCAAAACCCGGCGCATGGGCCTGATGGGGCGGGTGCGCGCGACGATGGCGCTGCGTACACGCTGGAGGCGCGGACAGGGGTGCAGGCGGTGGCCTTTGCGCAGAACCAGCGAGGCGAACTCAGAACGTCCGACATCTCTCCGCAACTCATGACGGGCGGCGGCAAGCCTGGTGAGGGCTATCCCGCTGTTTGCTTTGATCTGCGCGGTCGCGAGGGCGGGGCAATGCCCGAGGGGCCACACCACACGGCAAACCTTCGCGCTGCGAACGGCGGCTCGTCACGATCCTATGTCGCCGACGCGTTCGCTGTCCGCCGTCTAACCCCGCTTGAATGCGAACGGCTGATGGGGTTCCCGGATCATTACACGGCCATTCCTTACCGCCGCCGACGGATCACTGCCGACGAGGCCGCGTACTTCTACGGGCATGGCTTGCCGTTTGTGATGACCAAAGACGGCGACTTCTTCACCGAAATCGCAGCCGACGGCCCGCGCTACAAGGCGCTCGGCAATTCCTGGGCTCTCAACTGCGGACACTGGATTTTCGACCGGATCAAGCTGGTCGACGAGATGGCCAAAGCGGCCTGACACCCGCCACGCGGCGTCAGATCGCGGGCATGACGAGGAGTAAGAGCATGGGGCAATTGCCCGGAAATCGCCTGACGGTCGTCTCTGACGGCTCTGATTTGCCGCTCTATCCAATTCCGTCCGACGTGCGCCTCGCGCACTACTTCCTGACGTGGCATTTCGACCGCTGGCTTGGCTCCGAGTTGCGCCTGACCGGCGATCTGGCCGTGCGTGCGTTGGCGCTCGATCTGTTCTTCATTGCTCAGCGTCAGTTGCCAGTCGGCACCTTACCGGACGACGATCGCCAGCTGGCGCGGCTTCTGATGATCGATGAACCCGCTTGGCGTGGATATCGTTCGATGGAACCTTCCCCGCTCCACAATTGGATGCAATGCGTGTGCGATGGCGGAGAGGTGCGTTTGATGCACCCGGTGGTCCTAGAGGTGGCCGAAGAGGCGCTGTCACGGCGCACGCAACGGCTGGAAGCCTCGAAAGAGGGTGTCGCACGTCGAAAACGAAACCGCGTCGTCTCTCTGATTGGAAAGATATCGTCTCGCGCGGCCGGAAACGCGGCGCTTGTCGAGTTCGTCTGGGACTGGCTGTGCGCCAATGTCGACGGCTACTTCACCGAAAAACACGTCCTGACCGCGA
>CAZWZG010000210.1:0-3857 GCA_964638245.1 uncultured Rhodobacterales bacterium
GCAGCAGGGAGCTTGGCGCATGACCATTTCGTACGATGATTTTCAGGCTGTCGACATCCGCGTTGGACGCATTTATCGGGCCGAACCTTTCCCCGAAGCGCGCAAGCCCGCGATCAAGCTTTGGGTGGACCTTGGACCTGAACTCGGGATCAAGAAGTCCTCGGCACAGATCACCAAGCACTATTCCCTCGAAGATCTCGTGGGCAAACAGGTCATCGCGGTTACGAATTTCCCGCCGCGCCAGATCGGCCCTGTCATGTCCGAAGTCCTGGTGCTTGGATTGCCCGATGCAGACGGAGAAGTCGTGCTTCTGGTGCCTGACAAAGACGTGCCACTTGGCGGAAGGATGTTCTGATGGCGAAAATTCTGATCACCCGGCGCCTTCCTGACACGGTCCTGGATCGCGCCAACGCAACCCACGACGTGACGCTGCGCGATGTCGAAGATGCCCTCAGCGTCGAAGAGGCGCGCGCGGCCTTGATGGAGTACGATGCCATCCTGCCCACGCTCGGCGATGCGCTGGGCGCGGCCGCCTTCGAAGGCCTGACGCCACGGACCAAGATCCTTGCGAACTTCGGCGTTGGCTACAATCACATCGATGCAGATGCTGCCAAGGCCATTGGCCTGACTGTCACCAACACGCCCGGGGCGGTCACTGACGCCACCGCTGATATCGCGATGACGCTTATCTTCAGCCTCTGCCGCCGTGCTGGCGAAGGCGAACGCCTAGTTCGGTCGGGAGGATGGACCGGGTGGCAACCGACGCAATACCTCGGGTTTCACGTCACGGGCGCCCATGTCGGGATCATCGGCATGGGCCGGATCGGCAAGGCCATCGCAAAGCGATGCCATGCGGGCTTTGACATGCGCGTCTCCTATTTCAACCGCTCCGAAGTGGCCGAACCGGGCGTTCCCGCCGAGCGGATTGTCGACCTGCACGACCTGCTACACACCGTGGACATCGCCGTCCTCGCGGTTCCTGCCACACCAGACACGCGCCACCTGATCGATGCCGCGGCCCTAAAGGCGCTCGGCCCGAATAGCTATCTGGTGAACATCGCGCGCGGTGACGTGATCGACGAAGCTGCCCTCGTTGCCGCTCTAAAAGGCAGCGCAATCGCGGGCGCGGGTCTCGATGTCTATGAAGCAGAGCCACGGCTAGAGCCGGGCCTCGCCGATTGCGAAAACGCGGTTCTTCTGCCCCATCTTGGCACCGCCGCTTTGCCGGTGCGCACGGCTATGGGCATGATGGCGCTGGATAATCTGGACGCGGTGCTAAACGGCCAACCCCCGCTCAACCCGGTCTGAGACGCGCCTAAGCGTCTCCCATGGCTTCGCGCCAATGACGACGACAGAGCGAGACATAGGTCTCGTTCCCGCCGATCTGAACCTGCGCGCCTTCCTTCAGGACGTTGCCGTCCTCATCCTGCCGCACAACCATCGTCGCCTTCTTCCCGCAATGACAGATCGTGCGCACTTCACGCATTTCGTCCGCCAACGCCAGCAGGGCCGCTGATCCGGGAAACAGCTTGCCCTGAAAATCAACGCGCAGCCCGTAGCACATGACCGGAACCCCAAGGTCATCCACCGCGCGCGCAAGCTGCCAGACCTGCTCGTCGGTCAGAAACTGCGCTTCATCGATGAAGGCGCACGCGATTGGGTTTTTGGCGAGCGCGACCTGCAATGTCGCGAACAGATCCGTCTCTGGCGTGTAAGTATCCGCGTCCGCCCCGATCCCAATCCGGCTTCCAATCCGCCCGGTGCCAGCACGCCCGTCAAAAGCCGCCGTCAGCAAATACGTGGCCATCCCGCGTTCGCGATAGTTGTGGGACGCCTGCAAAAGCAGCGTCGACTTGCCCGCGTTCATGGTCGAGTAGTGAAAGTAGAGTTTGGCCATTTCAGCCTTGGCCTAGCGCGACCCTTCATGGGGTACAAGCCCACCACGTCGCACCAGTTGCCTGGCGGGCCTCCCACTCCCGAAACGCGGCGGGGTACCCATGTCGGACGTTGGGAGACGTCCGCTACTATTCACATCAAGCGGTCTACGCCCAGAAGATGGAGACGGTGTTAACGGCTGATTTCATGGGCAAAAGGTGGGTTCGCCCCTGCACGACTGACCGTGATGGCGGCGGCCTTGGCGCCAAGGGACAGGGCGGCAATGACCGCCTCTTCGGTAAGGTTGGCAAGACCGGTCTTGGACAAAACGCCATCGGCATGGAGCGACGCCATCACACCGGCATTGAACGTATCCCCGGCGCCAACCGTATCCACGACCTCGGCCTTTTCGGCGCCGACATGGGTCGGCCCGCCAGCCCAATAGCCGGTCGCCCCTTCGGCCCCTTTGGTCACGCAGACAAGGCTGCAGCCGTTTTCAAGCAACGCCGCAGCCCCGTCTTCAAGGCTTTGGCCCGGAGCGATCCATTCAAGGTCCTCGTCCGAGATTTTGATGATATCTGCGCGTCCCAGCATTGCTTCCAGACGCGCGCGGTAGCGGGCTTCGTCGGTTATGAAATCACGCCGAATGTTGGGGTCAATCATGATCGCCGCTTGCGGGGCCAGCCGCTCCGACAGCGCCTCATAGGCCGCGCCACCGGGTTCAACCGGAAGTGAGATGCCGCCAAAGAAGGCCGCCGTCACGCCTGGAATTTCTGATGGCATATCAGCAGGTTGGAGCATCCGACCTGCGGTATTTTCGTCATAAAACGCGTACTCTGCCTGACCGTTTGTCAGCTTGACGAAGGCCAGCGTGGTCGGGCGATCCGAGCGAATGGCGTGATCGGTCGCAACGCCAGAGGCTTTCAATTCGTCTTCAAGGACTTGGCCGAACAGGTCGGTCGATAGTCCCGTCAAAAGCCCGACAGGCGCTTCAAGACGTCCCAGCGCGATGGCGGTGTTGAACACGGCCCCTCCCGCGTGCGGCGCAAAGGCGGCTTCGCCCGCCTCCGTTGTACGGGGGAGCATGTCGATCAGGGCTTCACCGGCGCATAGGATCATTTTCGTCCCTCGATTAGGTTTGGTCCGTCATGTCAAACTTTACGCGCGTAAACAAGTCTTTTACCCAGCCTGCTCTAGTCCGGTCAGATATCCGATGCCGCCTGCGATGGCCGCCGCGATCAGAACGGCAATGGCGATCTTGATGACCGACCAGGGACGCTCCCCATAGACCTGTCCGGTGCGTCCGTTCACAACGTAACGGTATGTTTTGCCGCGATATTTATATGCCGCCATCCAGACTGGCAGCAGGATATGCTTGAACGTAACGTCGCTGACATGGGTCTTCTTGGACGTGATGCGCTGTCGATCGCCGCCGATATCAAACTTAATGTCTCGCAGGATTTGCCGCTCCATAACCTTGGAGGCTTCGGCAAAAGCGGGCTCAAGCTCGATGGTATAGGCCTCGGCCCGAAATCCAGCGAGATAGACGGGCGCATAGGGTTCCAGCGAAGACAGATCCCATGTGCCCATACCGCGCAGGAACGCCTGAGGCAGGCTGGTCGAGCCACCGATCAAGACATCATCGAAAAAGCGCGCCACACGGCCCGAAACCGAACGCCAGCTGACTTCGGTGCGGGTTTTGTCGCCATCACGCACCGTGCGTTCGGTGCCGCGCTGGCCTTTGTAGGACGTCTTCGTATCCGCATCGAAGGTCCAGTAAGGGATGTAAATTCCGTTTAGTTTCCGACCCTTACGGGCGTATTCCTGAAGGCCATTCGGGGCAAACCATAGGCTTCCAAGCCAGTCGTTCATGGACTTCTTGGCGACGCGTTCATCCAGATCGAACGGGAGCAGGCCCGCGGGCTTGATATGGCGATGGGTGCCGGTGTCGGTGACGATTGGCGTCGCGCAGAACGGGCACT
>CAZWZG010000211.1:0-3825 GCA_964638245.1 uncultured Rhodobacterales bacterium
CTGCGCTCCGCTTCCAGCTTCATGTCTTCGATCCGATCTGCGAAACCTTGGCGCTCGCGGTCGTGCATGGTTTCCATTTGCTCGATCTGCTCGCGCAGCATCTTAACTTCCATCGCTAAGGTGCTGTTTTCGGGTGTTTTTAACGGTGTTTCTTTGCGGTCACTTTGAGAGGTTTCCTGTTTCTTTGGAAACACGCGCAAAGCTTCGGCTGGGTCAATCTCGTAAGTGCCTGTTTCATCGTCACGAGAAACATACGACATCTTCCCACTTTTGAGGGCTTTAGAGATTGTGGACTTGGCGCGGCCTGTCAGCTTGGCGGCGTCGTTGAGGGATATATAAGGGCTGTTCGACATGGTGTTTCTGCTCGTTCTGTATGGGTTTCCTTATGGTAACCTTGTTTTGTTCGGTGTTGCTGCGAACATCATACAGGAAACAGCTATTATTGGATAGGGCGGGGCGGCTGACTATCCACAGGTTAGCGCTTGCCGTGCTTGACCTGACCATATTTCTTTTTAGCGAACCCCAGAAACGCCTTGCCCACACCGTTCGTGAAATGCGGTTTTCCGGTGCTTTCCCAATGTCCCCAGAACTGGCGTTCAACTTCGGCCATATCCAGCTCATAGCGGGTTTCTTGGGCGGCTCGGTTGATGTCCGCATCGAGCAGGGCAGGGCGCCCCTTGGCCTTTGCCGCTGCGATCTTCTTGGCGTCGCCGGCATTGTCCTTGATGATGCGTTCTGCGATCCGGCGCTTGTCGGTCTTGGTCATCTTGAAGATGATTTCATGGAATGATCGCCCCTTACGCTTAGGCGTGTACTCGACCGAAAACCCCGCTGCTATCGCGTCGTCATTGATTTGCTTTATTGCCGGATCAATCACCCACCGGCGGAAGTCTTTCCATGTTTTGTATGATCCGTCTGGCACTTTGAGCCATGTGCGCAGATCAGCAATCGTGACTTGGCATGTGCCATCCCGGCGGTTCGCGAATCCTTCCAAGATTTCATAGAGCGTCACGGCATACTTGCCTGATAAGGACATGAGGAAGTGCAGGCGCAGCCGTGCGAAGCGTCGTGGCGCTTGAATGATTGGGATTAGGTTAGGGGGGAAGCCGAAGCGTAGCCGTCCTGTTGATCGAGCGCTCTTTGACAGGCTGGCAAAGAGTAGCGTTGCAATGCCTTCCTCTTCGACCTCAAAGCGATCATCGCCCAAAGTTTGCCATTCGACTGTGGTGCGCGCGAGGCGCTTTACGCTTTCCCAAAGCCAACGTGTGTTATGGTCACCGCCCAGCTTGCGGAATACTTCGTTAATTTCGCGCACAGACAGTTCATGCATGGGGGTGTCGCCCAGCTCGTCAAAGACGGCGTGCAGCAAGAACACCCAGAGCTTTCGGTCTCGCTCTGTATACGGCCCCTGCACATCGACGATGACAGTTTGCAACGGCACAGGGACGGTTGCAGGATCATCGTTCGATACGACCCATGGAGAACCGGAGGGTTGTATGCCTTCAAGTTCAGCGTTCGTAAAAAGTTCTAAATCTTGTTGTTTTGCTCGACTCATACACAAGAGCTTAGCAGCCCCTTAATGGGGAGGAAAGCTTGCCCAAAAAGTTATCCACCCTCCCCCTTTTGGCTCTTCGGCTCGCTGAATCTCTCCCCTTTTTGGGAGTACAACAATCGAGGGGCAGTTTGCTGAATCTCTCCCCCTTTTTGCTGAATCTCTCCCCCTTTAGCAGGGTAGTTTGCTGAATCTCTCCCCCCTTTACCCCGCAAGGCATTGATTCAAAATTATAAAACGCACCTGAACACCATATTAGAACACTAGAACAACACAGCAAAGCTGTGGATAAGTAGCATCCTCGCCTCTGGCTCGGATACATTGGCGCGATCAGTCGTCCTGTTGGACGACCGCGCCTTGGTTCGCTCTAGCTCACCAAAGATCAGGGGATGTTTTCCTCTGACCGTCACCTCTTTCGACGCTTATGATCTGCTACCCAGAACCTGCTATCAAAAGCCGCTACGCTCCTTCTTTTGACAGCAGAACCATGGGCATCAGAACAACGCTCAAGCGAAAGCGGCTCCGAAGATCAGGGAAAACGAACGGCCACCGATCCACACAAAATTCCGGCGCAGCTCCTTGGGGATATGCCGGAGTTCGTCCCCCTTTGGGGGAGTAACGCGAATACAGGGGGTAGGTGCGCAGCACCGCCTAGAAATACCGTTCAATGAACACGACGTAATCGCCAAACCAGAAGCTCGACGCAGTTATGTGATCGTCGGAGGCGGCAACACCCGCTGTCACGATCAGCAGAATGGCCAAGACGACAAAGGCGCGTGTGAGGCCACGTTCGAGATGCTGCGGCAGATATTTTATCACCGTCATGGCAGCGAGATAGAATGCGATCACCGTGAAAGCTTTGGCCAGATCAATCGGTAGAAAACCGTTCAACCGTTCTGTCATCCCGTTGATGAGCGGCGCGATCAGAGAGCCGATGAGCTGATAGAGCACCGCGAGATAGTCTGCCATGGTCACTCCATTGGGTTGATGTTTTCTTCTGGCGCGGAAGAGGGCGCAGGCTTGGCGGGTGCGTTGCGCGTGAGTTTCAGCACCTCATTGAGCGCGGCCACCAGTGCTGTGACATGGGCGTTGTCCCATGGCTTTTTCGGGTTTACGCTGAACTTGATCCCGTATCCGAACACCGACCCATTGAGGCCGCGCCGATATTCGAGCTGGTCGTTGTTGTCGAATGTGAAGACGGAATCCGCATCAATGGGCTGCGTGCTGCGTTTGAAAATACCCGGATTGATTTTGACCCGCTGCGCATCCTTGTCGAATGTGAACGTTACCCAAAGCGGCCACGCTTGGAAAATCGCACCCACAACGGCGAGGATAAATGCCGCGCCGCCGATTGCTTCGAACTGGATGGCACCGCCGAGGAACACAACGCCACCCAAGAATACACAGAGAGCGCCAAAGACGATCTTTTGAAACAGCGTCATGGCTTTGAAGCTTAGGCGGGTTTTGACGGCATAGCCCGTGTCGGTCTCATAGACGCGGGTGGGGCGCGGTATCTGGCCTTCGAAGATGCGTTTCATTGGAACAATCTGTGTTTGTCGTAGTAGGCACGTTGCAAAATCATGGGATCGCGACCAGCCCAAATGACGAGCTGGCGGCACAAGCGATCATCGCGGCCAAAGAGCTTGGAAATCTCTTCGATGGTGAGCAGGGCGCGCACGTCATTTGTCCATGACTCGCCCGTGGCACCTGTCTCAGCGGCTTGTTTGTAGCCCACCTCGCCTTTGGTCATGACGCGCAATGTCGTCTCGCCAAGGCGCTTGGATATCCACTCAAGCGTGGTCAGATCAGAATTGCCGAAGAATTGCAGCACGCCCGCATTGGCCATGAAGGTCTGCCATCGCTTCTCGTAAAGAGTTTCGAGCTGGCCTAGGTCTTGGATAATCGGCCAGAGCTTGACGCCAAAGCCTGCAATCTGCCCCGCAGCGTTCTCGATGGTTTGCATATGGCCGAGAGTAGCGAATTCATCGAGGCAGAAGAGCACGGGCGGCTCCGGTGGTGGGGCGTGCGGGTTTTCCAGAGCGGCGAGCGCAAGGTTGATGAAGAGGCGCAGCCACCTGTTGCAGGTTCCCATGCGCATGGCAGGCAGGCAGAGGTAAACCGTTGTCCGTTCCGTCTTGAGCGATCCGAGATCGAAGTCATGACCGGAGAGCACGCCTTGAATGGCGTTGAAGTCTAGAAAGGCGGTTTGCCGCCGCGCGTTCGAGAGCACCGATCCGCGCTCATTGTCGGGCTTGGAGAGGTAGGACTGCGCC
>CAZWZG010000212.1:0-3813 GCA_964638245.1 uncultured Rhodobacterales bacterium
TGATGGGCGCGCTCGAAGCCTATTCGTCCAACATGCAGGCTTGCATCATTTCCCCGTTCATTGTTGGCGGGGCGATGTCGCCGGTGACTGTTGCGGGGACATTGACGCAAGTGTTGGCCGAAGCGTTGGCCGGAATTGCATACTCCCAACTTGTGCGCTCCGGCGCACCGGTGATCTTCGGGGCTTTCGTGACCTCGATCGACATGAACTCAGGCGCGCCAACCTTCGGGACCCCAGAGGCCGCGCAGATCACACTGGGTGCGGGACAACTAGCGCGGCGCTTGGGCGTGCCGTATCGATCGGCGGGATCATTCAACGGCTCAAAGCTGCCGGATGCGCAATCGGCCTATGAGACAGCCAATTCGCTCCAGGCGGGACTTTTGGCAGGTGTCAATTTCATGCTCCATGCCTGCGGCTGGCTCGAGGGCGGGCTGGTGTCGTCCTATGAAAAGTTTGTGCTCGACGCCGATCAACTCGGCGTTCTCCACCACATGGCGCGCGGTGTGTCGATAGACGAGAACGCGCAAGCCATGGACGCTTTGAGAGAGGTCGGCCCGGGCGGACATTTCCTTGGGTGTGCCCATACACAAGCCAATTTTCAGTCGGCCTTCTGGCGGTCCGAAGTGCTTGACTACAAGCCTTATGAGACGTGGGCTGATGAAGGCGGGCGCGACAGTGCCACGATCGCGCGCGCCAAGGTGGAAGAGATGCTTGGAAGCTATGAAGCGCCAGCGCTGGACATATCGGTCAAGGACGCGCTTGAAGACTTCGTGGCGCGCAAAAAGGCGGAAATGCCCGACGCCATTGGCTAGGCTTGCTTGGGAAGCAGGCGTGCTTCGGCCATCATGGCGACAAGGAGTTCGATGTGACGGGACACAGAGTAGGTCGCGTCGCCTTCTTTTCGGATCGTCTCGACGCGCGCTTCTTCTTCAATCAGCGATTTGAGCGCCCGTGCCGGGGCCGGAATCGCTTGCGATTGGATCAACCGCTTGAGGTCGCGTTCCCGTCTGTAATCGGTCAGACCAAAGCGCGCCGCGCGGACCAGAAGGCGGGGGCGGTGCAGGGTTTGCAGCAATGCGTTGAAGTCAGTCATTCGTGATGCTCCTGGATGAGTTATCCACATCATGAAACAACCTGACCGGGTGTTGCTTTTTCTAACGATCGTGCGTTCGGTCGGTTTTTCAGTAGTTTAACCTTTTGGTAGAACTTCGGATTACCAACGCTGCGTTAACACTCTGTTTACCAATTACAACCCAGAGTTGTGTCGCCTGTGGATAACCGACTCGGAGGGGACGTGTCTTTACATCCCACTGACAGTCATGAGTGTGAGTTGCCGGCTTGGGTGCCGGTGGAAGCTCGACGGTATTTGTATCACACCGAAGATGGCCGTTCGATCCGCGCCTTGGCGCGCGACGCGGATGTGCACGCTTCGACCATACTCCGACAGGTCCGCAGGTTTGAAAGTCGCAGGGATGATCAACTGGTCGATCATGCCGTCATGCGACTTGCTGGGAAACGGGGGCGTGGCCAAAACCTGATTGCTGGTGAAGGACAAACGCCTATGGGTACGACCGAACTGGACCGAGCGCTGCCGGTCCCCGATGACGATACCATCGGTAAGGAAGCGCGCCGTATCCTGCGTCGCTTGAGCGAGCCGGGCGCCTGCCTGGCCGTGGCGCGGGACATGGAAAATGCCGTCGTGGTACGCGAAACAAGCGATGGGCGCACCGTGCGCACGGGCGTTGTTGAGCGCCACATTGCCGAAGCGCTTGCTCTGCGCGAGTGGATCGAATGCGCGACGACCGGGCGGATTTCCCGCTATCACATCACCGCGCAGGGACGTGCGGCGCTAAAACGCTATCTGGCAGAAGATGATGCTGCGCGCACAGGCGTTGCGGCCAATGGCTTTGGCGACCAGCACCGTGACTTTGATGTCAAAAGCGTCGGCACGGGGCAGGGCACATCGAAACGCGTGCGCTACAATGCTGCCGAAAGCCCGCTTTTGACGCTATCGCGTCGTCGCGACAAAGACGGCACACCGTTTCTGACGCCTGATCTGGTCGCAGCCGGCGAGCGGCTGCGCGAAGACTTCGAGCTGGCGCAGATGGGTCCACGGATCACACAAAACTGGGACAAGTTCCTGACCGCTGGCGCCGAAGGCGGTGCTGCGCGCGACGGTGGCATCGCCCAAGGGCCTGCCGGAGCACGGGATCGCGTGACCAACGCGCTTGCGGATCTGGGACCCGGACTTGGCGACGTTGTTCTGCGTTGCTGCTGTTTCCTTGAAGGCATGGAGGCCGCAGAGCGCCGCATGGGCTGGTCGGCCCGGTCGGGCAAGATCGTGCTTCGCATCGCGTTGCAGCGCCTGAAGCGGCACTATGACGAGCAATCGGGCAGCTGGTCCCCGATGATCGGCTGATCGCAAAAGAAAAGGGTCCGCCAAACGGCGGACCCAAAAACCGGTGCACTCGTGCACTTTTTACCCATTCCCGACAGATCATTGCCCGATAACGTGAGGACTCGTTACACTTGGTTTCTGGGGGAGAACCGCAACGGTCTGATCTGCCATATCCTCGTTAGAGGTGTCTTTCCCTCACCGATTTTCTGGTCATCGGAAGTACGCAACGACCGACCACCGCTTTTTCTTTGCGGCAGCAATTGTGTGCTGAACGGCCCCGACCCCTCGGTGTACCTTGATGAGTGAAGTGGCAGCCCCGCACTTGTCGCCTTTGTGCCACGTATTTGCAGGTCCGTCTGTGAACCACTTCACACACAGCACGCGATTTAACGGTTTTTTAGTACTGGCGGCGCAGCGCCACGATCGACAGGGCCTCGCGATCCATGATCGTCAGTCCGCCTCGATGGGCCTCGACCAGCCCCGTTCTTTTCCAGTCGCGCAACGTCTTGGAAACGGCTTCCCGCGTTGCTCCGACGAATTCGGCCAACTGACTTTGATTGAGGCTCAACGACGCGCTTGATCCATCATCAAGGTAGAGAACGCGGCGCGCCAGCCGCGCCGAAAGGGGCAGAAAGACCTGATCGCCCAGTTGACCGCTCATCAAACGCATCCGTTGCCCGGCGATCCGGACGAAGTCCATGGCCACCATCGGATTGGCTGCAATAGCAGTTTGTGCCGCACTATGGGACAGCGCCATAAGCTCTGACTTTTCGATGGCACGGACGGTTGCGGTGCGCGGACCGGGATCAAACAGAGCAATTTCGCCGAACACGGCCCCGTCGCGGATCATGTCGAGCACGAGCTTTCGCCCGTCTTCTGACGTCACCGACACTTCCAGCGCGCCCGAGCGCACCACATACATGGCGTCCCCAGAATCGCCTTCTTCGAAAAGAATATCCCCCGGCGCCAACCACACCGGTGCCGCATAGGCTTCGAGCAAGCGCTCGAAGTGCGGCGTATCAGCCGTATCACTCACGTCAGTTCCCCCCAGAACTGCATTCAATCTGCGCGTGTTACAGGGAAAAGGGAAGACAAACACTTGTGTTGTGAGCAAACCGGGCATGCATCCGCCTAGTTTTACAAACGCGGCTGAAAGGTTTAGCTATTTGCGGACAGCCAAGGAGAGCCTATGAGCCCGCGAGATTTGACAGATCGCAGCCAGCGCCACCCCGAGAAGGCGCACCGTGCCGACAACGCGCAGCCCAAGAAGCCGGACTGGATCCGGGTGAAGGCGCCGACGTCGCAGGGCTATCAGGACACGCGCGAAGTCATTGGCGAGAACAACCGTGTGACCGTGTGGCAGGAGGCGGGGTGCCCCAATGTCGGCGAATGCTGGAGCCAGGGCCCGGCCACCA
>CAZWZG010000213.1:0-3747 GCA_964638245.1 uncultured Rhodobacterales bacterium
GAACCACCGACACGAGGATTTTCAATCCACTGCTCTACCCCTGAGCTACCCGGGCTTGGGTGACGTCTTCGTCAGGTCGCGCGTTTCTATGCGGACCCCGGGAGGCTGTCCAGTGCTTTTTCAGGCATTTCGAGGGGTCGGAAGCCGCTCCCTTTTTCTGGTCAGCTCGAGGTTGCCCAGTGGCGTCCAACCGGCGAAGCTTGTCTCGACGCTGTCTTTGCCAAATGCCTTGGCAATACGGTGCTCAACGGTTCTTCGATGCTTCCTGCTGAAAGGCGCGCAGTCTATGACGAGTTGCCCACCAAGGCCTTTCAAGCGCAACAGGCGCGGAAGTGCCGAGACTGCTTCAAGCGTGGCGGTCAGGCCCTGATTGCCGCCATGAGCCCCCCCCGCATTGACATCAACGGCAATCAACGCGCGCGTCATTTCAACTATCACGCTACCCCCTGAGGGGAGTGGCACTTCTGACCCCAAGACTGACAAAAGGGCGTCGACTACACCGTTGCGTTCGAAGCTGCCGGCTCTTGTGTCCCATTGCGCGGCGCAGTCCCATTCGGTTTCAGCCCACTCAGCAGGGGTGCGACCGGGGATCAATAATTCAGGCGCTTTGGGCAGGCGCAGCAGCGCATCTAGGCGCCCAACTAGCAGCGCAACGTCTGCGGAAATAATTTCGGGCGTTGCATCATGTGCAGCAGTTCGCAGTATAACTCCGACATCAGGCGGTAGGGCCAGACTAAGCGCAACTTCTCTTAATTGCTCCGCCGCTTCTCCTTTGATCGAGCGCGCTACACTGCGTGCGTTTGCGCCCGGGGTGAGAATTGCCGTGCGCGATTTAAGGACAAGGCGGGCAGTAACAGGTACGGCTTTGTGTTGTTCGGCATAGCCGGTCACCTGAACCGGCAAAAGGTCTCCCTGAGGCGCATTGCCTTTTAGAAAACCCTTTGTTCCGTCTGTAAGGCGAACGAATTGTCCGCCTGTTCCCTTTAGTGGTCTTTCTGCAAGCGCGGCGAAGATACTTCCTAATGCTGGTACACTGGTCGGCGGTGCAACAATGATGTCTTCCAGTTGGCCGTCGACCATTAAGGCAGCAGCCGGACGACCGGCCCACGTGTCCAAAGCGATCAAAGCGCCTTTCATGGGTCACGCTCAGCTGCGACGAGGAGGGCGGCAGTTTCTGCAAGCGGTAAACCGACGACTCCGGAATATGATCCCTGTATCCATGGTATGAACGCTGATGCAGGACCTTGAATTGCGTATCCGCCGGCCTTCCCCAGCCAATCATCGGTGTCAAGGTACGCTTCAAGTTCGCCTTCAGACAAAGATTTCATCCTCACCACGGTCGAAACGCTCCTTTGTCGGGTCGTATGGGTGGTCTTTACAGCGAGCGCCGTAAGGACGCGATGCCTCCGCCCTGACAGAAGATCAAGGAATTGTCGTGCTTCGTCTCGATCTTGTGGCTTTCCAAGGATGCGGCGCCCTAGGGCGACTGTGGTGTCGGCGCACAGAACCATCTCATCAGGCGCTACGCTACTCGCTTCGGCCTTTTCCCCAACAATCCGCTCGCAGTAAGCCAGCGGCATTTCGTCCTTCAGGGGTGTTTCGTCGATGTTCGGCGGGCGAATTTCGTCAGGAGCGCGGCCAAGCTGCGCGAGCAACTCGCGGCGGCGCGGACTTCCTGACGCTAGGATCAGGCGCTTACTTGAAGCGGTAATTGATACGTCCCTTGGTCAGATCGTAGGGGGTCATTTCGACCTGAACCTTGTCGCCGGCAAGAACGCGGATACGGTTCTTGCGCATTTTTCCCGCCGTGTGTGCGATGATCTCATGGCCGTTCTCAAGCTCGACCCTGAATGTCGCATTCGGCAGGAGTTCCTTCACGACACCGGGAAATTCGAGCAATTCTTCCTTGGCCATGGGGTCTCCTTTTTTGCACGCCCGCTGGCTGCGAGCGCGCTTTAAATGGGCGCGGGGGTGCAAAATATCAAGGAGATTCTGGCCTTTCACAAAGAAAGGTTGGGTCCCGTTGCAGCAAGGCGGGATCGTCAGCTGGCGCGAGCGTCTGGTGCGCGGGTTCTGCGTTCCGTTCCAAAGTATGGTCGCTCAGAGCGTTCTGATCGCGTCGAGAACCGGATTACGACGCTGTCCATACCCCGCGCCTGCTCGCTCAGGCTCTGCGATTGGCCTGCTGCATCTTCGGCGAGCTTGGACAAATCGACGAGATTGCCGGAGAGGCCTTTGAGCGAATGCTCGACATCGCGCACGCCGCCTGCTTGTTCGCCAGCGGATCGCGCGATGCGCGCCATTGCCTCAACCACCACGCCGACCGAGCTTTCGATTTCTGCCAAAGCCTCGCCCGCGTCTTTAGCTCTTTCGGCACCGGATGCGACTTCGCGTTCGGCGCGTCGCGTCAGGTCGGCGATGTTTTTTGATGCTTCCGCGGATCGCTGCGCAAGGCTTCGCACTTCACTTGCCACCACCGCAAACCCTTTGCCAGCTTCACCGGCCCGCGCCGCCTCGACGGCGGCATTGATCGACAAGAGGTTGGTTTGAAAAGCAAAATTTTCGATGACCTTCGTGATCTTGCTCACTTCCGCAGTGATGTCCTCGATGCCATTGATGGCATTGACCATCTCGGAGACGATCTCTCCTCCGCGCTTGGCCTTGCTCTCGGCGGTCTTGGCTTGCGTGTCGACTTCGCCCGCAGCATCGCTGGTCGATGAGACTTGTTCGGAGATCGCCCGGAGGGTGTCGGACGTTCGCGCAAGGGCGTCGGCTCCGTCGCGCGACATCGTCGAAAGGCTATCAGAGTTCTCTTTGACCGCGTCGACGACCCAGTTGATTTCCTTGGCGGTGCCCATGAGCGACCGGATGAGCTTTTCAAAGCCATCCATTGCCTCATTGAACGTCTCTCGAACATCGGCGAACTCACCACGGACGTCGTCTCCAAGTCTAACGGTGACGTCGCCGTTGGCCATCGACACCAGAGCGCGTGTAACGGCATCGCGCGCCAGGCGCCGCTCCGTCACGTCCGTGGCAATTTTCACTATCATTTCGATGTTTCCGGAGTCATCGAAGATTGGATTGTAGCTTGCCTCAATCCAGATTTTTTCGCCCGACTTTGCGATGCGCCGATACTCTCCCTTGTGGAAATCGCCGCTTCGCAGTTTTTCCCAGAAGGCGAGGTAGTCTTGCGATTTTGCGTCTTCTGGATCCATGAAGATCCGGTGATGTTGACCCACCACTTCTTCGTGGGTGTACCCCATTGCTCCGAGAAAGCCTTCATTGGCTTCCAAAATCGTACCGTCGGTTTTGAAGGCGATCAATGCGTTCGAGCGCGCGAGCGCCCTCAAAACGGCCTCGATTCGCTGTGATGAGGAATAGAAATGTTGCACTTGAATCGCTCCGCAAACCTGTAGGTCTTCCGTAGAGGCAAGTCATTGCAAGGCCGTTAATGAGTCGGTGGACCGAAGCGTTCCAACATCTTCTGTTCGATCTGATCGCGGGTTTGGCGGTAGCGCACCAGATGTTCTTCGCGCGTTTGCCCCATACCCGTTGGGTCCATTATCGGCCAGTACTCGATGTCGAGGTGGTAGTGGCGCGTCAGGTCCAGCGCGCGCCGTTGGGAGGCTGGGGACAGGGCGACAATCAGATCAAAGCCCGAAAGATCATCGCCCCATTCTTCCATCTCATCAAAGGAACGCGACCGGTGCCGTTCAAGCGAGATGTTCTTTTCAGCGCACACCGCAA
>CAZWZG010000214.1:0-3716 GCA_964638245.1 uncultured Rhodobacterales bacterium
TTTCGTGCCCCACGGGATCGACAGCATCCAGTCAAGATAGTTGCGCACAACCGTGGCCTCAGCCGACATCGGCGACATCGAGCGCAGCTTCTTCAGCTCGCCCTCGACCTTTTCGCGTGCCTCTTTGGACAGCTTGGTCTCTTCGATCTTCTCTTCAAGCTCGGCAATTTCGTTGGCGCCTTCTTCGCCATCGCCCAGTTCCTTCTGGATCGCCTTCATTTGCTCGTTGAGGTAATACTCGCGCTGCGTCCGCTCCATCTGGGATTTGACGCGGGTTTTGATCTTTTTCTCGACCTGCAACACGGACATTTCGCCCTGCATGTGGCCATAGACCTTCTCAAGGCGCTCGGTCACGGGCAGCGTTTCTAGCAACTCCTGCTTGTCAGCCACCTCGATCCCCAGGTGACCAGCCACTAGATCCGCCAGTTTGTTGGATTCGCGCGTTTCGGCAACCGCAGCGAGAGCCTCTTCGGGCACGTTCTTTTTGACCTTGGCGTAACGGTCAAACTCATCTGCGACCGAGCGCACAAGCGCTTCGGTTTCCGCCGGATTGCCGGGCACTTCGTCCAGCAACTCGGCGCGCGCTTCAAAGTATGCGTCGTTGTCGAGGTAATCGGTGATCTGTACGCGCGCACGGCCCTCGACCAGCACCTTCACGGTGCCATCGGGCAGCTTCAAAAGCTGAAGCACATTGGCCAGCACGCCAATCTGATAAATTCCATCCGTATCGGGATCATCGACCGACGGGTCGATTTGGCTCGACAGCAGGATCTGCTTGTCGTCCGCCATGACCTCTTCCAGCGCCCTCACCGACTTTTCACGCCCGACGAAAAGCGGCACGATCATATGCGGGAACACGACAATGTCGCGCAGGGGCAGAACCGGATAGGTCTCGTTGAGTTGCTCGTCCATAAGGTTTCCTTGTCTTGGCAAAAGAACCCGGCCCCGCTGTGCGGCAGCCCCCGGTTCTTTCCTCTCTTGGCCTCTGCATGTGGGGCTTCTACGGCCCCCCTTCAACCACACGCACTATATGGGGTACAGCATGACGCCTTCGCGGGCACGGCGCAAGGCACGTTTCCTGTCCAATACGCCCTTCTTGTGCCGCATTTTCACGGCATTGAGAAACGAACGGAGGATTAAATGTTCACGTTTCTCTTTTTGCAGCGGCGGCGTCTGGCATTCGGCGCGTTTTTCTTTTTCCTTTCCGGGCTGTTGATGTTCGAAAACGGCGGGATCGGCGGGATCGTCACCGTGTCGGTGCTCTTCACCCTGATCTGCACCACGCTGGCCGCCATCGGCATCTATTTCTTCCCCAACTACCGACAGGTGTGGGAGATTGTGGGCGTCACCTTCTTTGGCATGCGCGCTGTCGAGGCGCTCAACCCACCGTTTCTGGCCGGCCTACCGGTCATTGAAGGCGCGTGGTCGATCGTTCTTATCTGTCTGGGCTACACGCTTTTGTTCCATGCCACCTACGGCGCGTGGTGGGAAAAAACGTCGCTAAGTCTGCGCTTCACCTGCACCTCCCGGTTCCGGGCCACCGTTCTTCCTGAAAAAGCATGGCGGCACCTCGTGCCGGACGCGGCTGACCCCAAACGCCATTATTCCGGCACGCTGGCCGCCTTTGACGCCCCCGGCGATGACCCCGCCCACAAGGTGCAAAAGCTGCGCGTCGGCAAAGAGCAGTTTACCGAGATCCATATCAGGATCCTCGAAGACGACGGTCACAGCTGGTTCGCCTATGGCCCTGCGGATCCTGAAACGGGCGAATTGGTCGACGGTTTCCACTGGTCGCTGACCCTGGCACCAGCCGCCATGGGCAGCACGGATGTCACCGTCATCGAAAAAAACGATGGCCTGCCAGTCAACCACGCGCTTTTGTGCTGGTTTGACGACCTAGGCGGGCAAACCGGGCACTCGATGCAGCGTTCCCTCGAAGGGCGCCGCGATCCGACCCTCTTGGCGTGGCTGCGCCGCGACTTTGCGGAGGCCACCTGAATGTGGTCGCGTTTCTGGTGTCAGAGGCGACGCTTCCTTCTGGGCTGGGCGGGCCTTTCGGCGCTTCTTTGGGTCTATAGCCTCAACAGGCTTGGTGAGGGCGACTTGGACCCGACATCGCCGATCATGATCGTGTCCTACATCGTCGCAGTCCTGATCTTGTTCACACCGGCCTTTCTGGCACTCATTTTCCTGTTGCCGCGTTGGCGCGCCGTGCTGGAAATCCTCTTGCTCGCGATCGTGGCCGACGCGGCGCTGGGGGTCGCGTTCCCTCTGGAGGAAGGCATGGAAACCCTCGGCTTCATCCGTTTCATGGCCTGTATCCTGATCACCGAGCGTTTGCTTTACGGCGCGCTACTGACCGGCAACATTATGGGTCAAACACGTCCGCGCCACCGTTTCTTCAGAACAAAAGCATCACCCCAAGCCGCTTGGGCCGCCCTACTTCCCCACCCCGAATACGCAACGCGTCACTGGTATCCGGGCACCGAATACGGCCCCACCCAGCGCGAGGATGGCGCCTATGAGGCCCACTATCCGGTACGCTGGATGAAAGAGCCCATGACCGAATGGATCGCGATTGAAGCGGCCGAAACTGAGCACGCCTTTCGCGCACGTTTCGAGCTCAACCATCCCGGAGACAAAATTCCCCACACCGGTGAACTCGAGGTCACACTGACACCCCTCGCCTCAGGGGAAACGGAGGTCAGCTATACCGAAACCCTCGGCCCCGCCCCGTTCCGACGCCGCCTGCAATGGTGGATGGATGATGAGTTCCGCGACCGCACGAATTCCCTGCGCGCGCATCTGGACAACCGCCCAGACTGGTCCCTGCTGGCCCGGCAGTTCCCCAAGGACGCGCGCTCGAAAAAGCAGACCGCGCAGATGGCAGACGTCTTTAGCTGATCCAACCGCCCCGAAGCTCTCCCGCCCGTCGTCAGCGCCTTTCGGCGCCTCCTCCCGTTTGGCCAAGCGCCGCGCGATGCGCGGCGCGACGTCGCGCTTGAAGACGCGCGTGTCCGGCTATTTCTGGGCTAAAGGAGACCTCCGATGCTCGACGCCCTGTCCGTCCTCGCCGCTGCCCTGCTCTTCGGGGCCATGACGTTTTACAGCTTCGGCTTTGCGCCGGTGCTGTTTGCCCAAATGCCAATGGAACAGGTCCGCCCGCTCCTGCGTGGGACGTTTCCCTATTACTACGCGGCGGTGATCGCGATGGCGGCGCTCGCAACGGCGTTGGCGCTGCCACTGGACGCGCTGAGCACCGGCCTTCTGGCGGCAATCGCGATCTCCACGATCTATGCCCGCCAAGTGCTCATGCCCCAGATCAACGCCGCGACCGATACAAACGACCAGCGTGCCTTCAAACGCCTCCATGGCGCATCCGTCGTCTTGCAATTGGTTCAGCTTGGGCTTGCCGCCTGGGCCCTTTTGCGGCTGGCCAGCTAGAGCGGTTCGATATCGCCCTCGGCCCGCCGGGCATGGAAATCCGCTTCGAATGCCGCAAAATTCCCGGCCGCAATCGCAGCGCGCATACCGGCCATAAGCTCCTGATAATAATGCAGGTTGTGCCATGTCAGTAGCATTCCCGAGATCATCTCACCCGACCGGAACACATGGTGCAGGTAGGCGCGCGAATACTGCGAACACGCCGGACAGGTGCACTCCTCATCCAAGGGCCGCGGATCATCGGCATGGCGCGCATTCTTGATGTTGACCAC
>CAZWZG010000215.1:0-3701 GCA_964638245.1 uncultured Rhodobacterales bacterium
TTGGTTAGCCCGACAGGCTTCATTGGTCCGTGGCGCAGTGTCTCGCGCCCGCGCTCGGCCATAACCTCGATCGGCAGGCAGCCATCGAAATACCCTGCCGTCTCACCTTCTTTGAACTCGGTCTTGTCAGCGGCCAGAAGCGCATCGATGAACGCCTCGTACTCCTCTTTGGTCATGGGGCAGTTCAGATAGGCCTGCCGCTCTTCCTCGGTGTCGCCCTTGTCATAGCGCGACTGCCGCCAAGCGACGTCCATGTCGATGCTATCGGTATAGACGATCGGGGCGATGGCATCGAAAAACGCGAGGCTTTCAGCACCAGTTTCGGCCCGGATCGCTTCGGCGAGGTTGCCCGATGTCAGCGGCCCGGTCGCCACGATCCACTGGCCCTCGCGCGGCAATTCGGACACTTCGCCCCGCTCCAGCGTCACATTGGGCAAAGCCAGTAGCCGTTCGGTCACCGCTGCAGAAAACCCTTCACGGTCCACCGCCAGCGCGCCACCTGCCGGGAGGCGATGGGCATCCGCCATCTCCATGATCAACCCGCCAGCCGCGCGCATTTCCCAGTGCAGAAGTCCGACTGCGTTTTGGGTGTCATCGTCCGAGCGGAACGAGTTCGAACAAACCATCTCGGCCAGATGATCGGTTTGATGCGCGAACGTGCCAATCTCGGGGCGCATCTCGTGGATGACAACGTTGAGGCCCGCATTCGCGGCCTGCCAAGCGGCTTCGGAGCCTGCAAGCCCGCCGCCGATGATATGAAGCGTGTTTTCCATGGGGTGGGAGGTAACGCGCAAGGCGCACCTTGAAAAGGGCTGCGGGATCAGTTCCCGAGAAACTCGTCGCGGAAAATGTTCAAGCCCTTGCCCTGGGGTGTCGGCCCCATGCCGCGCCGCAGCCGCACTGTCGGCTGGTTAAGGAGGCGCGGGCCGCTCTTCGGGGCGGGCGGGATGCGATATTCTATAGGTGCGGTGGGTTCCAGGCGGGGATGGGAGCCCGCTTGCGCACGTCTCGGCTGACCAAGAAACAGCGCGAACACCATCGTCGCCAGTAGGGCGGCATCGACCCATGCCGGATCTGAGAAATTTGCCGGCAGGGAAGGCGCCTCGGGGCGCGCCACAGCCACAAAAGCCGCGATCAGCGCGATCAGAGCAGGCGTGTACAGCCGCCCCATGATCACAAGCAGCGCAATCGGACAGATCAGAGCTGCAGCAACCAACGAATCAAGGGGGGCTTCGGCCAGATGCTGCGTCAGAACACGCACATCCTTGCCCGGAACAAGGCCAGCGCCAAAGGCCATGAAATAGCCGCCTAGCGCGACCTGGATCAATCTTGCCCCGTGGCGCGGGCGAGGTTGAAGTGTCGATGTCGTGCCCATGAACATCCCTCAGGCGAACGCTGCAGAAATTGCACCGGAAATGTGGCGGGAATGGGGCAAACGCGAAAAGGCCGGGCAGGGCGCCCGGCCTTTGTTTGATCCCTCGGAAGGGCCCCCAACCCCGACCGGCATCAACCGTGCCCTGGGATGCCGGGCCGGCGATTGCCTTCCGAGGGTCGACGCAGGTCTTAGAACAGACCGCGCCGAACCAGTTGCGCCATGGGATCGCTGGTGCGGAAGGGGCGCGTGTTGGGGTTGATGCCGCCCGAGTTGCCGAAGCGGATCTTGATGCCAAGAACGGCGGTGGTTTCAGCGGGGGCACCGCTGGAGCCTTCGAGCATGTCCTGGCGCACTTCGCCAAAGGCCACGACGGGCATGTTGGGCATGTCGTACTCGACGGCGACGAACGTGTTGTAACCAATGGCCGAGAAGGCAGCTTCGTCGAATTCAGCGACATCTACGCCTGCCGAGACGGTCAGGTTGCCAGTTGCGGCATAGTGGATGGCCGCACCGCCAAAGATATAGTCGAGATCGCCTTCGGCCATCCCCATACCGGCGCGGGCTTCAAGCGTCGTACGCTCACCCAGCGACCACATCCCTTCGATGCCAGCCTGGATGTAGGAATAGCTGGCGCCATCAAGGTCGCCGTAGGTGCCGAACAGGCCATACTTGCGACCTTCGCCGGGTTCCAGATAGGCGTGACCGCCGATCCGGCCGATCATGCCGCTGTCCGTGTCATAGAAAGAAAGATCACCCTGCAACCCGTGGTATTCGGTGACCGCGATGTCGAGCATCACGTCGCCCTCATAAGAGGTATCCGAATTGTCCAGAGCGACGCCGGCAAAGCTAAAGCTTGCGCCTTTCATGCCGATCGAAGACTGCGCAATGGCAGAGGTTGCAGGGAGAAGAGTTGCGGCAATACACGCCGCGATAAGGGTCGTCTTTGTCATTGGGGGCACTCCAATCACTCGTTACTGTTTGGCCACTTGGGCCGGTGGGCACCGCCAGCCCCCGTTGGCGATGTCTGATGTTTTGCCTAAAACTGAATGTAAATGAAAGCTTAATCTAAACAGATGGTTAACGCCTAAAATTAACCTAAAATCATGCCTGTTGGGGCCTGTCAAAACGAAAGGGCGGCCAGAGCCGCCCTTGCTTCATTTTTTGCCGCGCTGGTCGAAGGTTACGCTTCGGGCGCGTCCTCTTCTTCGTCGCCTTGATCGGCGATCCAGGCGACCGAAACCACCTCTTCACCGGCACCGGTGTTGAAGACTTTGACGCCGCCAGCGCCGCGGGAGCGGAACGAAATCCCCTCGACAGGCACACGGATCGACTGACCCTTGGACGTCGCCAGCATGATCTGATCGTGCAGCTCAACCGGGAAGGACGCCACAATCGGACCGCCCCGCATTGCCTTGTCCATCGCGGTCACGCCCTGGCCCCCGCGGCCACGTACGGGGTAATCATGGCTGGACGACAGTTTGCCCGAGCCACCTGTCGTGATGGTCAGAATCAGGTCTTCTGCGGCCGACATTTCGGCATAGCGTTCCTGGCTGAAGTCAGCTGCCTCAGCGACCTCTTCTTCATCGCTTTCGGCATCATCCGTCAGCCCTTCGACCGCACGGCGCATCTTCAGATACGCGGCGCGCTCTTCGGGCGTCGCGATGAAATGGCGGATCACGGCCATTGAGACCACCGTGTCGCCGTCTGCCAACCGAATGCCCCGCACGCCGGTCGAATCGCGGCCCTTGAAGACGCGGACATCTGTGGTCTTGAAGCGGATCGCGCGCGCGCCTGCCGTCACCAGCATCACATCGTCGTCTTCTGAGGCGATGCGTGCATTGACCAGACTGACCGAGCCATCCTCGGGCAGCTTCATTGCGATCTTGCCGTTGGATTTGACGTTGGTGAAATCGCTCAACGCGTTGCGACGCACATCGCCCGCACTGGTCGCAAAGACGATCTGCTGATCGCCCCATTCATCCTCGTCCCGGTCGACAGGCATGATCGCCGCAATCGAAACCCCCGTCGGGATCGGCAGGATGTTGACGATCGCCTTGCCCTTGGACGTCCGACCGCCCACCGGAAGGCGCCACGTCTTAAGCTTGTAGGCCATCCCATCGGTGGTGAAGAACAACAGCTGCGTGTGCGTGTTGGCGACAAACAGCGTCGTGACGACGTCGTCGTCCTTGGTCGCCATGCCGCTCAGGCCCTTGCCGCCGCGTCGTTGCGCCCGGAAATCCGCCAGCGGCGTGCGCTTGATATAGCCCGACTGCGTGACCGTCACGACCATGTCCTCACGCTCGATCAGGTCCTCGTCTTCCATGTC
>CAZWZG010000216.1:0-3670 GCA_964638245.1 uncultured Rhodobacterales bacterium
CGGGTCGCTCACTAGGTATCGTCTTCCTTGGATGACGCCGGCCGCACCTCACTGACAAACTTGTCAAACTCGTCCGCCGCCTGGAAATTCTTGTAGACGCTGGCAAAGCGCACATAGGCCACCGTGTCGATGGCGGCGAGCCGTTCCATGACGATTTCACCAATGGTGCCCGACGGAATATCCGTTTCGCCCATGCTTTCAAGTCGCCGAACGATCCCCGAGATCATCTGATCGATCCGCTCTGGCTCGATCGGGCGTTTTTGCATCGAGATCCGGATCGAACGCTCCAGCTTGTCGCGGTCGAAATCTTCGCGCTTGCCATTGGATTTTACGACCACGAGGTCGCGCAGTTGAACGCGCTCATAGGTCGTGAACCGCCCCCCGCATTGCGGGCAAAAGCGCCGCCGTCGGATCGCCACATGATCCTCGGCCGGACGCGAATCCTTCACCTGCGTATCTACATTTCCGCAAAACGGACACCGCATGCCCCGCACTCCTCGGCCTTAGTCCCGACTTATCCACATCCACTATAGGAGGGCCGCTAGGATTTGGGTAGTACCGATTTGGCCGTCAACATCTAGTCGGCCTCTATCTGGACCGATGCAACACAACGTGTCGCCGATGCGGCCTGTCGCGATGCTCAAACAGGTAAATCCCTTGCCAAGTGCCCAGCATTAGCCGCCCGTCCCGCACGGGCACCGACAAGCTGACGGGCAACACGGCGGCTTTGAGATGTGCCGGCATGTCATCGGGCCCCTCATCGCGGTGAATAAGGTAGGCCAGCGATGGATCATCAGCGTGGGGTACAAAGCGTTTGAGCCAGTTCAGCAGATCTACCTGTACTGCTGGATCGGCGTTTTCCTGGATCAAAAGCGAGCAGGAGGTGTGGCGCACAAATACGGTCAACAGACCATCACCCTCCCCTGCGAATGCCGCCGCATCTCCGGTAAACTCATACAGCCCGGGTCCGCGTGTTTCGATCATCAGATCGCGCTGCATCAGGGCAGCCACACCTGATAACGCGATCCCGCTTCGTTCAATGGATCGTCCTGAACTTTGCGAAATCCGGCGGCGGACAACACCGCCCCTGGCGCACCGGAATGCGCCGAAAACATCGGAAGGCCGGTACCAAATGTCACGGGCTCAATGGTCAGGTGCACGCGATCGATCGCATCATGGCTCAGAAACCAGTCATGCACCGTCGTCCCCCCAAGTATCAGCCCCGCCAAAAGCGGTCGAATCTCACCAACCGCACCGACAAGATCGACGGGGGTCATGTCTGCCGGGTCCAGCCAAAGCTGTGTCGGCCTTTGCCATCCTGATTGGGTGCGTGAAAAGACAATCCGGTGACGCTCTGGCTTGTCGGCCGCTTCATGGGTGTTGCGCCCCATGATGGCCCAGTCGGCGGCGTTCACATCGGCAAAAAACAGGCGCTGTTCTTCGGCGCAAGCCCAGGTCTGGGGCGCATCCTTGGAGTCACGGGCGATGAACCCATCGGCGCTGCTCACGACGGTCAGGCAGAAAAAGGGCCTTCGCCCGGGCTTTGATGTCAATGACTTAGCCTTCTACAAGCGTTTTGAGGTTGTTGAGCCCGCGCTGATAGTCGTCCCCAACCGGACCTTCAATCTTCGGGCCGAACCATCGCGCAATCGGATTCATCCCAAGGTCCGTATAGAACCCCCAGGTAACCTCTGTGCCACCGGATGCCTCAACCAGATCAAACCGCGCCGATCCTGTGCCCATTGGCCCAAAATCAAGCGCCGTTTCAACGAGTGTCCCGGGCTCAGAGGCGATGATCTCCATTGCGCCGTTTCCCACGTCGGGGCTGTCTGACGCCCAGCGCATGGTTGCACCAATCCCCTCCACAACGTCACCATAAGTCAGAACGACGTCAGGATCTAAACCAAGCCACGGAGACCATGCCTCATTCGCGGCCAGGTTATTGATATGGGGAAATACTTCTTCAGCGGGCGCATTGATGACCACCGAACGATCCAATGAAATTTCTCGGGGCATCAATAGACCCCCGCCCACGACAACGAAGGCCAACAGGACGACGATCCCCATCAACCACTTCAAAAACCGCATCGTGTTCTCCGCTTAAATGTTTGAAGAGTATATCACAATAAATCGAAACACGCTCATATCAGTTGGAACAGGTGCCCCAACTCCGCGCCTCCAGATCCAGACATAGTCCCGCGCCAGAAAGGTGATCGCTCAGCGTGAAGAACGGCGCCTGCACTGATCCTGGGTCGCAAAGTAGAGTTGTTTCCACATCGCCACCTCCGGATATTGTGACTCCTCCCTCCATGACGCCGCCTGGCATCAACCGATCTAGCGACCAATGAACTACATAGGAAAATCCTTCGTTCTCAAACGCAACGCTTTCAAAAATAGCGCGGCCAATGCCCGGCCACGGCGTAAATCCGTTGCGCTCAAGAGGATTGACGAGTTCGAGCTCTGGCGCAGAAGGCGGGCCAAAAGCGTAGGAAACGTAGTTTGCGTCCGCGTTGACGCTCAGTTCCTTGGTTCCGACTGAACACAGGAAAATAGACAGATCCGCATGGGCGGGCGCACCAAAGGACAAGACCAGCAAAACCAATATGTGTTTCATGCCAGGGCCACTTTCAGCCGGCGGCGAGCTTCGTCTCGCACGTCGCTAACGTCTGCAAGAATGCGCTCGGCGTTCCAGATATCGAACAGGTTGTGATGCCGTCCGCGCACGTTGATCAGAATATCAGGGGCATGCTCGCGCAAAGTAGAGGCAACCATCCGCTCCATCATGATCCGCATAGCCCCCATGCCAGCCGCGATCTGGCTTGGCGGGTCAGCCGATTCAGCAATCGGTGCAGTCGCAACGTCGACCGCCATCGTCAAATCTGCTGGCGGAAGGGCTGCCAACGGCAAGTTGTCGGTCACTCCGCCATCGGTGCACACGATCCCATTGATCGTTACTGTCCGGAAGACACCCGGGACTGCAATTGAAGCAGCCAATGCCGGACGCAGAGGGCCTTCACGCAAATAAATGGGTTTGCGTCCATGAAAATCGGTAACAGTCACTGCGAACGGGATCGATAGATCCTCGATCCGCTCGGGCACTTCCTCGGGCAAAAGTGCCGTGACCACCCGAACCGGATCGATCCCGCCCCCCACGATCGTCGTCCCAGGCATCCAAGCCTTGAAGATCGACTTGATCTTGTTTTCCGTGATGGCTTCGGTATGCGCTCGGATCTCGGCCCCGGTCAGGCCCGCGGCATAAGCCGCACCCATGATCGAACCGATCGAACTGCCGGCAATAGCCACGGGGCGGATGCCAAGATCGTCGAGCGCTTCGAAGACTGGAATGTGGCCGACCCCCACGGCCCCGCCGCCGCCAAGCGCAATCGCCAGTTTCCGTTCAGTCAAAAAGCCCCTCGCCCATCTGGTCGATCAGGACCTTTGCCTTGGCGATGGATTCCGTCGTCGCCACATCGGCGCTTTCAAAGACATCGGCCCGGATCATGTTGTGAACCTTCAGTTCCCCGCCGACCTCTTTCTCGATCCGCGCCCCGATCCGATACCGGTTCCCGTCCCGTGCGGGTTCAGGGAAGATGGAGAAGCCTTCGTAAACCTCAGGCTCAGGCGCCGCGGCCCCACCGCCGCCGAAAAGTTTTTTGAGTATGGACATGGG
>CAZWZG010000217.1:0-3604 GCA_964638245.1 uncultured Rhodobacterales bacterium
GCGGCCGCCACACGCCGTTCTTCGCCAACTACCGCCCGCAGTTCTACTTCCGCACGACGGATGTGACGGGCACGGTGACGCTGGCAGCGGGCACGGAAATGGTGATGCCGGGTGACAACGTGTCGTTCACGGTTGAGCTGATCGCCCCGATCGCCATGGAAGACGGCCTCCGCTTCGCCATCCGCGAAGGCGGCCGCACCGTCGGCGCAGGCGTCGTGTCCAAGATCGTCGAGTAACGGCGCGGCTCACGCAGTGAACGCGCCGGGTGGGCGGCAGTCGTTTCGCCAGAAACGATGAGAGCCCACACCCGACAAGCCGGGTGCCGACTTCGGTGCCACACGAAAACAAAGGGCCGTCCCATCGGGGCGGCCCTTTTCTGTTCTCTCGCCTGGTCCCTACCCGGCTTTGTTGCGCTCAATCTTCAGAAAACGGCGCGCGCGACCCTCGGCGTTGGTGCTTTGGGATCGTTGCTGAACGGCCTTGGATTGAGGCGTCGGGCGATCCGACGCCTCGATCCGCGCATACTGCCCGGATCGCGCCGTTTCCCGCCGGGTCCGTGTGCTGTCGAGAATGTGCTTGCTCATGACCACCTCCTTGATGGGCGCAGCATAGCACATTTCGCAGGTATTTTCAGCGGTGCGCGAAAAGCGCCGTCTACTCGACCGTGATCGTAATCACATCCGACATGACCGGGGGATCATGCGGGATGTGGTTGGCATCCCCCAATACCAGTTGCAGCGTGTGCTCACCCGGCGGCAAATCCAGCGTCACCTCTGTCTGGCCACCTCCGAAATGACGATGGTTCTCGTCATTGGGCAGACCTTCGCGGAACTCCTGATCGCCAAACTCGTTCTCGCCCAGCGGCTCCCGGTTGATCAGCAAATGATGGTGGCCGGTGTTGTCCTTCTCGGTGCCCGACGGCGCCACGCCCATGCACGACAGACCAAACACGACCTTCACCGGCCCGCTGACGGTGTCGCCATCCGAAAGGTTCACGAAATAGACCTCCGCGCCCTCAGGCGACATCGTCATTTGCGCCAACCCAGCGCCTGCCGTGACAAGCGCCACCGCGCCTGCGGCCAATAGATTATCAACATGGTTCGATCTCCTCCGTGACCCTAAACTACGAATCGATCTCCTCCCGGTTCGCCTAGAACGGCGTTCCGATTTCAAGCAATATCAAGTATCCGGCCCGCTCACGTTGCCGAGACCGCGCCACAGACCCCGAGAAACCGTCATGCCCTTTCCGCCCCCCGACACGCTCCACCCGGTCATCTTCCGCGATGGGACCGTCCATCGCGGCACCGTTTTTCTCAAACCCGCCATCGATCATCCCAATTGGGAGGTGGGCGACTATACCTATGCTTCGGCGTTTGAGCCGCCCGAAGACTGGGCCGCGCGGATTGCGCCTTATCTTTACGCGGGCGCGCCCGAGCGACTGAGCATCGGCAAATACGGACAGATTGCCGACGGCGTACAGATCATCACCGCCTCGGCCAATCACCGCTATGATGGATTTTCGAGCTATCCCTTCACGATCTTCGACGGCATGGACCGCTCGCGCCCCTCGATCCCCGACGGGCCCTACCCCGACACCGTGATCGGCCATGACGTCTGGCTGGCGCAAGGGGCGAAAATCCTGCCCGGCGCGCGGATCGGCAACGGCGTGATCGTCGGCGCTGGCGCGGTCGTTCGTGGAACCATCCCGGACTATGCCATCGTTTCGGGCAATCCGGGCCGGGTACATCGCATGCGCTTTGACGACGCAACCATTGCTGCGCTTCTGGAGATCGCGTGGTGGGACTGGCCAATGGATCACGTTCTGGCCCACGAGGCTGAGATCTGCGGCGGCGATCTTGCAGCCCTGCGCGCGGCCGCGGCAAAAATTGGATCTTAAAGAGGGGACCCGATACTCAAGATGTGGTAGCGCCGAAACAGACACCGCATAGACGCACCGACGTTATACCGACGTCGTACCGACGCAACACAGACCTCGGAGCGGTGGGCATAAGGCGCTGAAAAGTATGCGAAATACGGAACTGACGTGTCACAAAACGCGAAGCTAGCAACGAAATCACCGCACGCAGCGTCAACACTTCATTAACCCGCGCTCTATGAAACTCCGCTCTTGCCTTTCGCGGGACACTGGCTTACGCACTCGGTCGGTCTTAGGGGTTTAGCTCAGTTGGTAGAGCATCGGTCTCCAAAACCGAGGGTCGTGGGTTCGAGTCCCTCAGCCCCTGCCAGACCATTCAAACAGCCGGAACCTGATGCGTCGCGCAGTGAATTCCGCCGCCGATCTCTCCCAAAGCATCAGCATTCAGCATCACGATCTCGCGCCCCAGATAGTGGCGTTTCAGAGCGTCTTCGGCGACTGCATCCGTTTCGCTATCCCCAAACTGAGCCGCGATGACAGCGCCATTGCACAGGTAGTAATTCACGTAAGAGGCAACGAAGTCATAGGCGCGCACCCGGCGCCGCTCCGGTTCGGGAATAACCTCAACCTCAAGCCCCGCACCGCGCAAGATCGTCTCGGTTTCAGCCGCCGCCGAATGGAAGGGATCGCGCGGATCGGGCGTCTTTGGCTGGTTCATCAAGACGCGGCCCGGTCCCGTGAAACGGGCAAGGGAATCAATGTGATAGTCGGTAATGTCTTCACCAAAGACCCCCGGCGCCCAGATCATCCGATCCGCTCCGTAGGCCGCCAAGAGCGCGTCTTCAACCGCCGCCCTGCTCATGCCGGGGTTTCGGTTGTCGACCACCCAAGAGCTTTCATGCGCCATGAGCAACCCGTGACCATCCTGCTCAACCCCGCCCGCCTCACCGTGCAGCCCGGTGTCACGCATCGGCAACCCCAGCGCCGCCGCTGCCCGCTCGGCAATCCGACCATCATGACGGTGAACCTGTCGGTTGCCCCAGCCGTTGAAACGGATGTGCTTCACGGCACGCTCGCCCAGGTCGTTGATCGCCACAATCGGCCCGGAATCCCGGCACCAGAGGTCCTCTGTCGGAATGTCCCAAAGGGTCACGTCTTCGCTGACAAGCCGCCGGATACGCCCGTGATGCTCGGCGTCTGCCATAAGAACAACTGGCTCGAAACCGGCAATGGCATTCGCCACATCCGCAATCGTGCGCTGAACATGGCGCAAAAACCCAGCATCGTCATAGACTTGGCGGCTGACCGGCCATTGCATGAACGTCAGTTCGTGGGGCTCTTCTTCGGCAGGCACAACGAAAGGCGTCATAGCAGTGGCATCCAGTGCAACGCCCGCAAGTGGCATGGCGCCAAGCCCCGCCAACGTCTGCCGGCGTGTGAGCATCACCCGAGAACCGAGAAGCTCGACTCTTCGTTGATCTCACGTTTGCGGGAATAGAACCCAACATCAATGGTGCGCTTCAGGTACGGCAATTCGAACTGTAAAGGCGTCGCATCGTGGTCCAGACCGCTCTCGCAGGCATCGACCAAAGCGGCCATCATCTTGCCCGCGATGGGTGCGTTCTTGTACTGGTTCCCGCTGGTGCCGCAGGCCATGTAATAGCCGCCGAGCGAGGTCTTGTCATAGATCGGAATCCAGTCGGTGGAGGCGTCGTAGAGATCGACGAC
>CAZWZG010000218.1:0-3604 GCA_964638245.1 uncultured Rhodobacterales bacterium
TATCACCACCAGCGAATATGTACGACTTTTCGTTTCTTGCGCCCTGCCCGTCTTCAGGCCTAGTGATCAACGGAACAGCTGACCGCGTCGCTCCGCCCAAGGACACCCATGTGCTGGTCGACAAGCTGCACGAGCAAAAGGGCATCACAATCACCCATGAGGAAGTCGAAGGTGCGGGGCACTTCTTCGAAGATCCTTACATGGAACAAATGATCGGATCGGTCGAAGGCTATGTGAAGCGACGCTTGACGGAAACCACGCGCTGATTGGGGCGCTGCCCCAAACCCCGGGATATTTTTAGCCAGATGAAGACGCCGATCAGGCGTCTTCTCCCACGGCTTTGGGCGTGTCGGGACGGCTCATGATCTCGTTGAGGTGCTTGTTCAGCTCTTCGGTCCAAGGGCCTCGGATCTCTTTGACCTTTTCGACGTATTCAGGATTTTCCGTCGCCGGAATGCCGAGCTTGAAGGCAGGTGCGACCTCGATCATGGCAGCGCGATCGCGTTCATCGAACAATTCGGCCATGTCTGCTGCCTTATCGGGCGCAATTCCAAGCGCTTCGTAGGCGGACCGGCCCATTCGGATTGAACTGTCATAGGTTTCGCGAATGATATCCCGGCAGCCTGCAGCGTAGAGTTCGTAGACATGGTGGCGGTTGCGCGCGCGGGCCAACACGTGGACGTCCGGGTAATTCTGGATCACGTATTTGACGACTTCGTTGATCTGCTCCTGATCGTCGATAGCCACGACAAAGAGTTTCGCTTCCGCGATCCCCGCCGCAGCCAAAAGGTCGGGCCGCGTTGCGTCCCCGTAAAAGGCCTCGGCCCCGAATGTGCGCATATTGGCCAGTTGTTGGGATGAGAAATCGATGACGGTTGTCGAGAACCCCGCAGCGGACAGCATCCGGTCAATCAGTCCACCGACCCGGCCCATTCCAGCGATGATGATGCCGGATTTTTCGTCGATGTGATCCGCCTCACCCGCTTGGTCTTCGCTGTACCGGGGCGCAATGACGCGATCATAGAGAATGAAGAGCGCAGGGGTCAGCAGCATCGACAACGCGACGATCAAAAGCAACTCGTCAGCAAGGGCGGTTGGTAGGACGTTGTTAGCGACCGTGAAGGACAAAAGGACAAATCCGAATTCGCCAGCCTGTGCGAGCGACAGGCTCAAAAGCCATCGATCCGCCCCCTGCATGCGAAAGACGATTGCGAGGCCGTAGAGCACCGCCGCCTTGATGACCATGAGACCGATTGTAAGGGCGACGATCTTGGCAAAATTACTGCCGAGCAGGGCAAAGTCGATGCCCGCCCCGACGGTCATAAAAAAGAGACCAAGAAGAAGCCCTCGGAAGGGGTCGATGTCGGATTCCAGCTCGTGGCGGTACTCGCTGTTGGCGAGGACGACGCCAGCAAGGAACGTGCCCAAAGCCGCCGAGAGCCCGACAAGAGACATCAGCAGCGCGATGCCGATCACGATCATAAGCGCGGTCGCGGTGAAAAGCTCTCGCAGTTGTGCCATCGCGATGAAGCGGAAGATCGGACGGGTCAGATAGCTTCCGCCTGCGATCACCGCGCCAATCGCGGCAACCGTAACGATCGCGGTCTGCCAGCCATTCAGCCCTTCAACGAGGCTGAGTGTGATGGCACCCTGATCGTCACTGCCGTTGCCTCCGCCAGCGCCCACAGCTTCGGAAATCGCCAGCAGCGGAATGAAGGCCAGCATCGGAATCACGGCAATGTCTTGCGTCAAAAGAACCGAGAAACTCGACTGACCGCCTGAGCTTTTCATCAGGCCCTTTTCGTTCAAGGTCTGAAGCACGATGGCGGTCGACGAAAGCGCCATGATCAGACCGATCGTAAGCGCAATGGTCCACGGCTCTCCAAAGACCATTGCGGCTGCCATCACAAAAACGGCCGACAGTGCGACCTGCCCGCCGCCAAGCCCAATCAGCTCACCGCGCATTTCCCACAAGCGTCTGGGCTCAAGTTCCAGCCCGACGAGAAAAAGCATCATCACCACGCCGAACTCGGCGAAGTGCTGGATCGAGATGACGTCCACATTCAACAGCGCAAGGATCGGAGAGATCAGAATACCCGCGATCAGGTAGCCCAGAACCGACCCCAGTCCGAGGCGCGAGGCAATCGGAACAGCGATCACGCCGGCGATCAGGAAGATAAAAGCAAGTAGCAGAAAATCCGTCATGGCGATGTCCCCCATTCGCAGGGATCATTGCAAACACTCTGCGACGGGCTTGTCTAGGGCCAGAACGGTTCCAGCGTTTCGGGACGATAGGTCTTGTCTTCGCCAAGCCGCGTGGTGGCGGCATCCGACAGCGCGGATTCTTCGACTGGTCCCTTGCGCGGTCCCGTCGGGCCACCGGTTACCTTGTCGAAAAACGTTGGTGCCTTGCCCTTTGCTGACAAGGGACCAAACGGTGTTGCACCGCCCGTCAGGTTTGCCAAAAGCGCGTGGTTGATGGCCAGTCCAGCGGCCTCGGCACCTTCTGCGATCCAGCGAAGCGTGATCGAAGATAGGTCACGCACCGGGCCGCCACCTCCAACAGCGCTGTGATCGCCGGGGAACCATTGCTGACGGTATGGACCTTCTGCCCCGGCATCCCCATTCAACTTGTCCAGATTGGCCCAGAGCGTCGGCGCGTAGGATTTGCGCATTTCATCGACGGCCACAGCATGGCGCGCGGAAGAGACCGAGCGTGACAACTCGAGGTCGTGGAACTGATACTTTTGCGAAAACAGTCGGCTGATCTTCAACCACTGCGGAATGCCAAGCGCACCTACGGTGTCCCAGACACCAAGGTAAGAGATGTTGATCAGTTCGCACGCGCCCATGCCGTCGGCCTTGCGCCGCTCCACTTCCTTGACGGACGTCGCCACGAATGGCGAAAAGTCGCGGCGGAAGGCCAGTCCGCGCTCGCTGTCGGGCGCGAATGCGCGGCCCCGCTTTTGGTACATCTGCATGGCTTCGGGCAGACGGCGAAGCTGATCCTCAGGCGGTATCCCGCAGGAGCGGATCAGCCCCGCCAGCGATCTTGCGGTAAATGCCCCGCGCGAAAACCCGAAAATATAGATCTCATCACCCGGCTCATAGTTGAACGCCAGGTGCCAGTAGGCTTCTTCGATGTTGCGCAACAGCCCAATGCCAAAAGCGCCACCAACCACGCGATCTACGCCGCGGGCAAACTTCGTGGGCCCGCGCCCGGTCCCGACGCCAGTCACGTAGATGACCTGTTGGGTTGTACCGTCATTGTCGGCACGCCGGACGGCACGCGCCATTTGCATGACGTTTGTCGGGTGCTCGGCGTCGGGCCGGTTCCAGGTCCCATCACACAGGATGGCAATGCGTTTCTTGGCCATGGTGTCGGATCTATGGTGCAATCAATGCCCGATCATGGCCCAGACCGCCCCCGGTCTGTCAAAGACTTCCGGGGGCGGGTCAGGAAAATCTGACCGTCGCGTTAGCCGATGATGGCGTTCAGCGTCGGACTGGAGCGCATCACGGTCGCGGTTTTTGCATCATCCGTGCGGTAGTAGCCGCCAGTGTCTGCGGGCGAGCCACCTTTAGATGCGAGTTCTGCCAGGAT
>CAZWZG010000219.1:0-2137 GCA_964638245.1 uncultured Rhodobacterales bacterium
CATACGTCGCTTCTGGACCACCGATGTCGGTTTCTGCATCGCAGCATAAATGGCTGCGCGGTACCTCGCCATGGAATTTACCAAATAGTCAATTTTCAGATCAGGAGCGCATCATGCCCCCTGTCCTTACTGAGCAATTCTTCTCTGCGCTTGCGTCACATGTGCTTCGCGGACAGCGTCACGCGGTTCTGGATCGGTTCAACGCGCCGCTCGCCGTGTATTCGAAATCGTCGATCCATGTCTTTGAAGACAAGGACTCCGTCGGCGGGTTCCTCGCGGGTTTGCAGGCCAGACTGGCCAACGTCGCCGTTGCATCCGTTGAGGTCGCCGGTCTGTCCAGCGATCGCTCGGAAACGGGTGCCGAGGTCCATTCCCTGGAACTCAATTATCGCTCGATGCTCGGGCGCCTGATCGGAAGTACTGTCTGCAAGCTGTTCGTGCGGCGGATCGAAGGGGCCCCGATCATTGAATTGATCGAGCTAAAGGCAAGCACCCTACCAGGCCCCGGATGCCTTTCGGGGCACGGTGGTCGTCGTAGACCGCGTGAAGCCGGCCGTACGGTGCGTTTGGGCACACAAGCGCCGTCAGGTCGAAGCATGTCTCGTGTCAGCCGGGCAAGACCGCGACGCACGGCATTTGGCTTGCACTAGGCGCTGGCGCGCATCCGCTGATCATGCCAGAAGGCGCAATGCCAAACCGCGACAGACCGCTTTACGCCGTCCTTATCGACGCCGACAATATCCCCGCCAAATTCGCCGAGGCGATCCTGAAAGAGATCACCGCGCTGGGCGAGCCTGCCTTGCGCCGCGTCTATGGCGACTGGTCGTCGGGACGTCTCAAGGCCTGGACCGAAAAGGTTCGTGATCTTGGGCTGGTGGCCCATCAAGAAAGCGCCAATACCGTGGGCAAGAACGCCTCCGACATCGGTCTGGTCATCGATGCCATGGACATCCTGCACACGGGGCGGTTCGATGGCTTTGTGCTGGTGTCTTCGGATAGCGACTTTACCGCGCTGGCCAACCGGATCCGCGAAAACGGTCTCGATGTCATCGGCATCGGCGAAAAGAAAGCGCCCGAGGCGCTACGCAACGTTTGCAACCGCTTTGTGCTGATCGAAAACATCATCGAAGAGGCTCCTGCACAGGGACGCGATGCCAAGTCTCTTGGGAAAACCGATCCCAAGGAGGCAGCGCCATTGTTGCGTCAAGCCATGGACCGCATTTCGCAGGACGAGGAATGGTACGCGCTGGGCCCGCTTGGTCAGAACCTGACTGTGCTCGCGCCCGATTTTGACTCGCGCACCTACGGGTTCCGCAAGCTTTCCGACCTGATATCTGCTCTGAAGGGGTTCGAGACGCGCAAGTCGGGGAACCAGATTCAGGTCCGACGTCTCGATTAAACGCCGTAACGCGCCATGAACATTTCGATCGCGCCATCCAGAATGCGGTTGAGATCGGCTTCGGAAAACTCCGTTTGGATCCCGAAGGTCAGCTTCAAGTGCAGTTCGGCCTTGCAAAGCTCGGGAAACTGCGCCGCTGCAAGATCAATATCGTCGATCTTCAACATGCCAGCAGCCACGGCCTTTTCAAGGTAGTCCTTAAGCGCAGCCTGACCGCGCATCGGACCCGAGTAATAGAACTCCCGCGCCAATTCCGGAAAGCGCTCGGATTCCGCAACACAGACGCGATACACCTGCCGTCCGAAGTCCGAAATAAAGAACGCCATCATCTTGCGCGCGGCCTGCCGAAGGATGTCCTCGGGCCCAGCAGAGAAATCAATCTCGGTGATCGCCGCGTCGGTCTGGCGCGTGCATTCCAGCCGCGCCACCTCAAGAAACAGGATCCGCTTGTCCGAGAAATAGCTGTAAAGCGTCGCCTTGGACACGCCCGCCTCGCGCGCGATCTCATCCACGCTGGCGCCCTCGAACCCATCGCGCAGGAACACCTTGGCGGCACCCTGAAGCACCTGCTCGACCTTGCGGCCTACAGGCAGTTGTCGCGGTTCAGGGACAAAGCTCTTGTTCATCGCACGAATATAAACTCTTCAGTTCAGTTTCTTCAAGGAGGGCCTCGGCAAATGCGACGCGGCGTCCTATAGACGACTGGATGATAGGGATATTTTTGCAGACCCTTCCGTT
>CAZWZG010000219.1:2237-3575 GCA_964638245.1 uncultured Rhodobacterales bacterium
GAGACCGCCGCGATGGAGGCGCATGCAGCCGTGATCGGCAATGTCGGCTTCATGGGCATCCCGATGCTGTCGATCCTGCTCGGACCCGCTGCCGCCGTTTGGGTGATCCTGATCCTTGCGCTCGATTTCATCCTGTTCGGCAGTCTTGTCGTCATCCTGATTTCGATTGGACGCCGGGGCGCGTTCGGGCTTGGCGCCATCTCGACCATCGCGAAGGGGCTTGCCACGAACCCGATGATTGTCTCGATCGCGCTTGGCCTTCTCTGGTCTTCCAGCGGCTGGACCATGCCCGGTCCTGTCGATCAATTCCTGTCGCTTCTGGGGGCAGGGGCCACGCCAGGCGCGCTTTTTGCCATCGGTGCATCGCTAGGGGGCGCACAATTGGCCAGATTGGCCGCTGCAGGCTGGATCAGCGTGGTAAAGGTCTTCATTCACCCAGCCCTCGCCGCGCTGGCCGCCTTCGTCCTTTTTGATGTCGACCCTTACGCCGCCAGCGTCCTTGTCGCAGCCGCCGCGCTGCCTGTCGCGGGCAACGTCTATATCCTTGCCGCGCACTACAACATCACACCCACCCGCATCTCCGCCTCCATCCTGATCTCGACCGTCATCGCCGTCGGATCCGTCTCGGCCATCATCGCGCTTGTCGGCGGATAAACTTGCGAGCCAGCGGCAGAGCCGCTAGGCCAGAGAGCAAGGCAAAGCGGGAGGTTGGCCCATGAAAACCCTGTCCGAGAACGTGTGTTTCGGCGGATTGCAAGGCGTCTATAGCCATCAATCCGAAGCAACGAACTGCGAAATGACCTTCGGCCTTTTCCGCCCCGCCGAAGCCGAAACCGCCCGTGTGCCCGTGCTCTGGTACCTATCGGGCCTAACCTGCACCCATGAAAACGCAATGGTGAAAGCGGGCGCGCAGGCGTGGGCCGCCGAACACGGGATCGCGTTGATCTTTCCCGATACCTCTCCGCGCGGCGAAGGCGTCGCAGATCACGACGACTACGACCTCGGCCAAGGCGCAGGGTTCTACGTGAACGCCACGCAGGACCCTTGGGCGCCACACTTCAAGATGTGGAATTACCTTGACCACGACCTGCCGCAGCTTGTTTTCGCAAACTTCAACCTCGACCCCGAGCGTGAGGCGATCACCGGCCATTCCATGGGCGGCCACGGCGCGCTGACGCTCGCCATGAACCGCCCCGATCGGTTCAAAAGCGTGTCCGCCTTCGCGCCCATCGCCAACCCCTCGCAATCGGACTGGGGCCGCAAACAGTTCTCGGCCTACCTTGGCGACGACGAAAGCCTCTGGGCCGATCATGACGCCTCCGTCCTGATGACCGAACG
>CAZWZG010000220.1:0-2813 GCA_964638245.1 uncultured Rhodobacterales bacterium
ATCATCCGCGACGAGATCAAGCTGACGGCCGTTCGCGGTCGGGTGCAAGGGGACACCGTCGTTCTTCGGATCGCCCGCTTCACCCAGCAAACCTATCCCGATCTTCGGAGCTCGCTTGAGGAGCAGGTTGAAGAGCTTGGCGGCATGGACAACGTGAATGGCATCGTTCTGGATTTGCGCAACAACCCGGGTGGGCTTCTGACCCAAGCCGTGCGTGTGTCGGACGCATTCCTTGAAAAAGGCGAAATCGTTTCGACCCGCGGCCGCGACCCGCAGGACAGCGAACGCTTTAACGCACAGCCCGGTGATTTGTCGGGTGGCAAACCGATAGTTGTATTGATCAACGGTGGCTCGGCTTCGGCTTCGGAAATCGTGGCAGGGGCGTTGCAGGATCACCGTAGGGCGATTGTCGTTGGCACCAAAAGCTTTGGTAAGGGTTCTGTTCAGACGTTGATGCCGCTGCGCGGCGATGGCTCGATGCGCTTGACAACGGCGCGGTATTACACGCCGTCGGGTCGCTCTATCCAGGCGCTGGGCGTATCGCCGGACATCGTCGTCGAACAGCCACGCCGACCAGATCCGGCGGCTGAAGAAGAAGAGAATGCCCGCAACAGCAGGACCGAGGCGGACCTGCGTGGTAGCTTGTCCAACGACAGCCTGAGCGAGGATGAAGTCCGTCAGATCGAAGCCGATCGCGCCAAGGCCGAAGCAGCGGCCGAGCTGCGGAGCGAGGACTATCAGCTGGCTTACGCCATCGATATCCTGACCGGTTTGTCGGCCTTCACCCCGGCAGAGTAATGTCGGACTTGCCTTACCGGCCTTGCGCCGGCGTGGTCCTCGCCAATGGCGAGGGCCTCGTCTTTTGCGGGGAGCGGATCGACACACCCGGTGCTTGGCAGATGCCACAAGGCGGGATTGATCCCGGCGAGACGCCTCGCGACGCAGCGCTGCGTGAGTTGGCCGAGGAAACCGGCGTGGATCCGTCCCTTGTAAGCGTTGAGGCAGAGACGGCGGATTGGTTGGTTTACGATTTGCCCGATCACCTGATGGGCAAGATGTGGGGCGGCACGTATCGCGGCCAGAAGCAGAAGTGGTTTCTGATGCGGTTTCACGGGCGGGATGCGGATGTTCGCATCGATCAGCCGCACCCGGAGTTTTCCCGCTGGCGCTGGTCGACACCCGAACAACTGGTCGCGGATATCGTCCCGTTCAAGGTCGATGTTTATCGCGCCGTTATGGCGGAGCTTGGGCCGAAGCTTTGAGCCAAGTGTGCGCCTTCGGCGCGCGTGGTGCTTGAATGGGGCTCTGCCCCAAACCCCGGGATATTTCTGTCCAGATGAAGAGCCGATCAGCAGTGGAAATGAGAACAAAACGTGAATATATTGGCGGATGATGTTTGCAGAGCTGTCGATCACGTCGAATTTCTCTTTCCTGACCGGAGGGTCGCATCCCGAGGAGTATATGGATCGGGCGGCTATTCTTGGGCTGTCCGGGATTGTGATCGCCGATGAGAACTCGGTCGCTGGCATCGTGCGCGCCCATTCCCGTGCGCGCGAGATTGAACGGCAGGTCAAGGCGATCACGGACGGGGATTTTATCGGACCTTTGCAACCGGGTATGGTGGCTTGGACGCCCAAGCCCGTGATGATCGACAACCGTCCGCGCAGTTCGGAGAAGGCCGAACGTTTGGCGGCGGGGGTCGAGGCCGGGGATATGAGCGCTGCGGTGCGTAATGTGCCGCGTCTGATCCCGGGCGCGCGCATCGTGCTGGCGGACGAGTTTTCGGTCACGATGTTGCCAAAGGATCGCGCGGCCTGGGGGCGGTTGTGTCGCTTGCTGACGGTTGGCCGGACGCGGGCCGAAAAGGGGTCGTGCCTTCTATATCTGGAGGATCTTCTGGAGTGGGGGGCAGGCTCGATCCTTTTGCTCCACCCGCAAGGGGCGCAAACGGCGAAGGGCGGTGCGGGCGAGTGGGGGCAAAAGGCGCAAGCGTTGACGCGCCGCTTTGGTCGCGATTGCTATCTGGCGATGGCGCCCACCTATGATGGCCATGACCGCCCCCGGTTTGATCGCTGGGCGGCAGTTGCCGCAGACCTCGGGATTGCCTGCGTCGCCACCGCGCGGCCGATCATGCACCACGGAAGCCGTCGCAAGATGACGGATGTTCTGACCGCGATCCGCTCTGGCTGCCGGGTGGACGCGTTGGGCCGGGCGGCGCTGGCCAATTCCGAACAGCGCTTGCGATCAGGTGCCGAGATGCTGCGGCTTTTTGCAGGCCATGAGGATGCGGTGGCCCGAACCGGGCAGATCGCCGAAAGCCTGACCTTTTCGCTGGATGAGTTGCGCTATGAGTATCCGTCCGAAGTGGCCAATGGCGAAGATGCCAGCACACGGTTGCGGCGCCTCGCCCATGAGGGGTTGAAATGGCGCTATCCGGCGGGGGCGCCCGAGAAGGTGCGCGCGCTTTTGGAGCATGAACTGACCCTGATCGCCAAGCTTGGATATGATCCCTATTTCCTGACGGTGCATGATGTCGTGGCCTTTGCCCGGTCGCGCAATATCCTGTGCCAGGGGCGCGGGTCGGCCGCCAATTCGGTGGTCTGCTACTGCCTTGGCGTCACCTCCGTTTCGCCAGAAATCGGCACCATGGTGTTCGAGCGTTTCGTCTCTGAAGCCCGCGACGAGCCCCCCGATATCGATGTGGATTTCGAGCATGAGCGGCGCGAAGAGGTGATCCAGCACATCTACGAGCGCTATGGCCGCCACCGCGCGGGCCTTTGCGCCACGGTGATCCATTACCGCGGCAAGCGCGC
>CAZWZG010000220.1:2823-3540 GCA_964638245.1 uncultured Rhodobacterales bacterium
GGCGATGGGCCTGACCGAGGATACGATTTCCGCAATCTCGTCCCAGCTTTGGGGGTTTTTCTCGACCAACGGGCTTGAGGACGAGCGTTTGCGCGAGATCGGGCTTGATCCCACGGATCAACGGCTGTCCCAGACCATGGCGCTGATCTACGAAATTCAGGGCTTTCCCCGGCACCTGTCCCAGCATGTGGGCGGGTTCATCATGACCGAGGGGCGGCTTGATGAACTGGTCCCGATCGAGAATGCGACGATGGAGGACCGCACGGTCATCCCGTGGGACAAGGACGACATCGACAGTCTGGGGATCTTGAAGGTGGACGTTCTCGCCTTGGGGATGCTGTCGTGTATCCGCAAGGCCTTCGACCTTCTTCAGGAGCATCACCAGACGCGGTTCAATCTTGCCACGCTGCCACCTGAAGATCCGGAGGTCTATGACATGCTCTGCAAGGCCGACAGCCTTGGCGTGTTTCAGGTCGAAAGTCGGGCGCAGATGAACTTTCTGCCGCGGATGCGGCCGCGCACGTTTTATGACCTTGTGATCGAGGTGGCGATCATCCGACCTGGCCCCATTCAGGGCGATATGGTGCATCCCTACATCAGGCGCCGTAACGGCGAGGAAACGGTCGAGTTTCCCTCTGATGAGTTAGGTGAGGTGTTGGGCAAAACGCTGGGCGTGCCCTTGTTCCAGGAACAGGCGCTGCAGATTGCGATCGTTGG
>CAZWZG010000221.1:0-3513 GCA_964638245.1 uncultured Rhodobacterales bacterium
GGCGCGCATCGACCCTTCTTCCATATTGCCGTCGCACGATCCGACATAGCGCAGGATCGAACGCAGCTTGCGAACATAGGCCCCGGCTTCGGCAGGCGAGCGCATGTGCGGGCGCGACACAATCTCCATCAGCGCGACACCGGTCCTGTTGAGGTCAACGAAGGACATCGCCGGATCCATGTCGTGGATCGACTTGCCCGCGTCCTGTTCCAAGTGAATGCGCTCGATCCGCACACGGCGCGCCATACCCGGGCCCATGTTCACGATCACTTCGCCTTCGCCCACGATCGGGTGGTACAGCTGGCTGATCTGATAGCCCTGCGGCAAGTCGGGATAGAAGTAATTCTTACGGTCAAAGGCCGAGCGCAGGTTGATCCCTGCTTTCAACCCAAGCCCCGTGCGCACCGCTTGAGCCACGCATTCCTGGTTGATCACCGGCAACATGCCCGGCATGGCGGCGTCCACGAAAGCGACATTGGCGTTGGGTTCGGCCCCGAACGCGGTGGACGCGCCCGAGAACAGCTTGGCGTTCGTTGCGACCTGGGCATGGACCTCAAGCCCGATGACCAGTTCCCAGTCTTCCTTGGCCCCCTGGATGACCTTTGGTTTTGGAGCTTCGAATGTCAGATCGAGCATGAAAGACGGCCTTTGTCGCGGTTGGAACGGTCGGGTTTTAGGCGGCGCGCCGGGCAAGGGCAAGCGGCGATGACCCGCCGATGCGCTTGCCCTTGCCTTGAGGACAAGGCGCGGGCGGGTCTATGGTCGCGGCGGGGCCTCTTCGGAGACTGAAAATGCGCGCCACGCTCCTTCTTTCCACACTGCTGTTTGTTCTGTGCTTGGCAGCCTGTGATCGTGATGAGCCGGAAGAGGATGAAGTCGCAAATTCGCCAGCTACGCTTCCGGTCACACAATGGGATTTTCGCCCTGAGGCCGAGACGTGGAGTGCAGCGTCGCTGGCTGCCTTGAACGATCATGGTGCGCCGCTTCTGTCCATCGTCCCCGAGGATATCGAGACCTACTGTCCGGACTACGCCGCGCTGGATGACACCGGTCGGGCGCGGTTCTGGACGACGTTTCTATCTGCACTGGCCAAGCATGAAAGCACGTGGCGGCCCGACGCAGTGGGCGGTGAGGGGCGTTGGTTTGGACTGGTTCAGATCAGCCCGGCAACCGCGCGCGGGTATGGGTGCAACGCGACGACTGGCACGGCACTTCAGAACGGAGCCGCCAACCTGTCCTGCGCCATTCGGATCATGGCAGTGACCGTGCCACGCGACGGCGTCATCTCGCGTGGAGGTGGGGGCGTTGCCGCCGATTGGGGGCCGTTTTCGAGCGATCGCAAACGCTCCGATATCCAGGACTGGACGCGATCGCGACCCTATTGCGGCTAGGGTGTCAGGTCCGGAAGATGCGCTTGATGTCTTGCAGTGCGACCGATTGGGCGTCGTTTGGTGGGGTGCCGCGGGCCTTGGTGAGCGCGGCGATCACCGCGGTCACTTTGCGCAAGCCATCCGTTTCGGCCAAACGCTCGAGCGTACGGGCCAGTCGGGGCAGGGCAAGCTCTGGCGTCTCGCAATCTTCAATAAGCCAATGGGCAAGGACCGTGAGCGCGGCTGCGTCGCTGCGCGATTGACCAAGCGTGCTTTGCAGGGTCGCAACCATGCGCCGGTCCGCCTCATCCCGATCTGTTTCGCCAATCGCAAGATACGCGGCCGCAACGCCAGCAACCGCAATCCGTGGGGCATCGATCGAGTCAACGGGGTGGCGTCCAGGAATGCGCCGAAAACCCAAGGTTTGCGCGGCGTGAAACAGGCGAACCGTGTTTGGGGTGTCCAGACGCGCGTCATCCCCCACGAACCGTGGGCGGGGCATGCGAAACGGGGAGGCCGTAAAGGCCTTAAGGTTGCCCGGAAAGATCGACACGTCACTGCTCCTCTTCTGGGCGCCACATAACAGTGCGGCACCATCTCGCAAGGGGTAAAATAGCAAAAATGCAAACGGGCGCCCAAAGGCGCCCGATCAAAGCAAATTCGCGTCGCTTTTAGGCTGTTTTGCGACGACGGCGTGCGACACCAAGAAGCCCAAGTCCGCCGAGCAAAAGCGGAAGTGCAGCGGGTACTGGAATCGGGGCCACGCCGATCTCGCCCACGCCTCCTGACCCTCTCAGGACGACCGTCAGTCGATAAACCGCATTTTCTTCAAAGGACACGCGGTCGAAGTAGTTGACTTGACCGTTAGGAAGGCCTGGGCCAGGGCTTGTTGCTGTGCCGTAGTAAATGTCGTTCAGGTAGACGTCTGCACCTTCTTCGGGGTCAAGAATATCCACGTAGGTCAGAATTGTTGGGGCGAGGAACTCAAAAACGAGTGTTGACCCGCCTGCCTGATCATTCACCGGCGTGCTGTTGGTTGTGTTCGTCACAAACGCGAGGCCAAACGGGCGCGCATCAAGTACGCCGTCGGAATCGGTGAACGGCGACTCAAGGTCCGGATCAGCGCCAACTGGCGTATCCGTGTTGTAAATCCCGACTTTCTTTGTGTTCCCGCTTTTCGAGGCCGACACGGTGAACGTGGCACCGTTCGTCATGAACGACGTTCCGCTATCATAAACGCCTTCTGACAAATCGCTAAACGAAATAGCCGATGCCTGCGCCACGCCGCCCGCAAGCGCAAATGCCGCGCAACACGCGACTGTTTTCAATGTATTGATCATGTTCCCTCACCCGTAATCTGCACAACAAACATTAACTAAAACAATGCGATTTTGCAATGGATGAAGGATTGAACGACGGCTTTGTCTTGCCTTTGCTAGCCGAGTGCAAACGTCCTTCTCAACCATCCTACCGGTCTTGAATTGTCCACAAGGCTCACCGTCGGTGCTTCAGGGCCGCCAAGGGCCAATGTGCGTCGCCGAAGTTCTTCAATCGCATCGTCAGAACGGACAGGCAACGACGCGGGTGCGATGGGTTTGCCGACCCGCAAGCGGAAGGGCTGGCGGTCCTTGTTCAGCGTTTCATAAAACAGCGTTATGTCGCGCAAACTGGGATGAATGCGGTCGAAAAGGTAGAACAGCGCGGAATTGCGCGCCCGGATATTGACCGGGATCACTGGCACATCGAATTTCCGGGCGATCATGGCGGCTGACGGCATCCAGTCCCGCTCAAACAGCTTCAGCCCGCGGCGTTTGGCCAACCGACCGGCTGGAAAGATGACACCCAACTGCCCGTCTTCGAGCGCCTTGCGGGTTTGGGCCATGGTTTCGCGGGTCTTGGCGTGCGTGCGCTTTTCCACGCGCCACTCGACGGGGACAATCAGGTCGTCCATCTGGGGCAGGACCCGCAGGATATCGGAATTGGCATAGACGAAGACGTCACGTCGAACCCGGGCGAGGGCATAGTGCAGCATGATCCCATCAGCCACGCCGGTAGGATGATTGGCCACGATCAGGGCGGGGCCTTCCTTGGGAACGTGCTCAAGACCCGTGACATCGACATCATGCGCCAAGATCGCGCCCAT
>CAZWZG010000222.1:0-3494 GCA_964638245.1 uncultured Rhodobacterales bacterium
CCGTTGGCCACATCGCCGGTCTGCGCCATGAAGCCGTCGATCACGCGGTGAAAGCCCTCCCCGTCATAGGCCCCTGCCCGCGCAAGTTCCTTGATGCGCTCACAATGTGCCGGGGCGATATCGGGCATCAGCTCGATGGTGACGGTGCCGTCCTTGAGCTCGACAAGGATGGTGTTTTCGGGGTCTGCCATGGTGTTCTCCTTCACGTTGCGCGGACCCTAAACGGGCGTGCGGCGGAACGAAACCCATAAGGCGATTGACCTTCGCACATCCATGCTTTTTGAAAGGGCCAACGCTTTGCAAAGGACATGACATGGGCTGGAAAACTCTCGACGACATGGATCTGACGGGAAAAACGGTCCTGACGCGGGTCGACATCAATGTGCCCGTGGAAGACGGCAAAGTGACGGATGCCACGCGGATCGAGCGTATCGTTCCGACGATCACCGATATCCTGAAGGGCGGCGGGCGCCCGGTCCTTCTGGCGCATTTTGGGCGCCCCAAGGGTCAGGTCGTTCCCCAGATGTCCTTGCGCGTGACGCTGCCAGCCCTTGAAAAGGCGCTTGGCCGCGATGTGACGTTCGTGGAACGCCCGGGCCGAGATGCGCTGGACGCGCTGCCCTCGGATGCCGTCGTCCTTGTCGAGAACACCCGGTTTTCGGCCATGGAAGAAGCCAATGATCCCAAGATGGCCGCCTTTCTGGCCTCGCTCGGGGACATCTTTTGCAACGATGCCTTTTCGGCGGCACATCGCGCCCATGCTTCGACCGAAGGTGTCGCACATCTGATGCCAAGCTGTGCCGGTCGCCTGATGGAAGCTGAGCTTAAGGCGCTTGAAGCCGCGCTTGGCTCGCCAAAGCGCCCTGTGATCGCGATCGTCGGTGGATCCAAAGTGTCCACAAAGATCGAACTGTTGGGCAACCTCGTGGGCAAGGTCGACACGCTCGTCATCGGTGGGGGCATGGCCAACACTTTCCTCGCCGCGCAAGGCAAGGAAATCGGAACCTCGCTGGCGGAAATGGACATGCTCGACCTGGCGAGAGAGATTTCGGCCAAGGCCTACGCTGCGGGGTGTCGTCTCCTGTTGCCAAGCGACGTTGTGGTGGCACGCGAATTCAAGGCGCATGCCGACAACGAAACGGTGTCCGCTGACGCTTGCCCCAAAGACGCTATGATCCTGGATGCCGGAACCGACACGGTTGCCGAGATTTCAAAGGCGATGGCCGAAGCGCGCACGTTGATCTGGAATGGCCCGCTTGGGGCGTTTGAGATGGAGCCATTTGACCGCGCGACTGTTTCGGCCGCGCAAACGGCGGCGGCCCTGTCGCAGTCGGGTTCATTGATCTCCGTGGCAGGCGGCGGTGACACGGTTGCCGCGCTCAACACCGCGGGCGTGGCCGATGACTTTACCTACATTTCAACCGCTGGCGGTGCGTTCCTTGAATGGATGGAAGGCAAAACGCTGCCCGGTGTAGCCGCGCTGGAAGGCTGAGAAACAAATTTCACATCCGGGCGCGGCTGGCGTATTCAACGCGCACGGGATTGAACGATGGTTGAGAAAAGGAAACAGACGACGATGACCAATCAGGCAATGGCAGACAAGATCAGAGCCGGTCAGGGCTTTATCGCGGCACTCGATCAAAGCGGTGGCTCAACTCCAAAGGCGCTGAAGCTCTACGGGGTCGAGGAGGATGCCTATTCTTCCGAAGACGAAATGTTCGATCTGATCCACGCCATGCGCTCCCGCATTGCCCAGGCGCCTGACTTTACGGGTGACAAGGTCGTCGGTGCGATCCTTTTCGAAATGACCATGGCCCGGCAGATCGCGGGGAAACCTGCCGCTGCCTACTTGTGGGAAGAGCGCGGCGTTGTTCCCTTCCTGAAGGTCGACAAGGGGCTTGAGGACGAAAACGACGGCGTCAAATTGATGAAGCCGATGCCGGGCCTCGACGCCCTCCTTGACCGCGCCGTCGCTCAGGGCGTTTTCGGAACCAAGATGCGCTCGGTCATTGATGCCGCCTCACCTTCGGGCATCGCGGCCAACGTTGCCCAGCAGTTCGAGGTCGGCAAACAGATCCTTGCCAAAGGCTTGATCCCGATCCTGGAACCCGAGGTCACGATCACGATTTCGGATAAGGCCGAAGCCGAGGCCATCCTTCAGGACGCGATCCTTGTCGAGCTCGACAAGCTCGACGACGGGGTCGAGGTGATGCTGAAACTCAGCCTGCCGACACATGCCAACCACTACCTGCCGTTGATTGAGCACCCCAAGGTGATGAAAGTCGTGGCGTTGTCGGGCGGCTATGCGCGTGACGAGGCGAACGCGCTCTTGTCCCAGAACAAGGGCATGATCGCCAGCTTCAGCCGCGCCTTGACCGAAGGCCTTAGCGCGCAACAGTCCGACGACGACTTCAACGCGACGATCGCGTCGACCATCGACAGCATCTATCGCGCCTCTATCGCGGGCTAAGCAACGCCGCGCACGCATTTCCTTTTGCAAATGCGTGCGCCCCATGGCACGGTTCATCAAACGTCCCGCAGAGGACAATCGAGCAGTATGAACGGTCAGAACAGAACATCTCCCCAATGGGGCGCCATCGCGTTTTTCGCGTCCATGTTCGCGGCAGCGGTCTATTTCAGCTATGCCGCGGTCCAAGGCGACTATGGTGTTTTCCGCCGCGTCCAGCTTGAAGCGGACCTTGAGCATCTCAAGGATACGTCCGCGCGCATTCAAACGGATATCAAGGCGCACGAGAACCTGACCGAACGCCTGTCGGACTCCAGCCTTGACCTTGATCTTCTGGATGAACAAGCCCGCGATGTTCTTGGCGTTGTCCGCTCGGACGAAGTTGTTCTGAAGTAATTCAACACCTTACAAGCTATGCACCGCCCGCAAGGCGGCTTTCCGAAATTTTGGGTGCCATTCCGGGAACCAATGCTTTAGACAATGGTTTAACACTGAACTATTGCTAGGGAGGGATGCTGCAATGGCCGCGAAACGCGCAACCACACGCAAGCCGAAAGCCTCGAAAGAAGAGCTGCTTCAATTCTACAAGGACATGCTTCTGATCCGTCGCTTTGAAGAAAAAGCGGGTCAGTTGTACGGCATGGGTCTGATTGGGGGCTTCTGTCACCTCTATATTGGCCAGGAAGCTGTCGTCGTCGGCCTCGAAGCCACGACCAAGGAAGGCGACAAACGCATCACCACGTACCGCGACCACGGCCATATGCTGGCCTGCGGCATGGACCCCAAAGGCGTGATGGCCGAACTTACGGGCCGCGAGGGCGGATATTCGCGCGGCAAAGGCGGCTCGATGCACATGTTCTCCAAGGAAAAGGATTTCTACGGCGGCCACGGCATCGTTGGCGCCAACGTCCCGCTTGGTGCTGGCCTTGCCTTCTCCGACAAATACAAAGGCAACGACAACGTCACCTTCACCTATTTCGGTGACGGCGCAGCCAACCAGGGCCAGGTTTACGAGACTTACAACATG
>CAZWZG010000223.1:0-3044 GCA_964638245.1 uncultured Rhodobacterales bacterium
AGGCTTAGATCGGCTCAGGCGGCCAGGGCCGGGTGCCTTCTGCACTGATCCAGTTTTGTACCCAGTCCGGAAGTGCCGGGCTGGTGGGGTCGTAGCCCAGATCAGAAGCGATGCTCCTGGGTTCGATCGCTCCGTCGCGCCCGATCACGGCCAGGCGGATCAGCATTTGGTTGCACGCAAGATCACCGATCCACATCTGCTGTTCGACATATATGAACTTGTCGTCCCATCCGAGGGGCCGGGTTTCGACCCTGTAGCGGGAGAATATGGGGACCCGGCGTCGGTATCGGATCGAGACACCCGCAACAGTCAGCCCACGCTTGCGCTTTCTGATGTGTCGTATCAGCCCGAGCCGCTGTGCCAATTCCCAACGATTGAGTTCAAACAGGGTCAGGATGCGACCGTGGTTCAGCTCGCCAAAGATATCTGTGTCCCAAGGCCAAGCGCGATGTTCGCTTGAGACGGTGGATGTAAGTTCTGGCAGCTTGGGTTTGCGACTTGCCCGAAAGAGCATCAGCGCCGCGCGAATATATGGGTACATGCATCGGTTCTGTGACTGAGCAGGCGCAACGTCAAGCGCGACGTCGCGGCGGTGGCCAAGCGCATCAGAACAGGGTAAGGAAACATAAGAAAGACATTCAGGTTTGAGGGCCGCTCAATGGGGCTTGGCAGCACACTTCTTCGCGCCGTGACATGGTGGAACGGACAAACGATCGGCACGCAGCTTTTCACGGCGCGCAAGGGCACCAAAGTTGGCGAGGACAGCCAGGGCAACGTGTTTTACGAAACACGGGATGGCAAACGCCGCTGGGTCATTTTCAATGGCGAGGCCGAAGCAAGTCGCGTTGACCCCGACTGGCACGGGTGGCTGCACCATACGTGGGACGAGCCGCCGTCAAAGACGCCGATCAAGCACAAGGACTGGGAACAGCCGCATCAGGAAAACCTGACGGGCACGGTTGCTGCCTATGCGCCGCCGGGATCGATCCGCAAAGGAACGCCCGAGCCGCGCCGTGATTACGAAGCCTGGACACCGGAATAAATGGCCGAGCATTCGCTGACCGAGGTGATCACCGGGACCGCGGTTATTGCCGCGGCGGCCGGTTTTATCCTTTATGGCGCGCAATTCGCCGGGCTTCGCGGGCCTGCAGGCGATGACTATACGCTCAGCGCGTCGTTCCGTTCGGCCGAAGGTATTGGCGTGGGCACGGATGTCCGTCTGGCTGGCGTGAAAGTCGGTTCGGTTCTGTCCATGGATCTCGATCCGGCGACGTTCCGCGCCGAAACAACCTTCACTGTGGATGGCGAGATTGAACTGCCTGACGACACGGCAATTCTCGTCTCGTCCGAGGGATTGCTCGGCGGGAGTTTCCTTGAGCTTGTGCCGGGTGGATCGCCGTTCAACATCGAGCGCGGGGCCGAGATTGAAGACACACAAAGCGCGGTCAGCCTCGTGACGCTTCTGTTGCGTTTTGTCTCCGGCGGTGGCGAGGAATGAAACCGGCACTGTTTGCGCTTGCGTTGACGGCGGCGCCATTGGCCGCGCAGGACATCGTCGTCTCCCCGCTTGACGGAACGATCATCGAAATCCCCCAAGACGCACCGCCAACCCGTACCCCCGTGTTGAGTGCACCGGCGGCAACCCTTCGTGGCTTGGACAAGGTGACCGGAGAGGTTGTCGAGTTTGCCTTGCGTGCCGGGCAAAGCGCCGAAATTGGTCGGATTGCCGTGACACTTGGCGAGTGCCGCTATCCCGAAGACAACGCGACGGGCGAGGCCTATGCCTGGGTCGAAGTCATGACCGAAGGTGAAGAAGTGCCTGAATTTGCAGGATGGATGATCGCGTCCAGCCCGGCATTGTCCGCGCTGGATCACCCGCGCTATGACGTCTGGGTCATCCGCTGTAACAGCGTTTGAGGGTCCGGTAGCGCGACCGTCCCAAAGCGCGCATCTTCATCAAGAGCGATCTGCAATTGATCGTGATAAAGGTCGCGGCTGACCTCAATCCCGCCAAGGCTCTTGAGATGCTCGGTCAGAAACTGCGTATCAAACAGCGTGTAGCCGGTCTGTTCGAGGTGATCGACGAGGTAGGCCAACGCGATTTTTGAGGCGTCGGTTGCACGCGAAAACATGCTTTCGCCAAAAAAGGCCGTGCCGATCGACACGCCATAAACACCGCCGATCAACTCGTTGCCTTTCCAGACTTCAATGGAATGGGCGCGGCCCATGTCGTGCAGGTCCAGATACAGCGAGCGGATGGTTCCGTTGATCCACGTCTCGGGCCGGTCAGCGCACCCATCCAGAACGCCTTCAAAATTCGCATTGAGCGTGATCTCGTAAGGGGCCTTGATGATCCTGCGACCAAGGCTGCGCGAGATATGGAACCCATCCAAGGGCATGACACCCCGCTTGCGCGGGTCGACCCAGAAGATTTCGGGGTCATTGCGCCCTTCGGCCATCGGGAAAATTCCGACCGTATAAGCCCGCAGCAATAGCTCGGGCGTGACGGATTGACGGGCGCGCGGTTCGGTCATGGCCGAAGGCTAGGCCAAAGGCGTTTCGTGAGCCAGAAGAATCCGGTCAACCAAGATTGTCTTCGAGCCACTTTTCAAGCCAGTGGATAGTGTAGTCGCCTGCAAGGATGTCATCTTCGGCCAAAAGCGCGCTGAAAAGCGGCACGGTCGTTTCGACGCCATCCACGATCAGCTCTCCCAACGCACGGTTCAGGCGCGCCAATGCCTCGGGCCGGTCGCGACCGTGCACGATCAGCTTGCCGATCAGGCTGTCGTAGTAGGGCGGAATGACGTAGCCGTCATAAAGCGCGCTATCCATGCGGACGCCAAGACCGCCGGGTGCGTGGTACTGTGAAATCCGACCCGGGGAGGCGCGAAAATCCGGAAGGCGTTCGGCGTTGATGCGGATTTCGATCGAATGACCATTGGGCACAAGGTCTTCCTGACGCAGGGACATTGGCATGCCCGCGGCAACCTGGATTTGTTCGCGCACAAGGTCCACGCCGTAAACGGCTTCGGTCACCGGGTGCT
>CAZWZG010000223.1:3054-3477 GCA_964638245.1 uncultured Rhodobacterales bacterium
CCTGCAGGCGGGTGTTCATTTCGATGAAATAGAACTCGCCGTCTTCATAAAGAAATTCGATCGTGCCCGCGCCCGCATAATTGATCGCGGCGACTGCATCGGCGCAGCGTTTGCCGATTTCGGCCCGCGTTGCGGCGTCGATGGCAGGACCCGGAGCCTCTTCAAACACCTTCTGATGGCGGCGCTGAAGCGAGCAATCGCGCTCGCCAAGGTGCACGGCCTTACCCTTGCCGTCGCCAAAGACCTGAATTTCGATATGGCGCGGTTTGCCGAGGTATTTCTCGATATAGACCTCGTCATTTCCGAAGGCGGCTTTGCCTTCAGAGCGCGCGGTCGAGAACGCCGACTCAAGGTCTTCGGCCTTGCGGGCCAATTTCATCCCGCGCCCGCCACCCCCGGCGGTGGCCTTGATGATGACGGGAT
>CAZWZG010000224.1:0-3466 GCA_964638245.1 uncultured Rhodobacterales bacterium
CCGCCCGAACTGTCGCCGAAGGCCAGCGTCAGCCCGGTCACGATGATGATGATCACAGCAACGATCTTGGCGACCGGGCCTTCGATCGACTCGAGGATGGTTTGCAAGGGGGCTTCCCACGGCATGCCGGACCCGGCGGCGAGCGCCGGTTCGGGCAGGGCGAAGACGACGAGGCCGAACGCGGTTGCGCCAAGGGCTGTGCGAAATGATGGCAGAAGTGTCATGGATGGCTTCCTTGTGTTGGTGGGAAAAGGGGGCTGAGAGCGTAATCGCCGGAGGCGGTCAGGCCGGTGACACGCGCCAACTCGGAGAGGCGACGCTCGGCGCCCCGTCCGGACAGAACGGCGATCAGGTCGATGGTTTCTGCGATCAGCGCGCGCGGGACGGTGAGCACCGCTTCCTGGATCAACTGCTCAAGCCGCCGCAGCGCGCCGATGGTGGACCCGGCGTGGATCGTGCCGATCCCGCCCGGATGGCCGGTGCCCCAGGCCTTGAGCAGGTCGAGCGCTTCCGGCCCGCGCACCTCGCCGATGGGGATGCGATCAGGCCTCAGCCGCAGCGAAGCGCGCACGAGATCGGACAAGGTCGCGACCCCGTCTTTGGTGCGGAGAGCCACGAGGTTGGGGTTCAGGCATTGCAGTTCGCGCGTGTCCTCGATCAGGACCACGCGGTCCGAGGTCTTGGCGATCTCCGCCAACAGCGCATTGGTGAGGGTCGTCTTGCCGGTGGAGGTCCCGCCCGCGACGAGGATATTGGCCCGGCTCGTGACACCAATGCGCAATTGGTTGGCGGCGCCGGCCGAGAGAATGCCGCCGGAGACATAGTCCTCGAGGGTAAACACCGCGACGGCTGGCTTGCGAATGGCAAAGGTAGGCGCGGAAACCACTGGCGGCAGCAAACCTTCGAAGCGCTCGCCCGTGTCTGGCAGTTCAGCTGAAACACGTGGGGCTGCAGGATGGACCTCCGCCCCGATATGATGCGCGACAAGACGGATGATGCGCTCGCCATCGGCGGGAGACAGCACCGCGCCTGTGTCGCTCAGCCCTTCTGCCAGTCGGTCAACCCAGAGCCGCCCGTCCGGGTTCAGCATCACCTCGACGATGCCCGCATCTTCGAGCCAGGCAGCGATGCCAGGCCCAAGGGCCGTGCGCAACATGCGTGCGCCGCGGGAAAACGTCCCGGTTTGGAGAGGTGTTACGGTCATGATTGGCCTCGCGATGGATCACGAGACCGATCAAGAAGACCACTATTGATCTGCGGACAACAGTAGTGAATGAGTAGTAGGGCTTTTGCGCGCAGAGGCAGGGATCGTGCGAAACTCAACTAGGGGGATATCACTGATGGCCCAACGCTACCGTTGCTCTTTTCATGGTCGAAGCGGGTCGGTGCTCGTTTTCTGCGCTCCATCGGCCTTGGCGCACGCCTACCAGTGGCTGATGCCCGGACGAGCGCTGGCGCGAGCGATTGCGATTTCGCTAGCGTTCCGCCCAAAAAAATACGAACAAGGATCCTTTCCTTAATCGGCGGAGACGCAAATTGCGGATCTAGCCGACGCAAAGAGCCCGGATGTTGGCATTGCATTGGCGGGGCAAGCGATTCCACTGTTTAAAAAAAACCGAATGGGCTCGTGCTCAACACATTCGTGGGCTAGTTAACACGGAACGGTGTCCCAAACGACGTTTTGCATTGACTTCCCGTAAGACTTCCATAGACTTCCAGAGCAGCGGCAGGGGGTCTCATGAGCGGTAATTTCTATAATTTTGCAGCCATACGCGGCGTACAGGCTGGAACCGAATACTATGTGATCATGGTCCCACTTAAGATGGTGCCAAAGATTTTCGAATTCGACAGTCAGGAATTGCCAGCAGACTTGCGCGCTCAACGCGTATTGTCAAATGTCCGCGTTCCGCAAATCGCATCCTACCTCTCGGAGAACTTCGAAGAATATACGCTCTCGTCTCTCTGCGCGTCTGTGGATGGTGATCTTGAGTTTTCCCCAGCCAGCGAAGGTCTTCAGTTCCGTAATGTAGGTGAGCTACGGCTTTCGATGACAGCGCGCATCATTCTAAACGATGGACAGCATCGTCGCGCCGCAATCGAAGAAGCCCTCAAAACGCGACCCAAGCTCGAAAACGAAACCATCTCGGTTGTGCTTTTTGTGGATGAGGGGCTCGAGCGCTGCCAGCAAATGTTCGCAGACCTCAACAAGAATGCCGTACGTCCATCCGGGTCGTTGAACGTCCTCTATGACCGCAGAAATCCTTTGGCACGTCTGAGCACGCGCGTGCTAGAGGAGATTCCGTTTTTCCAAGAATTCACCGAGCTCGAAAAGACATCTCTTTCGAACCGGGCCAAAAACCTCTTTACCTTGTCCAGCCTGAATCAAGCCAACAAGTGGCTCGCCGGGCAAGATGCAAACCGCTTCGGGGAAAACACCGAAAGCACAGTGATCGCATATTGGCGTCAGGTTTCTGAGGTCATCCCGGACTGGCAGAAACTGATGCGCGGCGCGACAACGGCAGGTGATTTGCGCAAAGAAACCGTTCATGCGCATGGGGTTATGTTGCAGGCGTTTGGTGTCTTGGGGGCAAGACTGATTGGAACTAAACCTGATGGGTGGGCGGAAAGTCTGGCTCCGCTCTCCGAGATCAATTGGAGCAAGCGCAATGCCCAGCTCTGGCGTCCACGCGTCATGGGCGCGCGCGGCATGGATGGTAGTGTGAAGTCCGTACATCTGGCGGCCAACGTCCTAATTGGGGCTGTGGGCTTGCCACTCAATGAAAAAGAACAAGCGAATGAAGACGACTACTTGGCGTCATTGGCTGAGGAGACAGTCGTCGCATGACATCAAATAATGAAACCGACCGAACACAAAGGGCAGGGCTCGATCTTGTCGCTCTGCAGGAACATATCCGCGCGGTTTACGCGGCAGACGACCGGCCTTGGGTGATCGGGTATAGCGGCGGAAAGGATTCAACCTGTGCCTTGCAGCTGATCTGGAGTGCCATTCGTGCGCTTCCAGAAGAGGCGCGACGCAAGCCAATCTTCGTCCTCAGTTCCGACACGCTTGTCGAAACGCCCGTGATCGTAAACTACATCGACGAGACCTTGGCTGCGATCAACGCGGCAGCGGCAGACCAGAACATGCCCATCACCGCACAAAAGGTGGTTCCGGAGATCTCCGATAGCTTCTGGGTGAACCTGATTGGTCGCGGATATCCTGCGCCGTCAAAACGCTTTCGCTGGTGCACAGAGCGGCTGAAGATCGACCCGGCCAATGCCTTCATCAAGAACCGTGTGGCCGAATATGGCGAAGTTGTCATGGTTCTGGGCGTACGGTCCTCGGAAAGCGCGACACGCGCGCAAGTGATGTCACTGCACAAGATCGATGGGACGTCTTTGTCTCGTCACTCGACCTTGCCCGGCGCTTTCGTCTTCACGCCGATCGAGACCTTCAGTGTGGATG
>CAZWZG010000225.1:0-3460 GCA_964638245.1 uncultured Rhodobacterales bacterium
TGATCTGGATCATGTAGGCGTTGACCATCACGAAGTCGCCGACCGTGAGCACCCCATTGGCCACCCCAATGGCCGCCATGCACATCACGATCACAAGCCCGGCAGTTATCAGAAGCGATTGTCCGAAGTTCAGAAAAGCGAGCGAATAGGACGTCCGGAGTGCGGCATCCTCATAGCGCTCCATCGCCTGGTCATAACGGTCGGCCTCTCGCGCTTCAGCGCCAAAGTACTTCACGGTCTCGAAGTTCAAGAGGCTGTCGATGGCTTTCTGGTTCGCATCTGTGTCCTGGTCGTTCATCTCCTTGCGGATTTTCACGCGCCATTCCGTCACCTTGAAGGTGAACTGAATATAGATGGCGATCGTGACGACCACGACAACGAGGTACCAGAAATCGAAAACCACGGCGAGAATGATTGCAATCAGCAAGAGCTCGAGAACCAGCGGGCCGATCGAAAAGAGCATGAATCGAAGCAGGAATTCGACGCCCTTGACGCCACGTTCAATGATCCGGCTGAGGCCGCCGGTCTTGCGCGTGATGTGGAATCTCAGGCTGAGGCGGTGGATATGGGTGAACGTCTCGTGCGCCAAGCGGCGCAGCGCGCGCTGTCCAACGGAAGCGAAAATGGCATCGCGCAACTGCTGGAAGCCAACACTCATCAGACGGGCAACGCCGTAGGCGACGGTCAGACCGACTGCCCCTGCCCCAAGGGTCCACGCGGCACTTGGCGTTTCGCCAGCAAGACCATCGACGGCGGCCTTGTAGAAGAAGGGCGTGATGACCGAGATGACGCGCGACAAGACCAGCATCGCTAGCGCGAACACAACGCGGCGTTTGACCCAATCCTGCCCGTCTGGCCACAGGTACGGCAAAACCCGGCGGATCACCCGCCACCCGCTTTCGCGCGCTTCTTTTTCGAAGGTTTTGTCAGCCATGGGTCGTCTTTCGTGCGGCGTCGCGTCGACGGACCCTCTGTCTAGGATACGACCTTCTGAATGACCAGACGCGCTACTCGGGGATCGAGAAAATCTGACCCGGATAGATCAGGTCGGGATCGCGAATGCGGTCGTTGTTGGCCTCGAAAATCCGCACGTAAAGAATGCCTTCGCCGTAGGCTTCGCGCGAAATGCCCCAAAGGGTGAACCCGGGCTGAACCGTGACCAATTCCACAGGTGCGCGCGCGTCCTCAGCTTCGCTTTGTTCTGCTTCCAAGGCCGCGATCGCTTCAACCGGTTCGCGTTTGAACGGGGTTTCGACACGGCTGACGACAGCACCGCTCGCATCAAGCTGATCGACGCGAAGCGTGTAAACGCCTTCGTCGACTTCGGGCAGTTCCGTGCGCCATTGTCCGCCTTCATCGACGTCCGCCGTCAGGAGCGGTGAATTGTCGAGGTAGACACGCACAAAGCCGTCCTGCGCGGGCGCACGACCGCCGAGCACGACCTCGCCCGCGGTGTCATAGGAAATCGAGTCGATGGACACGGTGTCGACAACATCCGGAGCGCTGCCGCCACCCTGAAGCACCGTGATCCCGGTGTTGTCTGCCAATAGCACCCGAGGGGCCGCTTCTGTCGCCGGCTCGTCGTCCACCGTAGTTTCGGGAGAGGTATCGACGGCTTCGGTTGTCGGCTGCGTTGCGACGACCTCATCGTTCGTTGCGGGTTCGTCGGCTGCATCGACCGCGGCCATTTTGGTCGTCTCTGGTGCTGGTTCGGCCTCCGTCTCTGCCCCAGCAACTTCGCTTGCATCGGGCTGCGTGGCCTCACTTGGACCTTCCGCGACGTCGGCGGGCGTTTCTTCGGTCTGCGCTTCGCTTTCTGGCGCTTGAGCAACAGCGACGGTTTCTTCGGGCTCAACGATCACTGTTTGAGCCGAGGCCATTGCATCAGAGCCGATCGACTTGGAGGACAGCGACAAGATGCGCGGGTCGTTCGATGCTCCCAGATCCATCAGGACGACGAAATTCCCGGAGGCATCCGCCTCCGCCTCGGCAACCGCTTCTCCATCCATGAACAGGGTCACCACGGACCCAGGATCCGCGCGTCCGGCGATGACGGAGCTGCCACCGGGCGAGACGCGCACGACGTCGAATTCCGGGGCGGACTGGGTTTGTATCGGAGCGGCTTCAGGCTGTGTGCCTGTCTCAGGAGCAGCAGCGCTCGCCGTGTCGGCCTCGGGCTGTGGGGCCTCCGTCTCGGCGATCTCAGGCGCTGCGGTTTCGGTTTCCGCCTCGCCGGCCTCTGGCGCGTCTTCTGCCATCGCAGCGTCCGCAGGTGCAGATGCCTCGGGGTCGACCGCGGCTTGGGCAGCATCATCGGTGGCCGTTGCCGGTTCTTGTGCGACCGGTTCGGTCACCGGCGCAGCGGCCTGTTCCGCTGGCGGTCCGGTGCGGTAGTCCCGCGTCAGATAGATGGCCGCCGCAACCAGAATACCCGCTGCGACAGCGCCAATCACAGTGCTTCTCACGCCCGAAGTTCTCCTGAAGCCGACAGCCGATTTCCCCAGATGCGCCGCCGTCCCACGACAGCGCTTGAGCGAGCTTATCAGGCCCGCTATCAGGGGTCAAAACCCCCTCTGCAAGGTCCTGTCAAGCATGGAAAATCCCCTGATCTCGGTTTGCGTCTTCTGCGGTTCACGCGACGGGGCGAAACCGGCCTATCGCGAGGTGGCCCTCGAAACGGGTGACTTGCTGGCGCGCAAGGGTTGGCGATTGGTGTTCGGAGCCGGTGACAAAGGGATCATGGGGGCGGTTGCCGACGCCACACGCGCAGCGGGTGGCAGCACCCTTGGCGTCATCCCGACGCATCTTCTTGGCCATGAACGCCGGGTTGGCGCGGCGCCTGACCTGATCATCACCGAGACGATGCATGAGCGTAAGAAGGTGATGTTCACAAACTCGGATGCGGTGGTGATCCTTCCAGGAGGTGCTGGCACGCTGGACGAGTTTTTCGAAGGGCTCACTTGGGCGCAGCTTGGGCTGCATTCAAAGCCGATTTTCGTCGTGAATACAAATGGGTACTGGACAAAGCTGATAGAGCTCCTGGACCACCTCATCGCCGAAGGGTTCGCAGATCCGTCCTTGCGCGATTTCGTCTTTGTCGTCGCGGATACTCAAGAACTAGAAACAGCACTTGCCGCACATTTCGACGGTGCCTGAACAAAAAAGGCGCGCCGAAGCGCGCCTAATCTGATTGATTTGGTCCGGGGTCAGAGGCGCGAGGCAACGTTTTCCCAGTTCACCAGTTTGTCGAGGAAGTTCGACAGATATGCCGGACGCTTGTTCCGGAAATCGATGTAGTAGCTGTGCTCCCACACATCGCAGCCGAGCAGCGCTGTTTGACCAAAGCAAAGCGGGTTTACGCCGTTTTCGGTCTTGGTGACTTTCAGGCTGCCGTCCTTGTCCTTAACAAGCCATGCCCAGCCCGAGCCGAACTGACCCGCGCCTGCGGCGGAAAACTCTT
>CAZWZG010000226.1:0-3423 GCA_964638245.1 uncultured Rhodobacterales bacterium
GCCTTCGTCAAAGCCGCTGATCGCATCCCGGCGGGCGAGATGGTGTTCTTTCGCTCGTTTCTGGCCATTCCGATCATCGTGGCATGGCTGATGTGGCGCAAGGAACTGGGTATTGGGCTGAAGATCGTGAACTGGCGCGGGCACGCGGTGCGCGCGATTTCAGGGACGATGGCGATGGGGCTGGGTTTTGCCGGCGTGCGGCTGTTGCCCTTGCCCGATGCCACCGCGCTGCGTTTTATCACGCCGATTTTGATCGTCCTTCTGGCGGCGATGATCTTGGGTGAACGGATCCGGCTGGTGCGAATTTCGGCTGTGGTTGCAGGTCTGATCGGGGTGGTGATCATCCTTTGGCCGCAGCTGTCCATGGAAGCGGCGGAGGGTGCATTCCTTGGGGCAATGCTGATCCTTGGGTCGGCCACGGCGGCGGCATTTTCGCAGATTTTCATCAAGTCGATGGCGGGCAAGGAGCATACGGCATCGATTGTCTTCTGGTTCTCGGCAACGGCAAGTGTTCTGGCGCTGTTTACGGCGCCCTTTGGCTGGGTTTGGCCGAACACAACGGAGTGGCTGATGATAGCGGCACTCGGGTTTGGCGGGGGCTTTGGTCAGATCCTGATCACGTCGTCCTATAGGTATGCCGACGCGGGCGTGATTGCGCCATTTACCTATGTCTCGATGCTGTGGTCGGTGATCATCGGGTTCATCTTCTTCGATGAGATCCCGACCGTGCAGGTGCTGGCGGGATCCGCCTTGATCATTGCAGCGGGCGTCCTGATCGTGCTGCGCGAGCGTCGCTTGGGCAAGAAGACGACCGCGGAAGGCAAAGTGGGTGCGAAGGGTCTGTAGAGCCTTCCTTAACCATGATGCAGGCATGTCGGAGGGATGGAGCACACCCCGATTCAAGCCGACCCTGCCGCCGAACTGGCCCTATTCGAAGCGATGCGAGAGCGCGACGCGGCCTATCGCGCCGGGTTTGACTGGGATGCAAGCTGGGCACATCTGACCAAGCGTCTGTCCGAAGGCGCGCTGCATGACATGGGGTTCACCGGGTTTGACGGACCGCCCATGGTCGAGCGGATGATCCGTTGGATCGATCATTTCGACTATCCCTGTCCTGTGGATGTCGCACGCTTGCAGGCGCTGGAAGACGAGGCGCGGTTGCGAGACGGGCGCGCTTTGCGTGTGCTGGGTCTGGATCCCGCTGCCGTCAACCTGAGCGCGGTGGCTCGCTATTCGGCACAGGATTTCTGGTTTCAGCGCGAGGCAGTGCCGCTTGCGCGCAATGAGCGGCTGAAAACCGTTCTGGATTTCGGCGCCGGGCATGGCCGGCAGGGTACGCTTTGGCACGAGACTGGCGCGACAATGATCGCGGTGGATGCAACGCCCGGGCCGTATCTGGCGCAGCGGGCCTATGCGCGGGCGCTGGGTTGGGAGGTGGCCGACTATCTCGACGGGGTCGAGGGCTGGGGTCCGGGATCCTACGCGCATCTGCCAAGCTGGCGGATGGACCTGATCCCGGAGGGATCGGTCGATATGGTGATCGCGGTCCAGGTGCTGCGCGAAGTCACCAAGCCGATGCTGGTTCTCGCGCTGGCGCATTTCCAGCGGGTGTTACGGCCCGGTGGGCGCCTATACGTGCGCGACCATGTGGGTTTTCACAATGTTAATGCGGTGGACCAGGACGCGGCGTTGCGCGCCCATGGGTTCGAGGTCGAATGGCGACCCCATTGGGTGGATCGCGAGGACGTGCATGGAGTGCCGCGGCTTTGGCGTAAAGTCGATCCAGCCGTGGTGCTGGGTGGGGTTTGACCCGGCGGACCGTTGAGTTGGCATGTTTGAACGGAGGGTTGAGCTCTTGGCGTTTCGAACCATCGCCATTTACGAGTAGCGAACTCGCGCGTCGCATTAATTCAAAAAATGGTTCTTCATTTTTGCAGAAGAGCACTTCAACAGAGCGGATATGAGCGGTTCCACGTGGCAGTTAGATTGAATTCATAAAGGAATTCAGTGCCTCAGGAGAGCCCCCATGACCGCAGCCATCCGATTCTTCGACCCCATTGCAGACCTCTTCAGCGGCGTCCGCAAGGTGGGCGAAGTGGTCACAGAAGTCCCTGATCCGGGCGCCGCACGAGAGTGCCTAGAGCAGTTGGTCTACAACCACCCTGGATGCGAAAGCGAGGCTGGGGCACAGATGATTATGGCGATGTATCCGGATCAGTTCTGAGGCATGTGATCCCAAGCAGAACGCCAGGCCGGTACGATGTAGCGGACGAAGGCTTTGACCTCTTCCCGCTTCCAAGCCGAGGACGAGGCCACCACCCAGCAAGCCGAACTGGTTTCGGGCGTTGCCGGGAAGACCTCGACAAGATCGTTGACTTCCTTGACCGCAGTGCTCAGCGGGCCGATCCCTACGCCTTGATTGATGGCCGCGCGGACAAGGCCAAACTCGGTGCAGGTTTGCATGATGCGGGCGGGGTTGGCGTGCGCATTCAGCCATTTGAGCGCGCCGGCGGGGCCGAAGCCTTCTTCGAAATTGACGACATCGTGGTTTTTGAGGTCATCGAGCGTTTCGGGGCGACCGTTGCGGGCGATGTAGTCCTTGGAGGCGTAGAACGCGATCGGTAGGTCTGCGATTTTGCGGACGATCTCTCGATCGCCATCGATCGTGGGGATAAAGCGGATTGCGACATCGGCTTCTCCAGCTTCGAGATCAAGCTGATGCTCTGCAGGCACCAATTGAAAGCGAACGCCGGGGTGATCCTCGATAAAGCGACGCAGTAGACCTTGCGTCGTGTCGCCCATCGCGTCGGCGGGGGCGGTCAGGCGGATCGGGCCGGACACCGCCGTTTTGCGCGTTGTCGCTGTTTGGACAAAGGCCGCCGCGGCCGCTTCGATGGCTTCTGCCGGCGCGCGTAAGGCTTCGCCATCGGCGGTCAGGCGAAAGCCGCGTGTGTCTTTTTCGAAAAGGGGCAGGCCAAGCGCGTGTTCGAGCGCTTCTATGCGACGGGCGACGGTCGTCTGGGTCATGCCCAGTGTCTTTGAGGCCTTCAACGTTGAGCCTTCGCGAGCTACGGCGAGGAAAATGCGGGCGTCACCCCATGTTTTGAACCGGCTCTGCATTTTTGCAGAAGAGCACGTCGTTGGGACGGATACCAGTGGTTTCGAGGGTCGCGTAGCTTTGGATCAAGACAGATCAAATCCACTGGAGACACGCCATGCACGCCGCCGGAATTCGAATCTTCATTCCGTTCGCCTTCACGGCTTCCAAGGGATTTTGGGATGTCGTCGAACGCGACGTGCCGGGCGATCCCAAGGCGTCCCGGGCGGCCTTCGACAAACTGGTGTATGATCGTGAAGGCTGTCGGACGGATGTCGATGCGCAGATGCTAATGGCGCTCTATCCCGATCAGTTCTAGGGCTCTG
>CAZWZG010000227.1:0-3421 GCA_964638245.1 uncultured Rhodobacterales bacterium
AGCGCCGCTTCAAAGCACGCCAAGGCTAAATGCCACTGGCAAGCGAAAGCAAAAAGGCCGCCCTCCGGGGCGGCCTTTTCGTTTCACGGATCAGTCGAAGATCGAGATCACGGCATCCGCAAAGATGCGCACGACCGTCGTTTCGCTCAGGTACCCCGTCGCGTTGAGCCGTCGCGCCTGCTGGTAGCGGCGAATCGCGCGGCGGGTTTCATCGGTGAACTCGCCATCCACACGCCCGGGCTTCAGCCCAAGCGCGTTCAGCCGCGCCTCGATGGTCCGCCGCGTGTTGGCGTTCAGGTTCAACGCGTCTTCTGCGCGCTGCGCGGCGACAAGTGCCGGGTCGGGTTCGCTGGTCTCTTCGATCTCCGCTATTCGGGACCGCGCCTCATCGGCAAAAACGCCTTGCGGGAACTGCCCCAAATAGCGCCGATATCCGTCGATCGTACCGTTTTCATTGGCCTGCTCCCAGAACAGCCGTTCGACCGCGCTGGCGTTTTCGCGACGTTCCCGTTCGATCACGCGCAGCCGGGCATTTGCCAATTCGGCAAACCGTCCATCGGGAAACTCTTCAAGGTAGGCGCGATAGCCCGCCTCGTCGCCCTGCGCGCCCGTTCGCGCCCAGAATGCGCGATCCCGCTCGGCCTCTTCGGCGGCCCGTCGCGCTGCTTCTTCTTCCAGAACCGCCTGGCGCTCATCGGCCAGTGAGGCCAGCCGGCGTACTTGATTGCGGTTCAGGAAACCGGTGGCGTTGAACCCCTGGTCCTGTTGCCACGTCGTGATGGCCCGCCGTGTGCCAGGCCCGAAAATCCCGTCGATCCCGCGCGTGTTGTAGTCAAGCAAGGACAGGTCGCTTTGGATGGCCCGCCGGTCGTCCCGCGTCAGGTTCAGGTTCTCTTCAGCGCGCTGCGCAATCGCCACCGGATCACTACGAATATCCTCGATGGCGGCCCGCGCCTCGCGCGCGAAGCGGCCACGCGGGAAGCGGTCAAGGTAGCTTTCATAGCCCTCAATCGTGTCCAACTCGCGCACCGTCTCCCAAAGCTCGGCATCAAGACGCGCTGCCTCGTTGTTCGGCCTTGGCGCAGGCGCACCCGCCTGTAGGAAAACGAAAGCGTCGGGCGCAAAGCCGCGCACGCGCAACCCGTCGTTGTTTGCGATGACCTGCATCATGTCGCGCCCACGGGCTGGAATCACATTCTCAACCAGTGCGCCAACGGCGCTCGCCGTCCCGGTGACGACCGTTACGCCCTGTGGGATCTCCAACGGGCCCAGACCCATCGAAACGTAAGGCGCAAAGTCCTGCTGCTGGCGATCCGTGGACAGGATCAAAACCGCGCGCCCCGGCACATCCGCCAAAACCGTCAAAGCCGTCGACAGGGGAAGCCCGACTTCGGGCAATTCTGCCAGCGAGGGCGCCCCGGTATCCACCGGCAAAAAGTACGTCTCTTGCGAGGTCCGCGCGAACCGACCCGAAAGCGCGATGACGACGCCATCAGCCGACGGGGCTGCTTGCAGAAACTCTGCCACTAGCGATTTCATGCGCGCTGAATTGGTGTTCAGCCCTTGCGTGACGGCAATCCCGGCCCGCGTCATTTCGGGACGCCCTTCCCGCACGTTGGTGCCGTTGCGATAATCGGGCAGCGTCCCGTAGTTCGAATTGCCCAAGAGCAGGGCGATATCCGCCGCCGTGGCCGTCAGACCCACAGTGCCAAAGGCGGCCACAAGGGCCGCTCTTATCCAAACGCGCATGTTAATTCCTCCCAGGACAACGCAGAACCAAGCACATCCCGCATCGAACCTATCGGTAAATTTGGCGTCAGCCCAAGGAAATCTTGGCAAACCCCGCGTCATCTGCGCTAGGCTCCACCCCATGGATCCGATTGCACTTGTTTTCTATGCCGTGATTTGCGGCTGTCTTAGCCTCTTTGCCCCACGCTTCGGCGGAATGGCCCCACGGCTTGCCGTCGGGGCCGCAGTGGGCATCGCGGCCTCGCTGGCCCTGCCTCTGATCAGAGGGGCAATAGGCGCCTACTGACGCCTATTCCGCTGCGACCTGCGCCCCTGCCGGTTCCACACGAACGGCAGAGAACTTGAACTCGGGGATCTTTCCGTAGGGGTCAACCGCGGGGTTGGTCAGGATGTTGGCGGCCGCCTCGACAAAAGCAAACGGCAGGAACACCATATCCTCGGCCACAGCACGATCCGCGCGTGCCATGATTTCGATCGAGCCGCGCTTGGTTGTCAAACGCACATGATCGCCCGCCTCCAGACCCATTTTGCGAAGCGTGCGCGGGTGCAGCGAACAGTTCGCCTCTGGTTCAACCGCGTCCAGCACACTCGCCCGGCGCGTCATGGAACCTGTATGCCAATGCTCCAGCTGCCGCCCCGTGGTCAGGATCATCGGATACTCGGCATCCGGCACGTCATCGGGCGGAATCACGCTCGCGGGTGTGAACCGCGCACGTCCTTCGGGGCGCGGGAAACCATCACCAAAGACAACCGCCTGACCAGGATCCTCGGGCGACAGGGACGGATACGTCACCGCCTCCCGCTCCAGCCGCTCCCAAGTGATGTTCGCCAGAGAGTTCATGTTCAGCGCCATCTCGGCAAAGACGTCCGAAGGATGCTGATGCGTCCAGTTCAACCCACAGCGCTTGGCCAGCTCCACCTCGATCCACCAATCCTCGCGCGCCTCACCCGGAGGCGCCACCGCCGGACGCACCATCTGCACCTGCCGGTTGGTGTTCGAAACGGTCCCGGATTTCTCGTAAAGCGCCGAGGCGGGCAGGATCACATCGGCATAATTCGCCGTCTCGGTCAGGAAAATATCCTGCACCACAAGATGATCGAGCTTGGCCAGGGCATCGCGCGCATGCTCCACATCGGGGTCCGACATGGCCGGGTTCTCGCCGAGGATATACATCGCCTTGATGTTGCCCGCATGGACGTCGTCCATGATCTCGGTGACCGTCAGCCCCTTCTCGTTCGAGAAATCGCCCGAGCCCCAAACCTCGGTAAACGCGCTGCGCACACCCTCATCCGTCACCGTCTGATAATCGGGCAGGAACATCGGGATCAGCCCGGCATCGGACGCGCCCTGCACGTTGTTCTGCCCACGCAGCGGATGAAGCCCCGTGCCGGGACGCCCCACGTGCCCGCACATCAACGCGAGCGAGATCAGGCAACGCGAATTATCCGTCCCATGGATATGCTGGCTGACGCCCATGCCCCAGAAGATCATGCCCGCTTTGGCGGTCGCAAAATCCCGCGCCACGGCGCGCAACGTCTCCGCCGGGATACCACAAAGCCCTTCCATCGCCTCGGGCGAGAAGTCCTTGAGATGCGCCTTCTCGGCCTCCCAGTTCTCGGTATAGGCGTCGATATACTGCTGGTCGACGAGGCCTTCCTCGACGATCACATG
>CAZWZG010000228.1:0-3382 GCA_964638245.1 uncultured Rhodobacterales bacterium
ATCCGGATCTGGTTGATGGAGATGACCATGCAGTTGGAGCGGCTGATAGAGCCGGTCAGTTTGCGCATGGCCTGGCTCATCAGACGGGCCTGTGCGCCAACCTGATGGTCGCCCATGTCGCCTTCAAGCTCTGCCTTGGGGGTCAGGGCCGCGACCGAATCGACGACGACCATGTTCACGGCGCCAGAGCGGACCAAAGTGTCGGTGATTTCGAGCGCCTGCTCGCCCGTGTCGGGCTGTGAAATCAGAAGCTCATCTAGGTTCACACCCAGCTTGCGAGCGTACTGCGGGTCGAGCGCGTGTTCGGCGTCGACAAACGCACAAACACCGCCTTTTTTCTGTTCTTCTGCGATGGTGTGCAGGGTCAGCGTGGTTTTGCCCGAAGATTCAGGGCCGTAGATTTCGATCACGCGGCCTTTGGGCAAGCCGCCAATGCCAAGCGCAATGTCCAGACCCAGCGAACCGGTTGATGTCGCCTCGATTTCGGCAACGGGATTGTCCGCCCCCATGCGCATGATCGAGCCTTGCCCGAACTGGCGTTCAATCTGTGCCAGCGCGCTTTCAAGCGCTTTGCTTTTGTCGTTGTCACGCTTGGTGTTCATTTTCAGAAGTTCTGCTGCAGCCATCCGTCCTGTTCCTTATTTCATACCGCCAAGGGGCCGTCCATTGGTGGTTTGTTCTGCTCTTGTTCTCATCACCCTTATGAGACCAAAAGGAGAACATTTCAATCAAATTTTACGGATCCACCCTGCGCGCGGAGCGGTTAAATTTCGGTTAGCGCGGCTTAATGGAGCTGTCGCTGGACCATCGCGGTCAGTTCGGACAGGGAAAACGGCTTGGGCAGGAAGACCGAATTGGGGATTCGCGCCTGACTGTCAGCGACGTGCTCTTCGGCATAGCCTGACACAAAGACGACATGCGTCCCGGGCCGGTCCTCGAGCGCTTTCTTGACCCAGGTGGGCCCATCCATTCCGGGCATGATTACGTCCGTCACAAAGACATCCACATCCAACGTGCCGTCCTTGAGCGTTTCGAGCGCTTCTTCGGCGTTTTCGGCTTCGAGCACGGTGTATCCGCGCATTCGCAGGGCGCGCGAGGCAAAGGCGCGCACTGGTGCTTCGTCCTCGACCAGCAGCACGACGCCTTCTTCACGGACGGACGCGCTGGGTTCTTCCTGGGTTTCGGCGGGTAAAGCCTTTCGTACGACTTCGCGCTCGTGGGCCGGGAAGTAGAGCGAGAAGGTCGTGCCGCTGCCCTTGATGCTGTCACAGAAGATGAACCCGCCCGTCTGCTTGACGATGCCATAGGCTGTCGACAGGCCGAGCCCGGTGCCATCGCCGGTTTTCTTGGTTGTGTAAAAGGGCTCGAAGATTTTCTGGAGCAACTCAGGGCTGATCCCGACGCCTTCGTCGCGCACGCGCACGACCACATATTCACCCGCAGGCACAATGGCACGATCACGGGCCAACTCGTGGATCAGCGTTTCTTGCGACGTCGCAATTTCTATTGTGCCGCCGTCGGGCATGGCATCCCGGGCATTGACGACAAGGTTCATCAAGACCTGTTCAAGCTGGCGCTTGTCAGCGCGTACCATTTTCAGCGCCGGATCATGTTTGAGGTTGAGCGAGACCTTTTCGCCCACCAAACGGTTCAAAAGATGGGTCAGATCCGCAAGCGTATCGCGCATGTCCAGAACGCGTGGCTGCAGGTTCTGTTTGCGCGAAAATGCCAGAAGCTGACCCACAAGGCTGGCCGCGCGATTGGCGTTCTGGTTGATCTGGATGAGATCGCCATAGTCCTGATCACCTTCATCGTGGCGCAACAGCAGAAGGTCGCAATGGCCCGAAATCGCGGTCAGCAGGTTGTTGAAATCATGGGCAACGCCGCCGGCAAGTTGACCGATCGCCTGCATCTTCTGGCTTTGCACGAACTGGGCTTCGAGTGTCTTCAGTTCAGTCGCGTCATTCAGCACCGCCACCAATCCGGGATCGCCGTCACTGTCGACGCGGCTGAGCGTCACCTGCATGTAAATGTCTTGGGAGGCATTGGTGCGCCGCACCACTTCGGTGCGGTTGATCCCACGGCCTTCCAGGGCATCGCTGAGCCAGTCGGACACCGACCGCCCGAGCCCTTCGACAAGGGACGCCAAAGGCGTTCCGGGCTGAACGCTTTCGCCCAAAAGCTCTCGCGCAAGGCGGTTGAGCATCTGGACGTCGCCATCCGCACCGATCCGCAGCATCGGGACAGGCAAGGCTTCGAAGAACTGCCATTCCCCCGACCCGGTGAGGCTTTGCTCGGGAAGAACATAGATCTCTCGCAACCCGCTTTGGCCTTCAACCTCGATCACGGTCGTGCGGCGGGGTCCGGCGGCCGTTGCGATTTCATGGATGTGGCCCGAGCGGATCGGAAGGTCATTTACGATGCGATCCAGCTGCCGCTCGCGGCCGCCCAGAAGCGCGCGCATCGCCTCGTTCATCGACTGCACGGTGCCCGATTTCGTGACATGGGCCACCGGCAGGCTGGAGGTTTCGCTGTCCGCGCCGATCATTCCGCGTTCGGCAATGTCCTCAAGCCGCCAAAGAAACCCGGTGCTGCCGATCTTGTGGACAGACAGGCGCAGGTGGCCGCGGCGCATCACGACGTCTTCGCGCGCTGAGCCTTTGGCGATAGCCTTGTTCTTGAGGCGGCTCAAGACGGCGTTTGGCGATGCAAAATGCATCGATAGGGCCGCGACCAGCGTTTCGCCGTCCTTGTAGCCAAACTGTTCGACCGCGGCTTTGTTTTGATACCCGATGGTGCCGTCTTCATCCGTAGTGAAACTGGGCGAGGCGTCGTTTTCGACAAATGTCGAAATCGCTTTGAACAGATCCGCTTCGACCTGGCGGCGCCGGATCACGATGAACAGGGTGATCAGCCCGACCGCGAGGAGGCCTGCGGCGGCAGCCAGGACGAAAATCTGCAAGGTGCCTTCGGAGAAAAACGTCCCCCCCAGAAAGAACCCGGCGGCCAGCGCGAGGAAGCCTGTCACACGCGGCATCAGAATAGCCGCAGCACGGCCAACCGACTGTGGTTGAAGCACAGGATTGCTCAGAACAGTTCCCCTTCTCGATGCAACCGGAACGTGCTCCCTTATCGGAACGGTTTGGTTAATCAGTCCTTAAATCGACGCTGACTTTTTTTTCGGTCGCGCCAAGGGAATATTCTACCTGAGGTTGTTTATCGCTGAAAAGCTCTACCGCGTCAAGATTGCGAGGTAAAAGCCATCGCCCCCTTGTGTGGGCAGCCAGCGTGATTCATCGGCCAGGCGCCATTCGGGAGCGCGCTCCACAAAGCGTTGGATTTGTTCGGAGTTTTCGTCGTCGAGCAGCGAACAGGTGACATA
>CAZWZG010000229.1:0-3380 GCA_964638245.1 uncultured Rhodobacterales bacterium
TAGGCCCCGACAAGATCGGTATCAAAGGCCACAATCTCGTTGGGTTGTACCGTGCGTGCGCCGCATTCCATGAACCACGGGTTCGTCCGCGGACCGCTGGTCAGAAGACGGGTCTCGATCCATTCCCCGCCACGCTTGATGTTCTCGGCATGGAGAACTGCCCATATGTCGTCTTCTGTCCGCCCCGGCTCGCAGGCCTCTTCCATCGCTGCCACCGCCACTTCGCAAGAATGCACCGAGCATCGCATGGCCAAAATCTCATCCGGTCCTTTGATCGACCGCGCCTTCTCGGTCAGCTCTTCGCCCTCGAACAACTCGAACCCGACCGCCTCCAGCGCGCGCCAGCAGTGCATCATCGGCTTGTCGACGGCGAGCCGCATGTTGCCACCGCCGTGCTCTGCCACCAGATCGCGCACCTGCTCTGAGAAAACCTTGGCGGCCACATGGGCCATGTCGCCCCGATCAAAATAGAAGAAATCTGCGCCCGAGCGGACCTCTCGCACCAGCGGGTTGTGCTCCGTCAGCATGCCCGCGTTCTTGTAGTCCCAGATGATCATGTGACCATCGGCCCCCACGAACACGCAGCGGAACGGGTTGTGTGCGTTCCAAAGCTGCATGTTGGTGCTGTCGGTGGCGTAGCGGATGTTCAGGGGATCAAAGACCAGCAGCCCGCCATAATTGCGCGCGTTGATCGCATCGACCAGCCGGCGATGCCGGTAGCGGCGCATCTCATCGAGATTTGGCAGGATCAGACCAGCCTCAGCCCATTCCGCGAAGGCCAGCGGTGTCGGCCCGATTTCGGCCCGGTCAGCATCATTGGGCGAGCCATCGCCAAGGCGCGCGCCTTGGCTTGGATCAATCTTGCGACGGTCGCGGAAATGCGTGTTCATGGGCCACCTCCTGGAACGAAAGCGTCCACCGGAACACGCGAAAAGGATGCACCGTTTGCGACATGAGCCGCATTCGAAAGCGGCAGATTGACCTAAAAGATGTTGGCGCCAACCTCGGTCATGCCAAGTGCCATCGCCATGCCCGTCAGGGCGATCGCATGGGCTGTGGCGCGAATGTTTTCGCCGCCAAGCAGGTTTAGCGTCAACAAAGCCGCGCCGACCGGCACCGCCATAACGAACAGGATCGCGTTCATCGTGTAGCAGGTCGCGCGCGCCACAAGGCTGGAGCGTTCTTCGCGAAGCTCCGGGCGTGTCGGCTCGTCTTTTGCGGCGTTCGAGGTCAGCTCGATGGCATCAAACGCAAAGATCGCATGCCGCGCATCGCGCAACTTATCTTCGGCCGGTTCAAGGTCGGGGAGGCGGTCCGTCCCAAGATCGGGAATGTTACGCGATGGCTTGCGCCGGACCGCATTCACCGTGCCTGCAATCTGTATCTGCATCACATCAGCCCTCATTTTTGTCTGGGCTTTTCTGCGCTCAGAATGCGGCGATTCCGCGGCGGACCTAGGACGAAACTGCCTTAATCGGGCGACTTCACAAAGACGTGGCAAAAATCCGCGCGGTTCAACCGGGCTTTTTCGCCACCAGAAACAGCGCCTTTTTCGGCGCCGGTTGCCAGTCTTCAACGATCTCGAACCCAGCGGTTTCAAGGTTCTTGCGCAACGTATCGGCGGTGAAGAAAGCGACATAAGGAATCTGCCCGATGATGCGGCCAAGGGGCAGGACCGGCAAAAGGTACCACATCTCGTCCATTAGGCAGGTGGTGGAGGAAATGAAATGCCCGCCCGGTTTCAGGACGCGAAAGATCCGCTCGATAACTTCCGCGCGGTTTGGCACCAGTTGCAGAACGCTCATCGCCATCACAACATCAAAGCTGCCGTCGATGGCATCTGCGTTCATGTGTTCAAAACGGACGTTTGTTATGCCTTCGGCCTCTGCCTTGCTGCGCGCGATGTCGAGCATCTCATCAGCAAAATCGGTAGCCAGTATTTCTTTGACAAACGGCGCATGGAGAAGGGCGGTCGACCCCGTGCCGCAGCCAATCTCAAGTACAGTCGCGTCCGGCGTGAAATAGCTCCGCGTCCGCTCCAGCTTATGCTGATAGGCCGCCTCATCGGCGATGAGCGTCTTGGCATACTTGGGTGCGATTTTGTTCCAGAAACGGGTGTCCGATTTCATCCCATCATCCTTTGTGCCCATTGACGCTACGCTGCTCAGCCGAGCATGGGCAAGTCGGTCGGCTCTTGTTCAGCGCCCGCTTCAGTCAGCATTGCATGAACCTGCCCACGATGGTGCGTTTGGTGATTAAAAAGATGCACGATGCAAAGCGATTTCTCCTTGACGACGCGCGTGTTGCCGCCCGCCGGGTACCAGGCCACATCCCTTGACAGGTCTGCGGGTTCAAGTGCATTTGCCCATGTCGTCACAGCCTCATCGCGTGCGGCCCGCAGTGTCTTGAACGTTTCCCAATCGTGGGGAGCATTGAGGTCCACTGGAACACTGTCTTCTGGCCGCTCATTGCCCGCGAACCGATCCAGCCAAAGCGCGTCTTCCCAGTAGAGATGGTTAAGCGTGGCCCTGATCGAGCCGAAAAACGCGCCTCGGTCCCGCCAGCGTTCGGAATCCGACAAACTGTCGCCGGCAGCCAGCAGGGATCCGTTCTGCCAGGCATTATAGCGCGCCATCAGGCGGCAATAGTCTGTTGTGATCATTGTCTATCCTTCCAACCCAGAGAAAACGCATGCCGTATGGCAACGCATGTTATCGCCATCGCAAAGAAAAAGGGCGCCCGTCGGGGGCGCCCTTTGCACTGATCGGGAGGAGGGATCAGCAGCTGTAGTACATCTTGAATTCCATCGGATGCGGCGTGTGCTCGTAGGCGTAGATCTCTTCCCACTTGAGCTCCATGTAGCCTTCGATCTGGTCCTTGGTGAACACGTCACCGGCCAGAAGGAAGTCCATGTCTGCTTCCAGTTCGTCCATGGCTTCGCGCAAGCTTGCACAGACAGTTGGAATGCCTTCCAGCTCTTCTGGCGGCAGATCGTACAGGTCCTTGTCCATGGCTTCGCCGGGATGGATCTTGTTCTTGATCCCGTCGAGGCCTGCCATGAGCAGGGCCGAGAAGCACAGGTAAGGGTTCGCCGCCGGATCCGGGAAGCGCGCTTCGACGCGCTTGGCCTTTGGGCTTTCGGCCCATGGAATACGGACACAGCCCGAACGGTTACGCGCCGAATACGCGCGCAGAACCGGTGCTTCAAAGCCGGGGATCAGACGCTTGTAAGAGTTCGTCGATGGGTTCGTGAACGCGTTCAGTGCTTTGGCGTGCTTCAGGACACCGCCGATGTAGTACAGCGCTTCGTCCGAAAGGTCGGCGTACTTGTCGCCTGCGAAAAGCGGCTTGCCGTCTTTCCAGATCGACATGTTCACGTG
>CAZWZG010000230.1:0-3360 GCA_964638245.1 uncultured Rhodobacterales bacterium
TACACTCTTTTCCTACCGGACGTTTATGTGACCTGCGAAACCTGCCACGGGCAGCGCTATAATCGCGAGACGCTGGAGATCAAATTCAAGGGAAAGAGCATTGCCGACGTGCTCGACATGACGGTCGAGGATGCGCAGGAGTTCTTCAAGGCGGTGCCGTCGATCCGCGAGAAGATGGACGCGCTGATGCGTGTGGGCTTGGGCTATATCAAGGTGGGCCAGCAGGCGACGACGCTGTCGGGTGGTGAAGCGCAACGCGTGAAACTGTCAAAGGAGTTGTCGAAACGCTCGACGGGTCGAACGCTCTATATTCTGGACGAGCCGACAACCGGGCTTCACTTTGAAGACGTCCGCAAGCTTCTGGAAGTGCTGCACGAATTGGTCGAGCAGGGCAATTCGGTGATCGTGATCGAGCACAATCTCGATGTAATCAAAACGGCAGACTGGATTATCGATATCGGCCCGGAAGGCGGCGATGGCGGTGGTGAAATCGTCGCCGTGGGTACGCCTGAGACGGTGGCCGACGAGCCGCGCAGCCATACAGGACGCTATCTCAAAGAGATGCTGGGTGGAACGAAAGTGGCAGCAGAGTAGGGCGATCTATCCCGCAGTGTTTGGGACAAGACGACACTAAAGGAATGGCGCGGGTTGGCCGGTGTGCTCCTCAGCGGCAGCAATCGCATCGGCGAGAGCCACGGACTTGTCAAAAAGAGCACGGCTGATGATCGCTCCAGCGACGTCTGGGACGTACTTGAGGCGCGACAGGTCATCGAGCGATTGCGACAGGCCACGGGCAATGACGGGGTGATGCGTCACACCGGCCAGGGCCGTGATCAGGGCAAGCCGTTCGTCCGTGTCGTGGATTTTGGCATCAATGTCCGTCACGATCACCGCCGCGAGGGGGTCGAATTCAAAATTCCCAAGAAAGTCAGTGGGATCAAAGATGCTGGTATTGCGCCAACCGTTTGTGACCACGTTGCCCTGAAAGACGTCAACGGCCAGGACGATTTGATCGGGAAAGCGCTTTGCCGCCTCTTTCAGGGTGTCCGGCGATAGGACTGCAGCGGTCGCCATGACCACGCGTCCGGCGCCGTCGTCGATCCACTGGTTGACCTGCTCCAACGACCGCACACCACCCCCGTATTGAACCGGGATGCCGCATTTGCGGATGATGTCGCGCACGATATCGCCATTGCCCGAGCTGCCGTCGATCGCATCAAAATCCGTCACGTGGAGCCACGACGCGCCCGCTTCAGCAAAACTGCGCGCCGTCTCGACGGGATCCACGTGCCAGATCTGAGGCTCTTCAATACGTCCTCGGTGCAGACTGACGCAGCGACCGTTCTGTAGCTCGATGGCTGGGATAATCTGCATGGTGCCCCCTATGGACTGGCGGAAAGTCGTGTGGCGATGAGTTTCACAATATAGAGCGCAAAGGCGGGTTGTTGGTAGTAAATCCGCATGAAGTCGCGTTCGTCGAGCACCATGATGCGGCATTCGGTGACGGCACGCGCGGTCTGGGTGCGTTCTTGTGCGTCCGTGAAGAACGCGATTTCACCAAAGATTTCGCCTTCAGAGAGGGTTACGCCAATTTCTTCAAGCTCAATTCTGCCCTTTTCAAGGTAATAGACGTGATCGGGGCGATCGCCCTTGGCAAAGATCGTGTCGCCAGCGCGAAACTGTACAGGTGCCACGACATGGCCGATCCAGGCCAGAGGGTTATCGGTGACCCGGGTCTGCTTCGCCTTCTTTTCGAGCTGTAGGAGTTCGTAGAGCCGGAAGGCGTTGAAGGGCAAAAGGACCGCGTGCAAGGCGAGAGCAGGATAAATCGGAACCAGAAAACCATAGATAATGAAAAAAATGTTCGAAAACAGCGCCGTAACACGCAGCGGCAACATGGTTTTCATCGAATAGGCGGCGAGCGTAAAACCCGCCGCAACCCAGCCTGCGGCCTCGATTAGCCAAGGTTCCATCGTTTCCCCCAAAGTTCGCGGAAAGCCTAAGCAGGACGTGTTCTAAGTCTAGGATTAAATGTCCAAATCGATCCAGACAGGCACGTGGTCCGAGGGCTTTTCCCTGCCGCGTACGTCACTCTCGATCCAGCAGTCGGTCAGACGATCTGCGGCTTGCGGGGTCAGCAGGTGATGATCGATGCGGATGCCGTCGTTTCGGTCCCATGCGCCGGCCTGATAGTCCCAGAAACTGTAGTGCCCCGGGGCGGCGTTGCGGGATCGAAAGGCTTCGGTCATGCCGAGGTTCAAGAGCCGGCGATAGGCGGCGCGGGATTCTGGTCGCGCAAGCGCGTCTTCTTGCCAGGCTTCGGGGCGCGCGGCATCTTCGTCTTGCGGGATTATATTGTAGTCACCGGCGACTACGGCGCAAAGCTCATCTTCAAGAAGTGCCTTCATGCGGGCTTCAAGGCGCGCCATCCAGGACAGCTTGTAGTCGTACTTTGGTCCCGGCGCGGGGTTTCCGTTGGGCAGGTAAAGCCCGCAGAGACGTACGGCCTCTCGCTCGCCCACAACAGTGGCTTCGATCCATCGTGCCTGCTCATCATCAGTGTCCCCTGGCAGGCCGCGGCTGACGTCCTCCAGGGGGAATCTCGAGAAGATCGCGACGCCGTTGAATCCCTTTTGTCCATGGGTTTCAACGGTATAGCCGAGGCTTTCAAAGTGCTCACGGGGGAAAGCCTCGTCGACGGATTTGATTTCTTGCAGGAGCGCTACGTCGGGTTGGCTTTCGGTCAGCCAATCGGTCAGGGCACCCATACGGGCCTTGACGCCGTTGATGTTGAAGGTCGCGATTTTCATGGATGCGAGACAACGGGATTGAGCGCGGCTTGTCCAGAGATCGTCGTGCCGTGAGCACGTAAAAATCCGAGGAGATCGGTGTCTGCTTTGCGTATGACACGCGTATGGCAAGCGTATGGCACCTGCACACGCCACTTCGGGTTTAAGCGCAACGCTAAACGGCTGTCCGAGGGCAACGCCCCCGCGCTTACATCGAAAACGACGTACCGCAGCCGCAGGAGGCTGTGGCGTTGGGGTTCTCGATGACGAACCGCGCGCCGATTAACTCTTCAGAAAAATCGATGACCGCCCCGGCCAGAAAAGGCAGGGATACCTGATCGACCACAACGGCCTGACCGCTGCCCTGCAGCACAAGGTCGTCATCGGCGGGTTCATCCAGCTTGATTTCATACTGAAACCCCGAGCATCCGCCACCCTCGACGGCCACGCGCAACGCTTTGGGCGCGGCTTCGTTGGCATTGATCTCGGCCAGACGCTCGAAAGCGCGGTCAGTGACGGAAGGCGGGACAGTCAGGGTCATGGGATCTGGCGTTTCCAATGGGTTGCATCC
>CAZWZG010000231.1:0-3290 GCA_964638245.1 uncultured Rhodobacterales bacterium
CCGGACGCTGCTGCTGACCTTCTTCTTCCGGCAAATGCCGGAACTGATCGAAGGCGGCTACCTCTACATTGCGCAGCCCCCGCTTTACAAAGTCGCGCGGGGCAAGTCCGAGGTGTATCTGAAGGACCAGGGCGCGCTGGACGATTATCTGATCGAGCAGGGCATCGATGGGGCGATGCTGCGCCTTGGGTCCGGCGAAGAAATCACTGGTGCCGACCTTGCCCGCGTTGTCTCCGAGGCGCGCACAGTCAGCCGTATCCTGAACGCCTTCCCCACGCTCTATCCGCGCCCGATCCTCGAACAGGCCGCGATTGCGGGGGCCTTCGTGCCCGGTGCCGCCGATCGCGATCTGCAAGGTGTGGCCGACGCTGTCGCCCGCCGTCTTGACCTGATCGCGCCCGAATACGAGCGCGGCTGGCAAGGGCGGCAGACGCAGGACAAGGGCATTCGCCTAAGCCGCGTCCTGCGCGGTGTGGAAGAAGTCCGCACGATTGACGGTCAGGCTCTTCGCTCTGGCGAAGCGCGTCGATTGGGTGAGTTCACAGCAACGCTGCAAGAAATCTATAGCCGACCAGCGCAATTGGTGCGCCGCGACCGCGCTGCCGATATATTCGGACCGATGGACCTTTTGTCCCGCATTCTTGAAGAAGGTGAAAAGGGCCTCAGCCTGCAACGCTACAAGGGCCTTGGCGAAATGAACCCGGACCAGCTGTGGGAAACCACGCTGGACCCCGAGGCACGCACGCTGTTGCAGGTCAAGATCGACGATGTAGCTGAAGCCGACGACATCTTTACCAAGCTGATGGGCGATGTCGTCGAACCCCGCCGCGACTTCATTCAGGCCAACGCGCTCAGCGTCGAGAATCTGGATTTCTAGCGGTCAGTTCTGCCCAAACGTGCTTGGCTGGGGCGCATCGTCATAGCGAAAATACTCTGCCCATTCGGTTCCTTCGAACCGGCCGCCATAGGTGTATTCGGGGTCAGGGCCGATGGGGATCGAAATGCCGCGCACCAACAGCGAATTGGAATCCGTCATCAAGATGACACTGTCGGTGTAGTCGGGCGAAAACAGGTTGTCGAAGACGCCCGGGTACCAATGCACGAGGTTGTGCAGCGTACACACCGCGACGACGATGCCTGCAACATTGGCCGTCATGAACTCTTTGGTTTCAAACCGCATCGCAGACCGGAAAATGAACCCAACACCAGCGGCCAAGCCTGCTTCGATGAGAAGCGACACGTCCGAGGCCCCCGAAGGATCCCCGCCAATCAGATGGAACCGCGCATAGCGCGCAAGGAACACGGCCAGAATGGCCACAAGGAAGGCACCAACAATCGCCAGCGGAAACCTGATGTTTTCTTTCCAATCTCCGTAGAGATTGACGTCGTCCAAGACCTCCCGCGGCTTCGCCGCTTCCGCCGGAATGGGCTGCATTGGCTCAAGCGGAACGCTTTGGACCCTCGATTTGGCCTGAATCCGCGCAATTCGTTCCTGAAAATCCGCTTTTCCAGCGTCTGAAAAACCACCGCTCATGTGGGCCTCCGTCATCCGACAGAAGCTCAATATTCAATGAATTTGGCGATTAGATGGCGGCTCAGGCCTCGCCTTCGGGATCCGTCATCAAAAGCGCGAGCGCTTCTTTGGTCTGCTCCAGCTCTTTGCCAGTGTCCTTTTGTGCGGCAACCGCTTGGCTCAGGAACCCTTGGGCCGAATTCAACCGATGCGCCAGCATGGTCGCGGCATGCACGGCAAACTCGGGATTTTCGCGCAAGAACTGGTCACCGTTGTCGATCCGGTAGGCTTTGACAGGCGACGACGCGGTAACCGTGGCCGAAGCAGGGATCGCCAGAAGCGCACCCATTTCTCCAAGGAGCGACCCCTTGAGCCGGGTCTTGGCCAATTCGACGCCCTTCTTGGAAATCTTCACTTCGCCGCTTTCCAGAACGTAAATGCGTCCCGGTTTCGCGCCTTCCTGAATCAGGTCCTCGCCCGGCTTGAATGTGCTTTCCGCCATGCCCTTGCAGGCTTTCAAAATATCGCTCACACGTCTTCCCCCGTCGTTTGCCAAAGCCTGACAGGGCAATGCCCCCCACGCAAGAGGGTTCAGGGGTTTCGCTGATTGTGACGCTCGCGAAACCGCGCGCGATCGGCGACCGTGTATTCGTCCTTGCAGGTCGCACATTGCACGCCCGGCTCGTAATCGGGATGGGTCAAACCCTCGGGCGAGACAGGGCGACGACAGGCATAACAAAGCGTATGCGTGCCCTCTTCAAGGCCGTGGCCCACCGACACACGCTTGTCAAAAACGAAGCATTCACCCTGCCAGAGGCTTTCGTCCTTGGGCACGTCTTCGAGGTACTTCAGGATCCCACCGTCAAGGTGATAGACGTCCTCAACGCCTTCTCCAATCAGCCAGTTTGTCGACTTTTCGCATCGGATACCGCCGGTGCAAAACATCGCGATCCGCTTGCCTTCAAACCGCGCTGCGTTCGCGCGCCACCAGTCGGGAAACTCTGAAAAACTCGTCGTTTCGGGGTCCTCTGCGCCCGCGAAACTGCCAATTGCAACCTCGTAATCGTTGCGCGTGTCGATGACGGCAACATCGGGCGCGCTGATCAACGCGTTCCAGTCCTTTGGCGAAACATACGTCCCCGTCCCCGCCAGCGGGTCGACGTCAGGTTGGCGCATCGTGACGATCTCACGCTTCAGGCGCACCCGCATCTTGTTGAACGGACGTTCCGTTGCGGTCGAATACTTGGGCGCAATGTCGGCGCACCCCGGCAAGGCGCGAATATGGGTCAAAACCGCCTCGATCCCGTCTTCTGTTCCCCCAATGGTGCCGTTGATCCCCTCGGGTGCTACGAGCAAAATCCCGCAAATGTCATGCGCATCGCAAAGCGCCTGCAACGGCGCAATCAGCGACGCGGGGTCTTCAAACGGCGTAAAACGATAAAGAGCGGCAACGGTGAACATGGGCGAGCGATTACGCCCAATTCGCGCCCCTTGGCAAGACTGCCGCGCACTGCGATACATCTGGCGACCCAGAATGGAGAGCCCCATGCGCGATGCCCACGAAGCCCTGATCGTGATCGACGTCCAGAACGATTTCTGCCCTGGCGGCGCGCTGGCCGTGGCGGGGGGCAACGACATCGTTGGCCCGATCAATGCGCTGATGGACGAATTTAAGGCAGTGATCCTGACGCAGGACTGGCACCCGGCGGGCCATTCCTCGTTCGCCTCGTCTCACGAGGGGGCAGAGCCGTTTTCGATGACCGAGATGCCCTATGGT
>CAZWZG010000232.1:0-3285 GCA_964638245.1 uncultured Rhodobacterales bacterium
GCGGGCTGTACCTGATGGATGTCGTGCCCGACGGGCCCGTCACTTTCGGCTTTCCCAACATCTCGGACAACGCCGAGATCGTTGAGATGATGGCGTCCGGCGCGCATTTGACGCTTTTCGTGACAGGGCGTGGCTCGGTCGTTGGGTCGGCGATTTCGCCTGTGATCAAGATCGCCGCCAACCCCGAAATGTACGAGCGCCTCAGCGAAGACATGGACATCAATGCAGGCCGCATCATCACGGGCGAGGCCGATCTCGATCAAGTCGGTTCAGAGATTTACGACTTGGTCGAGGCGGTCGCAGGCGGTCAGCGGACCAAGTCCGAAGCGCTCGGCCATGCTGAGTTCATTCTCACTTACAAGAGTTTCGAGCCCATTGGGCCCGCCTGCCTGCCAATCTGACGAAGGGACGCCATGAGCAAACTGGAAAACAAGACCTGCGTGGTGACCGCAGCCGGTCAAGGCATCGGGCGGGCATCGGCACTTGCCATGCAGGCCGAAGGTGCAACGGTTTACGCGTGCGACATCAACAAGGATGCACTGAGCGACCTTAAAGAGTTTGGGCTCAAGCCCGTTCATCTGGACGTCACGAATGCAGATGCTGTTTCCGCTCTGGCCGCCGAGTTGGGGGGCGTCGACGTCCTCTTCAATTGCGCCGGGTTTGTCGCCAACGGGACAATCCTTGACTGCGATGAAGACGATTGGCGGTTCTCGAACGAATTGAATGTGACGGCCATGTACCGGATGTGCCGGGCGTTTTTGCCCGCCATGATCGAACAGGGGGGCGGATCGATCATCAACATGTCGTCTGCGGCGTCATCAATCATCGCCGCTCCGAACCGCTTCGTCTATGGCACGACCAAGGCGGCTGTGATCGGCATGACAAAAGCCATCGCGGCGGATTTCGTCACACAAGGCATCCGCTGCAATGCGATCTGCCCGGGGACGGTCGAAAGCCCCTCATTGCACCAGCGCCTGCGCGATACCGGCGACTACGAGGCCGCCATGACAGCGTTCATCGCGCGCCAACCCATGGGGCGCATCGGCAGTGCTGAGGAAATCGCGGCGCTCGCCGTCTATCTGGCCAGCGACGATGCTGCTTTCACGACCGGGCATGCGCATATCATCGATGGCGGTTGGTCGAATTCATAAGGAAAAACAAGGATGAAGCTTTTTCGACATGGACCAATCGGTTCGGAGAAACCCGGCGTTGTGGATGCAGCGGGGACCGCCCGCGACCTGACGGGTGTGGTCCCCGATATTGCGGGGGACGTGCTTTCGGATGCAGGGCTTGCTCGCATCAAAGATACGGACCTTGGCGCGTTGCCGACAGTCGACGCGGATGCCCGTTTTGGCCCTTGTGTGGCTGGAACAGGCAAATTCATCTGCATCGGATTGAACTATGCGGACCATGCCGCCGAGAGCGGGTTGGACGTACCGCCTGAACCCGTCGTCTTCATGAAAGCGACCAGCGCCATTTGTGGGCCCAACGACCCCATCATCATCCCGCGCGGATCTGCAAAAACGGATTGGGAGGTTGAATTGGCCGTCATCATTGGAACACGTGCGAAATACGTCAGCGAAGCGGACGCAATGAACCATGTTGCGGGGTTTGCCGTCACCAACGACGTCTCAGAGCGCGGCTTTCAGATCGAGCGGGCGGGTCAGTGGACCAAGGGCAAAAGCTGCGACAACTTTGGCCAGATTGGGCCGTACCTTGTGACGCGGGAAGAGGTGGCAGATCCCCAAGACTTGGCGATGTGGCTGACGGTCAACGGTGAGACGATGCAAAACGGGTCCACTGCCACAATGGTTTACGGTGTCGCGCATGTGGTTAGCTATCTCAGCCAGTTCATGACCCTCCACCCCGGCGACGTGATCTCAACGGGAACCCCGCCGGGCGTCGGAATGGGGCGCACCCCGCAGCGCTATCTCAAGCCCGGTGACGTCGTCGAACTGGGCATCGAAGGACTTGGCCAGCAGCGCCAGGATGTGATCGCAGACCAAGAGTAAGGTCGCGGGTCATCAGCGCGTTTTGCTTTGCTTTGTGATCGCGTCAGTACGCAATCAGGCGTCTCGATCACCTGCTTGTTTGTGAACTGCTCAAAAATCCTACAGGGATGGCCCGCGAGAGCGCGAAAGGCGCTTCACGAGCGACGCACAATGTTGCGTCGCTTGCATGTTTTAAAGGCAGCGGTCTAATCTCGACGTAAGGGAAAGGGCGCTTTCGCCCCGAGTACCACATGCATTTTCAATGGGGAGCTTACTGTTATGACGATGAAACGAACACACCTGCTGACCGCTGCCACGGTCGCGCTTACGGCAGTGCCACTTTCGGCGCAGGCGGAGACGCTGGTGATCTCATGGTGGGGATTCAACGGCGATAAGCTGAACGAATTCATCGTCGAACCGTTCCAGGAGCAATGCGGCTGTGAGATCGTGTTCGAGACCGGCAACAGCGCCGACCGCCTTGGTAAAATCCAGATCCGAGGCGGTGCTGGCGTGGACCTGATCTATCACCCGGACAGCTTCTCCCAGCAGGGGATCGAGCTTGGTCTGTTCCAGCCCATCGACCGCTCAAAAATCCCGAATATCGACGGCCTTTATGATTTCGCGCAGGCCCCGCAGGGTGAGTATGGCCCGGCCTACACAATGGGCCGTGTCGGCATCGTCTATGACAGCGCAGCGGTTTCCGAGCCCATCACGTCTTGGAATGACCTTTGGCGCGACGACCTTGCCAATTCAATCTCGCTCCCAGGCATTACCACAACAGCAGGACCCATGGTGGTCATGCTCGCGGGCGAAAAGGCAGGGACGGACGCTTTTGAGGACGATGGACCTGCCTTTGCCGAGATTGAAGCAATCAAGCCTAACGTTCTGAAGAACTACAACACCGGCTCCGAGATGATTAACCTCTTCTCGACGGGTGAAATCTCGGTCAGCCTTGCGCAGGACTTCGCCCTTGGGCGCTTGCAGGATGCTGTGCCGACCGTCGTATGGGCAGATCTGACCGATGGCGACATCGCGACACTCAATACGATCAACATCCCGACGGGTGCCGAACAGGTCGAACTGGCGCATGAGTTCATCAACTTCGTCCTCGACCCTGAGCTTCAGAAGGTTTTGGCCGAAAACGGTGTCGACGCGCCTGCCGTTGAATCGGTCGTGCTTTCGCCCGAAGCCGCTGCCGGCTGGACCTACGGCGCCGAGCAAGTGAACAGCCTCAAGCGCATCGATTATGCCGCGATGAACGCTGCCAAGCCGGGCTGGATCGAAAAATGGAACG
>CAZWZG010000233.1:0-3261 GCA_964638245.1 uncultured Rhodobacterales bacterium
TCTTTCATCCAGAATAGGTCTTGAACCTACAGTAGCTAGAGGGTGTAAACGCGCTGAAAATATAGAATCAAATTCGGGCGGAGCGCGTGAAGCTTTCAAATCTTCAGAAAGTACTATGGGTTTTGGCGGGCGCGGCGGCGTTCGTTTTCATCTGGCTGCTAATGTGGGCGGACTACCGCGCCGACCTTGCCCAAGCCGAGACCGAACCACCTTTCTTTGCGCAGTTCGAACTCACGGATCATCGCGGCATGGTCCAAACAGACGAAGATTTCGCAGGGCGCTGGATGCTGGTCTTCTTTGGTTTCACCAATTGCCCCGACGTCTGTCCAACAACACTGTCCGAAGTCGCGGCCGTGATGGAGGGCTTGGGCGACGAGGCGGCAAAGGTCCAGCCGATCTTTATAACGATTGATCCGGAGCGGGATACGCCGACAGCACTTGCCGGGTATGTGCCCCTGTTCGACGCTGGGATCATCGGGCTGACCGGCACGCCGGAGCAGATCGCCGCAACATCCGAGACCTTCCCAATTTTCTTTGAGAGGATCGAGGAGGCCACCGCGCCGGGTGGATACACAATGGGGCACACATCGCACCTGTTTCTTTTTGATCCGCGGGCGGGCTTCGCCAATTCCTGGCCCTACGGCACACCCGCCGAAGAGATCCTTGCGGATCTGAGAAAGAGGATCTGATTGCCATGACCCGCCTTTCCGGAGAAGCGGCCCTTGTTCTTGCTTGGATCATTGCGCTTATCGCATCGCTTGCCGTGCTCTTTATTGGCGAGGTGCTTGGTCAAACGCCTTGCGTCCTTTGCTGGTTCCAGCGCGCCTTCATGTTCCCCCTGGCTATCGTTCTTGGGCTCGGGCTGTGGTGGCAGGATCCCCGCGTGGGGCGCTATGGCGTTGCGCTAGCGCTTGGGGGGGCGGCAGTGGCGTTGTATCACATCGGCCTCTATGTCGGGCTGATCCCCGAGGCGATCCAGCCCTGCAAGGCGACCGGCCCCTCTTGTACCGACGACAACCAGGTGGTCTTCGGCATTCCGATTCCGCTGTTGGCGCTTGTCGCCTTCACGATGATCGGGATGCTGTCGGCCCTTTCACTGAAGGAAAAACAAACATGAATCGACGCGGCCTCGTTCTATCCGTTCTGGCTGTTGGCGCCGCAGGTTTTGGCGGCGCGGCCTGGTATGCCACCCGCCCCCAACCCATGGCAGAGGCAGTCCCTGTCGCGCCCGAAGTGAACGATGTGCTGATCCGGCCCTATTCCCCGATCCTCGGCCCCGAAACGGCACCTGTCACGATTGTCGAGTTTTTCGATCCAGCTTGCGAGGCATGCCGCGCATTCTATCCCGTGGTCAAAGAGATCATGGCTGAGCACGGTGATGCGATCCGTGTCGTAATTCGATACACCGCGTTTCACGGGGACGCTTCGGTGGAAGCGATCCGTGTTCTCGAAGCTGCGCGGATGCAGGATGTGTTCGAACCCGTGCTGGAAGCGGTCCTGCGCGAGCAGCCGCGATGGGCGTCCCATGGCACTCCGGCACCGGGTTTGATCCTTGAGATTGCCGCAAGCGGTGGTCTGGATGTCGAAGCTGCTCGGACACAGATGCTGGCCCCCGGTGTCGTGGCGGTGCTCAATCAGGACCGCGCTGATGTCGAAGCGGTAGGCGTGCGACAAACGCCCACGTTCTTCGTCAACGCCAAGCCATTAGACCCGTTCGGTGAGGCCGAACTGCGGCGACTGGTGGCTGCGGAAGTTGCGGCCAGCCAAAGTTGATGCTCGGCCAGATACAGGAGAATTCTTCATGACAAAACGATCTTACATCAATGGTTTGCCCCTTGTCTTGCTACTCTCGGGCATGTCGACTCCGGCATTTGCCGGTTCGGAGGATGTGGTCGTCGAAAACGCGTGGTCCCGTGCTTCAATCGGGGTCAACCGCCCTGGTGCGGCCTATATGACTGTGCGCAACACCGGTGAAGACACGGTCACGCTGACCGGGCTTACAACACCACTGGCCGTGATGCCCCAGATCCATGAGACGAAAACCAACGCCGACGGCGTCAGTTCTATGGCGCCTGCTGACGAAATCACGATTGAACCGGGCCAAAGCGTAGCATTGGAACCGGGAGGGCTGCACGCCATGCTCATGAAGCTGCAAAACCCGATGATCGAAGGCGAGACCTTCCCACTGACACTGACGTTCTCGGACGGTGGTGAAGTGACTGTTGAGGTCCCAATTCTGGGGATCGCCGCGCGCGGGCCGGAGAGCTGATGCAGCGTCGACATGTGGTCCAATACGGTGCAGCCGGTGTAGGCGCTGTCGCTCTGATGCTCGGCGTCGGTTGGTGGCGGGTGGATGGTCCCGGTGCACCAAAACCGGCCGGCCAAAGGCCTCTCCCCCTGTCGGCGATGGATTTCCGACTTACCGATCACGAAGGCAATGAAGTGGGCCCGGAAACCCTGATCGGACGCCCGACCATGGTGTTTTTCGGGTTCACCTACTGCCCGGATGTCTGCCCCACGACGTTATCGGATATCTCAGGTTGGCTTGAAGATCTCGGGGACGACGCCGCGCGGATGAACGTGGTCTTCATCACAGTCGATCCGGAGCGGGACACGGTCGAGGCCATGGCCGAATATGTCGGCTATTTTCATCCGGCTATTCGCGGCTGGACTGGGCCGGCAAACCAGGTTGCCCGCGCTGCAGAAGGATTTCGTGCCTCGTATGAGCGCGTCCCGACCGAAGGCGGCGACTATACAATGAACCATACGGCAAGCGTATTCCTGTTCGATGCCAAGGGTGAACTCGTCACCATGATTGACTATCACGAGCCAAGAGAATTCGCAGTGCCGAAGATCCGGCGTGCACTGACAGAAGACGTAGAGGGGGCAACATGAACATAAGAATTGTCTTGGCGACCGTGGCCATCACAGGCGCATGTTCGGTGACTGCCATCGCCATTTCAGGGGTGTTGTCCAAAGAACCGGTGCCCCCGGCGATTGCCGAGGCAACGCTCTGGGCCCCCGCTCCGCTTTCGCCACCGCAAATTGCCGACCACGATGCGACACCGCCCGCCGCAATGCAGGTCGACCGGGTGCGCGGAGTTCGGCCTGTCCCTCTCGTGCAGCCTGCCTTCACTGAAACCGCCTTGCCCGAGATTAAACGGCCTTTGATCACCTGGTCGCGTGAGATCGCGTCAGGCGAGACCCTGGATGCGGTCCTGGCGGAGGCGGGTATCGCTGCGCCTGTGCGTGCCGAAATCG
>CAZWZG010000234.1:0-1162 GCA_964638245.1 uncultured Rhodobacterales bacterium
ATGGCGTTCGTCCGCTTGACGGTGTCGCCTTCTTTAATGTCCCGGTCGTCGCCGAAGATCACGATACCGACGTTGTCGGTTTCAAGGTTCAGAGCCATGCCCCGGATCCCGCCAGGGAATTCGACCATCTCGCCAGCCTGAACATTGTCGAGGCCAAAGACACGGGCGATACCGTCACCAACGCTGAGCACGCGGCCCACTTCGGCGACTTCGGCTTCTTGCCCGAAGTTTTGGATCTGCTCCTTGAGGATGGCAGAAATTTCGGCTGCTTGGATTGCCATTATCCGACCTCTTTCATGGAATTCTTGAGTGCATCGAGCTTGGCGCGGACCGACGTATCGATCATTTGCGAGCCCATTTTTACGATCATCCCGCCGATGAGGCTTTCATCGACGGTGATGGACATGTCTACATCCTTGCCGGCCTTTTCCTTAAGGACGGCGGCAAGGTCTTTGGTCTGTTTATCGGTCAATTCGCCAGCCGACGTGATCTCGGCGGTGACGATGCCCTTTGCCTCGGCGATCTTGGCGCGAAGCTCGGACGCCAGTTGGGGCAATACAAACAGGCGGCGCTTGGACGCCATCAGGCGCATCGTATTGGCCAGTGTTTTCCCGAGACCCATTTTGTCGGCCACAGCCGAGATCGCTTTGCCCTGCTGGTCACGGCTATAAACCGGCGAGGTGATCACGGCACGAAAATCGTCGCTTTCGGCAAGCGCGGCTTCAATCTGGTCAAGGTCTGAAGAAAGGGCGTCAATCGCCCCTTCGCTTTGGGCGATCTCGAACACGGCTGTCGCGTAGCGATCGGCAATCCCGGTGGAAATTGAGACTGATTCTGACACGTCCACCCTTCCGCTTCTTGTCTTACGTCCAACCCGGGTTGGTGCGGACCAAACTCTCAGGTCGCCGGAACGCGCACCGCCCCGGTGAAAATCTGTGGCCGTGTAACAGACCCCCTAGCGGCTCGCAACACCAATGCTGCGGCTGCGACCTTTTGGAAATTGCTTTTGGAGGGGTGCGCTCAAAGAGCGTTCAATGAACCCCGAGGCTTACCGTGAACAACAAGAAACATGCCGCTAAGTTCGCGCCGACGCGGGCTTTCGGTCGGGAACCGGGATACCGTCGAGAATCCGCAACGGACGGCGCATCGCGGCGCGCAGGCC
>CAZWZG010000234.1:1262-3257 GCA_964638245.1 uncultured Rhodobacterales bacterium
AAGCGCGGCGGGGTGCTCGCTCCCTTCAAGGCCATGGAGCAGGATCAATCGGTCGGCTACGCCATCCGCCATCGGCCAAAGCGTTTCCTGACAGAGAACCGAGATATTAGGTGATCCATGGGGCCAGGGCATGACGCCCTGCGGCCCCGGCATCAACGCGATTGTGCGTCTCGCCTGTTCAAGAAACGGCCGCAACACTGGAACAGCGAACCCAAACCCGACGACCGTTTCTTCAGAAACATCCGGCCAGATATGGGTGACCTGATCCACCAGCGCGATTTTGGCCGCGCGCCCCAGTCTGCGACGGTAGTAAAACGTCTTGAGTTCCTGAACATCGCAATGCATGCTGCCGAGCCATTTTGCCTGAGCGCTTGGCTCAACCCTAGCCCCGGAAAGGTGCGTTTGCCATGGCCTTCGATGTCGTCACTATTCCATGCCTCAAAGACAACTACGCCTATCTTCTGCGCGAAAAGGCGTCTGGCAAGACGGCCTTGATCGATGCGCCAGAAGCAGGACCGATCAGGGATAAGTTATCTGAACGCGGTTGGACGCTGCACGAAATCTGGATCACGCACCACCACAGCGATCATATTGATGGGGTCCAGGCGCTGCGCTCGGCCAAAACTGTGCGCGGTGCAGCAAAGGATGCACGTCGTTTGCCCGAATTGGATGACGCGTTGCGCGCCGGGGGCAGCTTTACCTTTGCCGGGCATGAGGTCGAGGTTTTGGATGTTCCAGGACACACGGTCGGGCACATCGCCTACTATGTTGCGGATGCCAAAGCGATCTTTACCGGCGACAGCCTGATGTCAGCGGGCTGCGGTCGTCTGTTCGAAGGCACACCAGAATTAATGTGGTCCAGCCTGCGCCGGATCGCGACCCTGCCCGACGATACGATGGTCTATTCGGGTCACGAATACACCCAAACCAATTTACGGTTTGCACTGACAATCGAACCCGATAGCGCGGCACTGCACGCGCGCATGGCAGCGGTGAGCGCACTGCGTGCTGCCAAGCGCCCATCGGTGCCCGTCAGCCTTAAGGAAGAAAAGGCAACCAATCCGTTTCTGCGTGCGGGATTGCAAAGCGTAAAAGACGACATATCTCTGCCTCAAGCGAGCGATGTCGAAGCTTTTGCTGAAATTCGGCGTCGTCGGGACACGTTTTCATAGCGCTTAGAATCCATGCGCCCATGCGGCGCTGCGACCCCATCACTCGGATTTGTGCAGTGAAAATCAAAGAAAACCCTTGAAGGTCGGCGAAGATAACCGAACTCTAATGGGTAAGAGGCCATGGTTGTTCCTGCGTCCCGCAGAGGCGGCCTAAGAAAAGGAGCACAGCACGTGCCATCGTTTTCGAACTCCCTAGAGCAAGCCATTCATCAGGCATTGGCGATTGCGAACGCTCGCCGTCATGAGCTTGCGACCCTTGAACATTTGCTTTTGGCTCTCATCGACGAGCCGGATGCGGCCAAGGTCATGCAGGCCTGTTCGGTGGATCTGGAGTCCCTGAAAAAGTCGCTCGAGGACTTTATCAGCGATGATCTGTCGACCCTAATCACCGAGGTTGAGGGCAACGAAGCCGTTCCGACGGCCGCATTCCAGCGCGTGATCCAGCGCGCCGCGATCCATGTGCAGTCCTCGGGGCGCACTGAAGTAACGGGCGCAAACGTGCTGGTTGCTATTTTTGCGGAACGCGAATCGAACGCCGCCTATTTCCTGCAGGAGCAGGACATGACGCGCTATGACGCCGTCAATTACATCGCCCATGGCGTGGCCAAGGACCCGTCCTTTGGCGAAGCACGCCCGATTTCCGGTGCCAGCGATCTTGAAGAAGAAACGCAAGCGCCCGAGGAAGAGGGCAAGGAATCCGCTCTGGCCAAGTACTGCGTGGACTTGAATGCCAAATCCAAGGCTGGTGACGTCGACCCGCTGATCGGTCGCGACCATGAGGTTGAGCGCTGCGTGCAGGTGCTGTGTCGCCGGCGCAAGAACA
>CAZWZG010000235.1:0-3230 GCA_964638245.1 uncultured Rhodobacterales bacterium
GACCACCACCACCACGGGTCGTCGAGCCACGTCCACGTGCCAGAGGGGGAGGTTTATGCCGCCGTCGAAGCGCCCAAGGGCGAGTTCGGCGTCTACCTCGTGGCCGACGGGACAAACCGGCCCTATCGCGCGAAACTGCGCGCGCCGGGTTTCCCGCATCTTCAGGCGCTCGACTACATGTGTCGCGGCCACCAGTTGGCCGATGTGGCAGCGATTATCGGGACGCTCGACATCGTCTTTGGTGAGATCGACCGGTGACACGTCGATCCAAAGTCCCGCCCGTGCGCAAGCACGGGCAGCGCCCGACACGCCCCCACGGGGCGGGCGCTTCTCGCCCACCCCGCGTGACGTGCGCTGCCCTTAGCGCAATCTCCAAATGACTCTCTCGCAAGGTATATTCCTGATCACAGGCCTCGGCGTGCTTGCGATCAACCTCCTGATCGTCCTCGTCATGCTGCGCGACCCGGTAAAGGGCTTGGAGACGTTCACCCACCGCCCCGAGCAACTGCCCAACGTGATGACGGGCCGATATGCCATGTTCGTCGTCCTGACGATCCTCGCCATCCTTTCCGGCGATCCATGGGTGCTGCTCGGCCTTCTGATTGGCTACTTCGTGGCCGCGATGACAGACACCTATATTTACGCCCGTGCGGGCCATCCCTATTCAAAGCATCTGCAAGCCGGAATCGCCTGTGCCATCGGCATCGTTCTGTGCGCGGTTGCGATTGGGGTCGCCTGATATGTGCCCAAGACCGAAGAAACACCGACAAAACACCGACGTAATACCGACGTGATACCGACGTCGGTCTGACTGCCCGAAAGGTTACCCAATGCTCCGCCGTTTGCACGCAGAACAACCCGAGACGTTCGCCTTCACCGAGGCCAACAAAGCATGGGCTGAAGCGCAGATTTCAAAGTACCCCGAGGGTCGTCAGGCCAGCGCGATCATCCCCCTATTGTGGCGTGCGCAGGAACAGGAAGGCTGGCTCACGCGGCCTGCGATCGAGACGGTTGCCGACATGCTCGACATGGCCTATATCCGCGCGCTTGAGGTGGCCAGTTTCTATTTCATGTTCCAGTTGCAACCCGTTGGAACGCTTGCACATATTCAGATCTGCGGAACGCTGTCCTGCATGATTTGTGGCGCTGAGGATCTGGTCGACGTCTGCAAATCCAAGATCGCGCCAAAAGCGCATCAACTGTCGGACGATGGCAAGTTTTCCTGGGAAGAGGTCGAATGTCTGGGCGCCTGTGCCAACGCGCCCATGGCCCAGATTGGCAAAGATTACTACGAAGACCTTACACCCGAACGGCTGGAAGGCATCATCGACCGCATCAGCGGCGGCGAAGTGCCCACACCAGGCCCCCAAAACAACCGCTTCGCATCAGAACCCGCCAGCGGTCTGACGTCATTGGACAGTGGTGATCGACTGGCCTCCAACGGGTCGGTGACGCTTGCCACGGACATCGGCGATACAATCAAGCGGATTGATGGCACCGAGGTCCCGCTGCGCGCGCCATGGCGCGACGCCCAGAGCGACGCAACCCCCACGCCGCCGCCCACGCGGGCGCCAAAACCCGAGCCTGAAGACGTCCGCGGCCCCGCACCGGATCCGGACGAGGCCGAAGGTACACCGCCCCCAAGCTTGACCGAGCCCGAGGGCGACGCGGATGATCTCAAGAAAATCAAGGGGATTGGGCCGAAACTTGAGGGCATCCTGAACGAAGCGGGCATCTGGCACTATCGTCAGATCGCAGCCTGGGGACGGGACGAAGTGGCGTGGATCGATACGGCGATTCAGGGCTTCAAAGGACGGGCCAGCCGGGACGAATGGGTCGCGCAGGCAAAAATCCTTGCCTCGGGTGAAGAAACGGAATTTTCACAACGCGCAAAATACTGATAAGGCTACGCTAAGCACCAAAGAAAGGGAGGCCCCGTATGTCCAATCAGACCCAGAGTTCGCTTCTTTTGGTAGGAGCGATTTCCGGTGGAATAGGTTTCGTCGCGTTTTTGATGTTGATGGTCGTTGGCGAGTACACGTTCTCGCCCGCTGCATTCCTCGCAATCATTATAGCTGGCGCTGTGGCGGTGTTCCTGCTGCTCGCTTTCCACGGAAAGACCGAAGCGCCCAAGCAAGCCGCACCCGTCGCTAAACCAGCGCCTGCCGCAGAACCGGCGCCAGAGCCTGCGCCTGCAGCCCCTGCGCCTGAACCGGTGGCCGCAGCTCCCGCGCCGGAACCAGAGCCTGCACCAGAACCAGCAGTCGAAGGCGGGTCCAAGCCAGCAGCGCTCGAAGGGGCTCGCGATGGGAAGGCGGACGATCTTAAGATGATCAAGGGCGTTGGGCCCAAGCTTGAGAAGCTGTTGAATTCGATGGGCTTTTACCACTTCGATCAGGTCGCCGCTTGGACATCGAACGAAGTGGCGTGGGTCGACGAGAACCTTGAAGGGTTCAAGGGCCGCGTCAGCCGGGACAACTGGGTCGCACAGGCCAAGACACTGGCCTCGGGCGGCGAAACCGAATTTTCGAAAAAAGTCGAAGACGGCGACGTCTACTAGACGAAAAGCCTAGGCATGCGCGTGCTCTCGCGCGTGCCTGACACAACCCGGACTTAAACCGGGGCGGAACCGTGGAAGTGTGGAATGTCAGATCGCGATGCACGCGACAGAGCGCTACAGCGTCAGGGCAGGGTGGTGGCCATCGTCATTGCCTCAGCCGGGCTGTTGGCGATCCTTGCGCATCGGATCGTTGATCTTACAGGCCTTCCCGCGAACTTCGAGTTCCTGTTTTACCTTGCCTCCATGGCTGCTTTTCTTTGGTCTTTCGTCGTGACATATCAAATCTGGCGGAAACGCCGCAGCGACTGACCCGATAGGCTGACATAAGCTACGCGCGAACACAGGTGACGGACATGCTTGAAGACAAAGATCGTATCTTCACAAACCTCTACGGGATGTACGACCGCAGCCTCGCTGGCGCGCGGGCGCGGGGTCATTGGGACAACACGGGCGACCTGATCAAGAAGGGCCGCGACTGGATTGTCGAGGAAACCAAGGCCAGCGGGTTGCGCGGTCGCGGTGGTGCGGGGTTCCCCACAGGGCTGAAGTGGTCCTTCATGCCCAAGGAAAGCGACGGGCGTCCGGCCTATCTGGTTGTGAACGCTGACGAATCCGAGCCGGGCACCTGCAAAGACCGGGAGATCATGCGACACGATCCGCACACGCTGAT
>CAZWZG010000236.1:0-3225 GCA_964638245.1 uncultured Rhodobacterales bacterium
CGGACTGGGCAGACAAGGGTGGCAAGAACCCTCGGGAGATCGCATACCGCCCTGCCCGCGTTCTTATGCAGGACTTCACAGGCGTACCCGCGGTGGTCGACCTCGCAGCCATGCGCGACGGCATCGTGGCCCTTGGCGGTGACCCTGAAAAGATCAACCCGTTGAACCCGGTGGACCTTGTGATCGATCACTCGGTCATGATCGACGAATTCGGCAACCCGCGCGCGTTCCAGATGAACGTGGACCGTGAGTATGAGCGCAACATGGAGCGCTACACGTTCCTCAAATGGGGCCACTCGGCGTTCAACAACTTCCGCGTTGTTCCCCCCGGCACCGGCATCTGTCACCAAGTGAACCTTGAATACCTCGCCCAGACTGTCTGGACGGATGAGGACCAGAATGGTGAAACCGTCGCCTATCCTGACACACTTGTAGGTACGGACAGCCACACGACCATGGTCAACGGCGCTGCCGTGCTTGGCTGGGGCGTTGGCGGAATCGAAGCTGAAGCCGCAATGCTGGGTCAGCCGATTTCGATGCTGATCCCCGAGGTTGTCGGGTTCGAGCTGACTGGCGAAATGATGGAAGGCACGACCGGTACGGACCTTGTCCTGAAGGTCGTTGAAATGCTGCGCGCCAAGGGCGTGGTCGGCAAGTTCGTTGAATTCTATGGCGCAGGCCTAGACACCCTCCCACTGGCCGACCGGGCGACGATTGCCAACATGGCGCCGGAATACGGCGCGACCTGTGGCTTCTTCCCCATCGATAACGAAACCCTGCGCTACCTGCGCACGACGGGCCGCGACGAGGACCGGATCGCGCTGGTCGAGGCCTATGCCAAGGAGAACGGCTTCTGGCGTGGTGCAGATTATGCGCCGGTCTACACGGACACGCTTCACCTGGACATGGGCACGATCGTTCCTGCGATCTCAGGCCCAAAGCGACCGCAGGACTATGTGGCGCTCGACCAAGCCAAGGCCGCCTTTACGCGCGAAATGGAGGAGACCTTCAAACGTCCCATGGGCAAGGAAGTCGCCGTTGCGGGTGAGGACTACACCATGGAATCGGGGAAGGTCGTGATCGCATCGATCACGTCCTGCACGAACACATCGAACCCTTACGTTATGATCGGCGCAGGGCTTGTCGCGCGTAAAGCCAAGGAATTGGGCCTCAACCGCAAACCTTGGGTCAAAACATCGCTTGCACCAGGGTCACAGGTGGTCAGCGCCTACCTTGAGGCGGCAGAGCTTCAGGACGATCTGGATGCCCTTGGGTTCAACCTTGTCGGCTATGGCTGCACGACTTGCATCGGCAACTCCGGCCCGTTGCAGAAAGAGATTTCGGACGCAATCGCCGAGGGCGATCTGGTGGCGACGTCTGTCCTGTCGGGCAACCGGAACTTCGAAGGGCGGATCAGCCCGGACGTCCGTGCCAACTATCTTGCCTCGCCACCGCTTGTGGTCGCTTACGCAATTGCTGGCACGATGGACATCGACCTGGCCAATGATCCGATCGCCCAAACGGCGGACGGCAAGGACGTTTACCTGAAGGACATCTGGCCAAGCCAGCAAGAAATCGCAGAGCTGGTCGAGAAGACGGTGACTCGCGAAGCGTTCCAGACCAAGTATGCCGACGTCTTTAAAGGCGACGAGAAGTGGCAAGGCGTCGAGACGACGGACGAAAAGACCTACGACTGGCCACCCACGTCGACCTACGTCCAGAACCCGCCCTACTTCCGCGATATGACGATGGACACGCATGACATCGAGAATATCGAGGGCGCAAAGATCCTTGCGCTGTTGGGCGACATGATCACGACCGACCATATCTCTCCGGCCGGATCGTTTAAGGACACGACGCCAGCGGGCAAGTACCTGGTCGAGCGTCAGGTGCCACAACGCGAGTTCAACTCTTATGGGTCGCGCCGGGGCAATCATGAGATCATGATGCGCGGCACGTTCGCCAACATCCGGATCAAGAACGAGATGCTGGATGGTGTCGAAGGCGGCTACACGCTGGGGCCCGACGGCGAACAGACCTCGATCTTTGACGCTGCGATGGCGCATCAAGCCGAAGGCACGCCGTTGGTTGTGATCGGTGGTGAGCAATACGGTGCGGGGTCTTCACGTGACTGGGCTGCGAAAGGCACCGCGCTTTTGGGTGTGAAAGCCGTGATCGCCGAAAGCTTTGAGCGTATCCACCGCTCGAACCTTGTTGGCATGGGCGTCATCCCGTTCGAGTTCACGGGCGGCGTCACGCGCAACTCGCTTGGCCTGACCGGCGACGAGACGATTTCGATCTCGGGCCTTGAGGGCGACCTGCAGCCCCTGTCCGAAGTTCCGGGAACGGTGACATATGGCGACGGGCGGGTCGAAGAAATCACGCTCAAGTGCCGGATCGATACGGCGGTCGAGAAGGAGTACATCGAAAACGGTGGCGTGCTTCACTACGTGTTGCGCAACCTGGCGCGCGCTGCCTGATTTAAGATACGCTGAGAAAAGAAGAAGCCCCGGCCCGAAATCGGCCGGGGTTTTGCTTTGAGTTAACCCGGGCTTCATCTTGAGACCGCTATGCGGATTGCATGGCTGGGCAAAGACTGAGTTTCGGACAAAGGGTGAACGGCCTCGGACTGTTCGCGCTTCTGGGATCACTGTTGGGCATCGCGCCGACGCTGGCCCAGGACACGATGATCCGCATGGGGTACACCCAATTTGCACCCTATTCCTTCACTGACGAGGACGGGTCGGCTGCCGGGTATTCTATTGATCTGTTCGAACGCCTTATGGAACCTCTTGGGTACGACGTCGAATTCATAGCGACCGCTAACCCCGCGGAACTGTTGGAACTAATTCAAGCCGGCGCCGTCGATGTCACCTCACTTCTGGCAGTGACGCCAGAGAGACAGGCGCTCGGCGTCTATACAGATCCCATTGGCAGTTTTCAGAACTCCCTTTTTGTCATCGCAGGCGGGCCGCTTCAAACGGGAGAGGACTTGTCTGGACGCCGCATCGGTGTTGTCGCCGGTTCCTTCGCGGTTTCTGCTGCGGCAACCGTGCCGTTCGCCGACATCATCGAATGGCGCGATACGGAGCGGATGATTGTGGCCTTGCTTGCCGGTGAAATCGACGCAATCGCGACTCCGAAAGAGACCTTTCAGGCCCAGTTGCGGTTGCTTGGGCTTGACTCGCGCATTGATGTCATCGAGCCGCCGCTGCTTCAGTTTCC
>CAZWZG010000237.1:0-3156 GCA_964638245.1 uncultured Rhodobacterales bacterium
CATATATGTTTTTTACTATGTGTTTAATCGATACGCAACCCGGAGGCACCATGCATCCTGACGTCAAGGCCTTCTTCGACCCTGCCACCAACACGATCAGCTATGTCGTGCGCGACCCTGCCGGATCCGAGGCAGCCATCATCGACAGCGTACTAGATTTCGATCACGCATCGGGCCGAACGGACACAGCCTCCGCCGATGCGATCATCGACTATGTCAAATCCGAAGGGCTTCGCGTGGCATGGGTCCTTGAAACCCATGTGCATGCCGATCACCTGTCCGCCGCTCCTTATCTTCAGGAAAACCTGGGCGGCCAAATCGGCATCGGGTCCGAGATCAAGACCGTGCAGGACACCTTCGGCAAAGTCTTCAACGAAGGCACCGAGTTCCAGCGCGACGGTTCGCAATTCGATGCCCTGTTCGAAGAAGGCCAGAGTTTTCACATCGGCCAATTGCGAGGCGACGTGATGCACACGCCCGGCCACACGCCCGCCTGTATGACGTACGTCATCGGGGACGCTGCCTTCGTGGGTGATACGTTGTTCATGCCGGATTTCGGTACGGCGCGCTGCGACTTTCCCGGCGGCTCTGCCGAAACCCTGTTCGACAGCGTTCAAAAAATCCTGTCCCTGCCCGACGAAACCCGCATCTTCGTGGGTCACGACTACAAGGCGCCGGGACGCGACGAATACGCTTGGGAATCCACCGTCGGCGAACAGAAGGCCAAGAACGTGCATCTTGCGGGCGCATCACGAGAGGATTTTGTTGAGATGCGCGAAACGCGCGACGCCACCCTCGGCATGCCCAAACTCATCATCCCGTCGATCCAGGTGAATATGCGCGCCGGGCAAATGCCGCCCGAAGACGACGACGGAAATGTCTACCTCAAAGTACCGGTGAATAAACTCTGATGCCTATCGATTGGATTTACGGGCTGACAGGCGGTGTCCTGATCGGCCTTGCAGCGGCGGCCTACCTTCTGGTGAACGGGCGCATCATGGGAGCTTCCGGCATCGTCGGCGGCCTTGTGGACGGGACTGGGCGGAGCAGCGCGTCCGAACGCTTCTCCTTTCTTGCAGGCCTTCTCATCGCACCAGGGATCACCGCAGCCGCCATCGGCGGGTCGGAAACGCATCTGACAGATAATCTGATCGTTGTGGGCCTTGCTGGCGTGCTGGTTGGGGTCGGCACGCGGATCGCAAATGGCTGCACCTCGGGTCACGGGGTCTGCGGAATCTCGCGCCTGTCCCTGCGTGGGATCGTGGCCACGTTGTTCTACATCGGCGCAGGCGCATTGACGGTTGTCGCCGCGCGCAGCCTGTTCGGGATCGGATGATGCGCAGTCTTTTTGCATTCGCAGCAGGCAGCTTGTTTGGGATTGGCCTGCTGATTTCGGGCATGACCGATACGACCAAGGTGCGCGGCTGGCTGGACCTGTTCGGCGACTGGGATCCGACGCTGGCCTTCGTAATGGGCGGCGCCATTGTCCCGATGTTCATCGCCTGGCGCATTGCCGAACGGCGCACGATGGCGGTCCTTGGCACGCCGATCCCGGCCCCCTCGGACGCGCAGATCGAGCGGCGCCTGATCCTTGGCTCGGTCCTGTTCGGGGCGGGCTGGGGTTTGTCAGGCCTGTGCCCGGGCCCCTCTATTGCATCGCTCAGCTTTGGAGGCACGGGTGGACTGGTGTTTGTGGCCGCGATGCTTCTGGGCATGGGCGCCGCGCCGCGCATCACGCGCGCGCTCAACGCTGTACCACCTGCGCGCGCGGCTTAATCAATCAAAGGCGGCAATTCGGGCAGCCCGTCCAGATTCGGCGCCGCGCCCGCCCGCTCTGAAAGCGGTGGCAGGTCGAGCGGCGGAGGTGGTGGCGGCAGATCGTCCAGTGACGGCAAGTCATCCAAAGGTGGCGGCGGCAGATCAGGCAGGGACGTCTCTTGTGTCGCTGAAGGGTCCGGCAGATCAGGAAGGTCTGGCAAATCTGGCATCGCCGTTTCAGGTTCGGGCAAAGCCGCGGCCTTGGGCGCCGCACTTGCAGGATCAAACCGTGCCGCCTCTTCCTCATCCAACGCACCCGCTTGAATTCGGATCGCGCGTTGGCCGTTCAACTGCCCCAACCGCGCCCGTCCCAACAGAGCACCATCATTTGCCTTCAGGCGGATGTCCGAAAGCGCCGACAATGGCACCGTCACAACATCCCCTACTTCGAAACGGGAGATATCCCCGAGGCTTCGTTGTGCGGTATACAGCACGGCCTCAATGCTGACGGCGGCATCCATGATCGCTTCGGTCAGTTCTTCGCCAAGGCTTTTGTCATCGGGCTTTTTCGGACGCGCCGTCTCCATCAATGGATAAAGAAGCGAAACCGTCCCGACACGCCGACCTTCTTCGAAGTCGAGCGTGATATCAGTGCGCCGATACACCCCTTCTGCCAGCGACATCAACGCGGCGCGGGTATCGGGAACATGCCCCGTCGGGCGGTAGCCAAAATACTCATCAAAGCCCTTGAAGATCTCCAACTCGGTATCGGTCGCAGCCATCAAGGGCTCTAGAAGGTCACCGAAGATCATCGCATCCGTGGCGGTCGGGATCCGCTCGGCGATCTCCGAACGGCGCACTGTGCCACTTGTCTGCACCTCAAGGATCGCAGTCAGCACCACCTGATCGACCAGCGCCAGCCCGAGCAATCCACTGTCCCGCTCAATGCGGATCATCAGCGTCGTCTCGGGAATGTCAGACAGCGCGACGTCGAGTGGGGTCATGCGCGCCTCAAGACGCCCTACGTTGAGGGCAATCCCCAGATGCTCTTCTGCGTAGGCCGGAACAACCTCGCCCCAGGCCGCCATCAACCGACGCGCAACTGGGGTTGCACGCTCTCGCGTTGATTGCAGCTTCTTTCGGATGGCCTGCCCGGCTTCCGGGGCCATTGTCGCACCTCACGTCACGCGTTTGCCCTGTTGTGGCGAATTTTGGTTAGGAAAGTCTTGACCGAAGGCGTGATCGCGCTCAGGCCGCCGCGCGAGATCGCAATGGAATCGTCACCCGGAACGCGGCCCCCCCTTGCCCCGGCACGTACGCGATATCCCCGCCAAGCCGCAGCATGATCTCGCGGCAAATCGCAAGGCCAAGCCCTGCGCCACCTGCCTTTGTCTGATC
>CAZWZG010000238.1:0-3116 GCA_964638245.1 uncultured Rhodobacterales bacterium
CCATCAATCGCTTGATGTTCATTTGCACTTCACGGCGAAGGTCGCCTTCAACTGTGAAGTTGGCGTCGATATGCTCGCGGATCGCCAGCACTTCGTCGTCAGACAGTTCGTTTACCCGGCGGGTCGCGTCGATATTGACGGCTTCGCAGATGCTGCGGGCCGAGGACGGTCCGATTCCGGTGATGTAGGTGAGCGCGATAGGGACGCGCTTGGCGGTCGGGATATTGACGCCGGCGATACGTGCCACGTGGTATCTTCCTTTTCGGTGCGAGCCCGTAGTCCCAGGCCCTTTTTTCACAACCAAAGCCCGACGCGATTCGCCGGGCTTGTTCAAATTGTCTCAATCGAGATGGCGCTAGTTAGGGGCTGATCGGGATCGGGTCAAGGGCAAAGGGGCGCTGTCAAGGGATTTTTCGTCACTGTCTGCAACGGCTTCCAAAATATCGCCGGGCTGACAGTCCAGAACGGCGCAAATCCGATCCAGCGTCTCGAACCGTATGCCTTTGACCTTGCCCGTCCGCAAAAGGCTGATGTTCTGTTCGGTGATGCCCACGGCGGCGGCCAGATCCCGCGCCTTCATCTTGCGCAGGGCCAGCATCACATCAAGGCGAACAACGATGGCCATCAGACGAACCCGCGCGCGTCTTCGGCGGCGTCCGTGGCCTCGGCCATAGCATGGCCAATGACCACCAGAAGGCCGCCCGCCAGAAACAGCGCCAGATGGTTGAAATCCAAGGATACCACCAAGGCCCGCGTGCCCGGTGGATTGGCCCCAGTGAAGATCAAAGACTGTGCGGTGCCCGACAGAACGCGCAACAGGGCAACAAGGGCCAACCACAATCCCGCCGATCGGATCCGTTGCGCTGCAGGGTGGCTCAGAGCTTGCCCCCGCCTGAACAACGCCAGAAGCGCCTGGACCTGGAACAGGACAACCATCGTTGCGCCCCACGGCAAAAGGCCCACCAGAAACGCCCAGGACACTTGCGCATCCGACAACGGTGCCGCCACGAACAAGCCGCGCGATGCTTCGCTTGCGGCAACCGGCAGGCCGCCCGATCCAACGATCCAAAGCAGCGCCGCAGGCAGTGCGAAGATTGCGATCCAGGTCAGACCATAAAGCGGGGTGGCCAGTTTCATTGTTCTGTCTCCTTGTTGGAGGTCATTTTTTATTGTAAAACATTAAATTCATATCGAATCAAGGAAAGATATATGCGTACTACAATTATAGGCGCTTTCTGCGCCCTCTCTGCCTGCGCCCCAATAGCTCAGACCAGCCTCGACACCTGGTCGCCTCTCGAAACCGACCCCGCCGTTTTGCGCGCGGCCGTTGACCTTCCGGGTGGCGTTGGCGTTCCCAAAGACGGCGCCGTGCTGACCTTTGGCGCGGTGCGTCAGGATAACGGCCAGGCCGCATCGCAAACCTTCACGCTGGTGCAAGGCCAAACGGCACAAGGACAACTAGTTTTTCGACTTTCGGACGAAGATGTTGCAGCCTATCGCACGCTGCAACGCCAGATCGGAGCGTGGGAAGCCGCCGCGCCGGACGCCACCGACGGCACGTTCTCGATCAACGTGGCCGCCTGCCGGATGGGCGATGGGCCCTCGGATGATGCCGAGTTATCAATTTTCGTGGATCCTGGGACGGGCGCGGGATGGGTGGCCGTCGTCGAAGACGCCCCGATCCAAGACGCTATCGCAATGGCCCAAGTGCTTTCGGACGCCTGTTGATCAGGCGTCCAGAACCCCGGCGATGCTTCCCGAAACCTCTTCAATGGACGCCAAACCCGGCACCCATTCCAGCTGACCCTTGGCGTGGTAATAGCCGATCAGCGGTGACGTCTTCTTGTAATATTCCATCAACCGGACTTTGAGGCTTTCCTCATTGTCATCGGCGCGCACGGGCTGACCGGCGGCCGCGGCCTTTTCGGCGCGGCCAACGATGCGTTCAACCAGAACCTCATCGTTGACTTCCATGGCGATGACCGCGTCGAGCGACTGGCCATGCTTGTCCAAAAGCGCGCCAAGCGCGTCGGCCTGACCCAGCGTGCGGGGAAAGCCGTCAAAGATGAATCCGTTGCCGGTGGCGGTCTCAAGCTGTTCTTCGATCAGACCGATAACGATGTCGTCCGTCACAAGCTCGCCCGCGTCCATGATGGATGCAACCTTGTTGCCCATCTCGGTACCGGATGTGCGCGCAGCGCGAAGCATGTCGCCTGTCGAAAGCTGGACCATGCCACGCTGTTCGACAAGGATCTGGGCCTGGGTGCCTTTACCGGCTCCCGGTGGCCCGAGCAGTATAATATTCATCGGCGCGCTGGTCCCCCCTTGCGCCCGCCACGCTTTTTGCCACGCAGCTGGGACTTTTCGATAAGCCCCTCATACTGGTGCGCCAGAAGGTGGGACTGAATTTGTTGTACCGTATCCATACCCACAGAGACAATGATCAGGATCGACGTGCCGCCAAAGAACGCGGTGATCGTCAGGTTGGTCGTCACCATTTCCGGCAAGAGCACCACCAGCGCAAGGTAGCCCGAGCCAAGAACAAGGATGCGGTTGACCACGTAGTCGAGGTATTCCTGCGTCTTCTTGCCGGGGCGAATGCCCGGGATGAAGCCATTCTGATTCTTGAGGTTATCGGCCACGTCATCGGTCTTGAACGACACGTTCTGGGTGTAGAAGTACGTGAAGAAGATGATCATTGCCGCAAAGAACAACAGGTAAAGCGGTTGCCCGCGCCCGAAGTTCGCAAGGATCCAGCCCAGCACGGGCCCCGACGCTCCACCACCTGAGAAGGTGGTCAGTGTCGTCGGCAACAAGAGAAGCGACGAGGCAAAGATCGCCGGGATCACGCCCGCCGGGTTCACCTTGATCGGCAGATGCGACGAGCCGCCATCATAGACTTTCATGCCGACCTGACGACGCGGGTACTGGATGTGGATCTTGCGCAAGGATCGCTCCATGAAGACCACGAACACCATGGTGCCAAGCAGCATCAGGATGATGCCAAGAACGACAGGCGTCGACAGCGCGCCAGACCGGCCTTGGGCAAAGAATTGTGCCAAAGCGGCGGGAAGTTCGGCGATGATGCCCACGAAAACGATCAGCGAGACATCGTT
>CAZWZG010000239.1:0-3045 GCA_964638245.1 uncultured Rhodobacterales bacterium
CAGAAACGTCTCGTCATGGGGCAACCCCTCAACTCGAATGAATGCGGTACAATCCCGGCAGCATAGACCACCGCCGCGCGCATTTGTAGAAAATCAACGTCATACCTTGTCGGGCGACGTGGTCGCGAAAAAGGGTGATCAAAACATCCCCTTGAAGAACGCAAACCTAGGAATTCAGACCCACCGGCAGTCGATTTGCGTCGCCCCATTGCCGTGGCGACTGTCCGTATGTGCGTTTGAACTCGCGGCTGAACTGGGATGGACTGGCGTAACCCACGTCCAATGCCGCCTCGTTCACCGTCCTGCCTTCCGCGATTTTCATCGCGGCGTGATTCAGACGCATCGATTTCACGAATTGGATCGGTGCCATCGACGTCACCTTTTTGAATTTGCGATGGAACGCGGCGCGGCTCATGCCTGCGCGGTTCGCCATGTCATCGATGGAGATCGGGTCATTAAGGTTTGACGACACATGCGCGATGGACCGGGCGATGGCGTTGCCTGCGCCGAAAGCTTCCCGGGCAAAGCTGCCTGCTTCGCCTTTCAACACCGCATAGAGCAATTCGCGCAACCGCGCTTTGGCCAGTACAGCCATGTCCGTTCTGCTGTGTCCTAGCTGCAGAAGTCTCAACAGCGCGTCTGTAAAACCCGCGTCCCATCTCGCAAGCCTGATACTGGGCTCCGGCAATTCTCCTTTGGAAGCAGGCAGCACGCCTCCGGCGCTCTCCATCTCCAGTAAGATCTCGGCCATCACGCGCGGATCCAGCGAAATCATAACCCCGTACAGCGGGTTTTGTGCCGAGGCCTTGGGCGTGCCCGCCTGAACGGGCATCGACATCGGGCAACATAGATACTGGCGTTCGTCATACTCATATCTGCGCCCATCAAGTATCGCTTCTTTCACGCCGCTGACGATGGCCACGATGCAGGGTTCATAGACAGCCGGGACGCAGGGCATCGCATGCGTGGCCCGAAACAGGCGCACGCCCGTGATGCCGGTTTCCGTCAAACCGTCTTTTGCCGTTCGGTCCGCGATGAGGAGCTTGATCTGTTCCTTGCTCATGACAGTGATCTAGTACCTTCAATTCGGCTTGGGCAACCACAATGATACAATCAGGCAAGTAATCGCGACAATCCCGTCTGTTTGCATGCGTAATCGAGAGTTACCTGCATCCCAAGGAACGATGTGCAAATAGTTCGGCCACCGTGCCGACGAAAGAAGGAAACGAACGATGGCTGACACCACCTTTGGACAGAAAGGCTGGACGCCCGAACGCCTCGGCGACTTGTCCGGCAGGACCTACCTCATCACAGGCGCAAACGCCGGTGCCGGGTTTCAGGCGGCACGAACACTATTGAAGAAAAACGCCAAGGTCGTGATGCTGAACCGCTCGGCTGACAAATCTCAGGCCGCCATCGCAGAACTGAAGAATGAATTCGGTGGTGCGGCAGATGTACGTTTTGTCCGTATGAACCTTGCCTCACTCGCCAGTGTCCGCCAGGCCGCAGAAGACGTTCTGACGTCCGTTCCGAAGATCGACGCCCTCATTTGCAATGCTGCGATCGCGCAGGTGCCAAGGCAGACGCTGACCGAGGACGGTTTTGAAAGCATGCTGGGCACCAACCACTACGGTCACTTCCTGCTTTGCGGGTTGCTGTTCGAACGGATAGACGCATCAAATGGCCGGATCGTTGTTGTCAGCAGCCTCGGCTACAATATGGGGATCAAGACAATCCAGTTCGACGATATGAACTGGGACAAGAATTATCACCAAAACCGGACCTACTCGCAAAGCAAACTGGCGCAGATGATGTTTGCCTACGAGCTTCAGGATCGACTGAAAGCTGCCGGCAAAAGCAATGTCAGTGTCTATGTGTGCCATCCAGGCTCGTCGCGAACGTCGCTGATCACCAGCAGCGGAAACCTTGCGACACGGATCATGTTCCGGCTCATGTCGGTTTCGCCTTTGGTGCAGTCTGCCGAGAAGGGGTCTTGGCCGGAAGTGATGTGCGCAACCGAAGACGGGTTAGAGCAACGCGCCCTTTACGGTCCAACCGGTTTCCTGGAATTCGTTGGGCCAGTGGGCAAGGGCACGCTGAACGCCCATGCATATGACAAGGCCGTAATGCAAAGACTGTGGGACGTTTCGGAAAATGCAACCGGGTACAACTGGCACCTTTGACCCGCCGAATGCGCGCAGTGACCGCCGCCGTCGCTGGCATATCGCGGTGTAAATCGATTAAACGCGATCGCCCGGCCTAGTCCGGGCATCGCCCGACCTCCCCCCGGAGGGCGATTATCCATCATTCGCCAAGGTAGTAAGGCGGTTTCGTTTTGCAGCGGCCAGAGCCTCCCAGCCGTCCCAAACGCCCTCCAGGTCGGGCGACGCCCAGACTGCGCTATTCCAGAACCCCGATCACTCCGCCGCCCGCTCAGCGATCCGCAGGCAGAGCGCCGTGGCTTGTTCCATGTCCTGCACCGAAATCCATTCCAGCGGTCCGTGCAGGTTTTGCATGCCCGTAAACAGGTTGGGGCAGGGGACACCCATCTCCGTCAGGCGCGACCCGTCGGTGCCGCCGCGAATGGGCACGGAAAGCTCTTCGATCTTCAGATCGGCCAAGGCGGCACGGGCCAGGTCCACCGGCATCATGTCGTCCTCCAGCCAATAGCGCATGTTGCGATATTGCGGGGTGATCGTGCAGGTGATCTCGGCCCGCGGTTCGGTCGCGGCGATCGTCTCGCACACTTGCCGCAAAAGCGCGCCCTTCGCTTCCAGCCCGTCCCGTTCGAAATCCCGCAGGATGAACCGCAGCGTCAGCTCCGCCGCGCTCCCTTGCGTGTCGACCACGTGGATGTATCCCTCATAGCCCTCGGTGGTTTCGGGCGTGCAGGTCACATGCGGCAGCGTATCCACGATCTTGGCACCCAGATGGATCGCATTCACCAGTTTGTCCTTGGCCGAACCGGGGTGGATCGACACACCTTTGATCGTGACCACGGCAAAATCGGCCGAGAACGTCTCGTACACGATCTCGCCCAGATCG
>CAZWZG010000240.1:0-3026 GCA_964638245.1 uncultured Rhodobacterales bacterium
TCGAAGATGTCGACATGCGCATGGGTGACCTCGCCGTGGACGCAGAGGGGCAGGCCGATCTCTGCCATGGTTTCCAGGACCGGGATCACGTTGTCGACGTTGGTGACGCCAGAGGCCGAGTTTGTCGTGGCGCCGGCGGGGTAGAGCTTGACCGCTGTGACCGTGCCATGGGCCGCGCGGATGTCCTCGGGCGTCGTGTCGTCGGTCAGATAAAGCGTCATGAGCGGTGTGAAATCCGCGCCTTCGGGCAGGGCGGCTTCGATCCGGCCTCGGTAGGCCAGTGCGTCTTCGACGTTGCGGACCGGCGGGACAAGGTTGGGCATGATGATCGCGCGACCGAAATGGGCGGCGGTGACGGGGGCGACGGCCTTGAGCATGTCTCCGTCCCGGAGGTGCAGGTGCCAGTCGTCGGGGCGGCGGATCGTGAGCGTGTCGGTCATGGGATCGGAGTAGCGCAAGGTTGCGGCGGGGACCAGAGGGGTGGGCTGCCTGATTTTTAGGCAGCCGCTCTTGAGGCGGAAAAAGAAGTCGGCGAAGCGATTGCGCTTCGCCGCCCTTTGGATAGGCTCACACGCAATGTACGACGGGGCTCCCAAACAGATGCAGCGTGTGAACGGTGCGGCAACCGTTCGGTTCGCGGGCAGTGGGCGCGACACGAGGCTGGCCGATCTGGCACAGCGCGGGGCGGCCAAGGCAATGCTGCCGCGCACCCATACGAGGGTGCCTGAGGTCGTGTTTCTGAATACCGCTGGTGGGCTGACTGGTGGTGATCGCTTGACCTACGCGGTTGATCTGCCCGGCGGTGCGTGCGCGACGGCGGCGACGCAAACCGCAGAGCGGATTTACGATGCGGGCGGCGGGGTTGCGTCGATGGATGTTGACCTGTCGCTTGGGGCGGGCGCGCGGCTCGACTGGTTGCCCCAGGAGACGATCCTTTTTGATGCAGCCTCCCTGCAGCGGGAGACGACCGTGACGATGGGAGCAGACGCGACCTATCTGGGCGTTGAAACACTGGTGCTGGGGCGCGCGGCGATGGGAGAGGTCGTGCGCGACATTTCCCTCAAAGACAGGCGGCGCGTTATCCGGGACGGGGTGACTGTGGTGATCGAACCGCTGGAGCTGTCCACGGAAAGGCTGTCAGGCGATGGTCCGGCGGTTTTGGGTGGCGCCCGGGTGATGTCCACGGTTTTGTTCGTGGGCCCCGGCGCAGAAGATGCAATCAATCCCGTGCGCTCGGTGCTTGACGCGCCGGGGGTCAAGGCGGCAGCTTCGGCGTGGAACGGGCGGCTGGTTGTGCGCCTTTTGGCGGGCGATGCCTGGCCGGTGCGCCAGGTGGTTGCAAGAATTTTGAAGGTGCTGCGGGAGGACCCGTTGCCGCGGGTTTGGCAGTTATGAGGACGACACGATGAACCTGACCCCTCGGGAAAAAGACAAGCTATTGGTTTCATTGGCGGCGATGGTCGCGCGGGGGCGACTGGAGCGCGGCGTCAAGCTGAACCACCCCGAAGCGATCGCCCTGATCACGGATTACGTGGTCGAGGGCGCTCGGGATGGCCGCTCGGTCGCTGATCTGATGCAGGCCGGAGCCCATGTGGTGCGCGCCGATCAATGCATGGAAGGGATCCCGGAGATGATCCATGACGTGCAGGTCGAGGCGACGTTTCCCGATGGGACCAAGCTGGTCACGGTGCATCATCCGATACGCTAGGAGGGCGATATGCTGGGGACGCTGATCCTTGGAATTCTGGCGGGCGTGATTGCGCCCAAGGTCGAGCCGCAGATCAAGAGCGCGCTGGAGAGCGTGCTGTTGAGCGAGATGCCGGTGTCGCCGGCGGAGATGCGGCTGTTCAGTTTTGCGCTGTGCTTGCTGGGGGCGGCGCTGTTGTCGGTGATCTTTGGCGAACCTTACGCGATCCCGTTGGCGATTGGCGCGGCGCTGGGCGTGTTCGGTCCGCGCATCATTGCGAAATACAAATCATCGAAGGCACCTGACTATGACAGCTAAACTCATTCCCGGAGAGGTGCTGACAGCGCCAGGTGACATCACGCTGAACGAAGGGCGCGAGGCGATCACTCTGATGGTGGCCAATACCGGCGACCGGCCGGTGCAGGTGGGGTCGCATTATCATTTTGCTGAAACCAATAGCGGGCTCGAGTTTGACCGGGCGGCGGCAAAGGGCATGCGTCTGGATATTGCCGCGGGGACCGCGGTGCGGTTCGAGCCGGGGCAGCGCCGCGAGGTGCAACTGGTGCCCTTTGACGGGGAGCGCCGGGTGTTTGGGTTCAATAAGGTTGTGATGGGTCGGGTGTGAGGTTTGGCGCGGCGCGGATAGGGCTGCCCCCGACCTCGGGTGGGGGTGAAGCCCCCTCCCGTGGGGGAGGTCGGGGGCTGCCCGGCGGTGCCCGCCGGGCGGGAACTTGGATCGCGGTTGCGCTTATGGCCGCGTCGGGCGCGGCTGCCGCCGATCCCGTCGCTTGTGCGACGACGGACCGGCTCGACGAAAAGGCGATCTGCGCTTGGGAGGCGTATCGCGATGAGGCGCGCGAGACCATCCGGCTGGTGAACAAGTCGCTGATTTACATCGAGGGCTACGAGGGGGCCGAAACGCCCCAAGACGTCGGCGTCGGTCGGGCAATGCTCGTTGAAGCGCAGGAGGCGTGGGAAGTCTATCGCCGCGCGTCCTGCGGTCTGGAAACGCATCTGTATTTCGGAGGCGACGGGCGGTCGCTGGCCATGGGCACGTGCCTGAAGCGGATCACGGCGGCGCGCAATCGCGACCTTCGGGTTTTGCTGGAGGAAGAGTGATGGTCACAATGTGCATAGGGCAGGTCCCGGCCGCGGGTGGGGGAGAAGCCCCCGCCCGGGGGGGCGGCCGGGGGCTGCCCGATGGTTCCCATCGGGCTCCAAAGACACCCACCGAAAACAGCAGAATTTTCCTATTTTTGATGATCCCAACGGGAGACTGAAACCATGCCCACCACCATCTCCCGCGCCGCCTATGCGGACATGTTCGGCCCCACCACCG
>CAZWZG010000241.1:0-2979 GCA_964638245.1 uncultured Rhodobacterales bacterium
AAGACACCCCATCGGTCCGCGGCATGGTCAACAAGATCCCGCATCTGGTCGAGATCATCGAAGAGCGCGGTTAAGCGCCTTTTCTATCGGATTTGAAAGGGCCCTTCGGGGCCCTTTTTCTTTAGCCATCTTGGGAAATGTCAAAGCCGAGAAGATCCTGCGAAACAGCACTGATCGCGGCTTTCACGGCGTCTTCTGCGGCGTCGTAGGTTCCGTCAACCATGGCCAGCAATGCGCCTGTCGAGATCCTCTCACCCGCCATGGCATCTTCTTCGTAAAGGATCGTGTAACGGTCATCGCGGGCAAGGATCGACATCGACGCCATGGCAACGTCGTCGCGGGCCGCGTCTATGCGCTTGATCTCGTTTGCGGCGCTTGAGGCGTTTTCGGTGTGAATGTGGCTGCGGGCTTGCAGGACGGAAACGCCTGCCGGCCAGCGGCCGCTGAACTCTTTCTGGCCAAGGGCAAATGTGTCCTTCAGCCATCCCAGAACAGCGTCTGCATCGTCCTTTGGGATAGCAAAGAGCGCTTTCTGACGGTTGTAGTCCCAGTGCTGGTACGTCTCGGCATCGGCCAATATGCCCAGCTCTCGCGCGCCCAAATGGGCGGCGATGTCGTCATGTAGAAAGGCGTTCGACGGGCGTTTCATGGGCGGAGTATGGCAAACCAGAATGGCAATTTCTGGGCGTTTGCCGCCATGCATTTTGTGCAAGATCCATATGCGAAAATGGTGCTGGTAGAGGGCGTTAGCGCGCAGTAGATAGCGCTATCGTTTCGGGGGATAACGATCATGACCACACTTCTCTTCTTCAGCCTGCGTTATGCTTATCGCGCCCATTGTCGCCGCAAGGCGCTGAAGGGCGGCGAGGACCGTTAAGCGACCCGCGATGCGCCTAGCGCATGGCGGGTATGCGGTTTCGGGGGGTGGTTTTTGCCCGCCCACAGGCAGAGACCGAAAGCGGAAGGACATACCATGACATTTAATCCGATTTCCCAGCTGCGGGCCGCTGTTTTTGGCGTTGCTGATCGCATTGCCCATTACAAAGCCTGCCCCTCGCGCAGCGAATACCTGCGCCAGACCCGCCGCGGCTGACGGCAAAGGTTTGACAACGCATCTCGCGTAAAGAAGGCTCCGGTAACTGCGGACGGGAGGCGATATGGAGTGGCTACTTGGAACAGGCCTTGGGATTGGTCTGTTGGTTTATATCGCCTTTGTGTTCGATCTGGCCGGGTTCGTTGCGCGCGATGAGTTATGGCTGCGCCTGCTGATGCTGGCCGCCTCTGCCTTCTATCTTGTCTACTACTACGGCGTGGCGGGCGCCCCTCTTTGGGACGCGATTGCCACGAATGCAGCGCTGGCTGCCGTCAATCTTGCTGTGATCTGCGTGGTCGTGCTGGAGCGCACGACGTTCTCGATGTCGCGCGAGACTGAGGCGCTCTATCGGCTCTTTCCGATGCTCAATCCCGGCCAGTTCCGGCGGCTTTTGCGCAATGCGGACCGTTTGTTGGTCAATGAAACGCGGGTGCTGACCCGCGAAGGCGCGCCGCTGGATCAATTGTATTTCGTTGTCGAAGGCACGGTCGAGGTCGCCAAGGGTGATACGATCACGCAGATCGAGCCGGGCAGTTTCATCGGTGAGATTGCGTGGCTGACAGATGCGCCCGCTTCGGCCACCGTCAGCGTGGGGCAGGGGACACAACTGTTGCGGTGGACCCATGAGGATTTGGCGCGTCTGACGCGGCGTAGTCCCGCCCTGCAGGTCGCGCTGGTGGCGCATCTGAACGTCGATCTGGCGCGAAAGGTCGCCAGTTCCCAGCCGATCGCACAGCGCGCGCGCCGGATCTAGCCGCGCAACCGCTTGGCCGCCGCGATTGGCATTTCGCGAATGTTGTTGATCCAATAAGCGACCGCGATGGTCAGCGCGATGGCCGCATAGACCGCATTTTGCGACAGCCCGATGAGCACGGCCAACTGACCCGCGCCCGCCGCCAGCAATCCTGCATAGGTCCAGGCCATCCACATGGCGTGGTCTTCGACCTTGCGCGCCCGGATGGCGCGGATGCCCATAATAAGTGTCGTCAGGCTGAGAAGCGCCAGAACGTGGAAGATCCCGGGTTGGCCGTCTTCGTAGGACAAAAGCGCCGCGCCATTGACCGCCGCCATGCCTGCGACCCACGCCCGGCCCATCCAGCGATGGCGCGCTGTTCCCTTGCCCAGAAGCACCACCGCAAGGCCCAAACCAAGCGCCAGCAGGGCTGCGCCAAAGTGGATCGCCTCAACCACCGTCATCCGCGCAGTGTGCGGGATTGGCCCCACGAAACAACCCCGCCCGCAAAACTTTTCAAACTGCTTAATTGTTATGCAGTCCCGACATATCAGCCTTGTGGGCTTTTCAATTGTGCGGCTGTGCGCGTGGTCCTAGAGCTTGGCCTCTGGCGCGGGAACGCATGTTTTGGAGCGCGCCGCTTAAGGTCTTGAAAGGTAACAGAAATGGCCACGCCCATGGCGCATCAAAGCGACTCACTTCTTACCCGCACTGGCGGCGCATTGTTCGCGTTCAAATCGCGTTCCAAGTCGCGGCGCCTGGCGCGCAAGCTTCTGGCGATGGATGATCGTCTTCTTGAGGATCTCGGGCTTGAACGCGCGCATCTGACGGATTTCGTCTAAGGCGCTGCCTCCACCCTGATTTGACGTGATTGACGCTTGATCGCCTTTGGTCAAGCGTCTATACGCCTCCGGTGGTCCAATCGGGGGCCATGTAAACAAGCAAGAAAAGCCGCGTTTGACCTATCTCGCTTCGGGGTCAATTCCGGCAAGGAGAAGCGACATGAAACTCAATGAACTCCGTGACAATCCCGGGGCCACCAAATCGCGCAAGCGCATTGGCCGTGGTCGAGGCTCGGGCACAGGTAAAACCGGTGGCAGTGGTATCACAGGTGAGAAATACCGAGCGGGTGTCGCGAGCAAGGGCTACGCGG
>CAZWZG010000242.1:0-2977 GCA_964638245.1 uncultured Rhodobacterales bacterium
CTAGCAAATGACATCCAACTTCTGGGCTGCGCTTTGCGCACGTAGTTGAGAGTGGATTCCGCAGTATTCGCGGTCTGTAGTAATTGATCCCAGTACTTTAACTGCATTTTCTGCCAGTCGGTCAGGGCAGTCTCGTCTATACTCTTTGCCGCCGATTTTACGGCTTTGGTCCAAGTGTTTGGCTTACTAATAACATTGAATTTTGGCGCCGCGAGGCTTTCACCTATTCGCCACAGTTCGACTTCTATACCGAAAAAAGAAAAATCATCGTCTGTGACGCGATTCAGCCAATCCAATGTCGCTCTATGTTCATTTGTGAAATTCGCCGCGATCCAGACGATTGTCACAGCATCCAAACCAGCCGCGTAAGTCAAAACCTGGCCTAGATGCTTGTGGTCTGTTTTCTCGAGTTGGTTTTCGACAAGCACCCACGAATCGCGACCAATGTCTTTGCAGAGAATATCGGCTCGAAAAGGGCCAACACTTTGTTCCGAGCCTTCGAATTCTAGGTCTATTCCTATCGCATCGCCAAGCAACTTCAGATTATCTGAAGTTGCCAGCCATGGTGTGAAAGACGTCGCCTCGCTGATCCAAGCGCTTCGAAGGTCAACCCTTTCTAACCTTCCGAGAGCTGGTTGCTCGGGCACTACTCCAACTCCACCAGCAGATCCTTGGCATCAATCTGCGCCGCCGGCTGGACGTGCACGGCTTTCACAACCGCATCGCGTTCGGCGTGCAGACCCGTTTCCATCTTCATTGCCTCGATGGTCAGCAGCAGATCACCCTCTTTGATCTTCTGCCCCGCCTGCACCGCGATAGAGGCGACGACACCCGGCATGGGGGCACCGATATGGTTTTCGTTGCCGACTTCTGCCTTGGGGCGCGCTGTTGTGGTTGCCTTGATCTTGCGGTTCGGCACGCGGATGGTGCGTGGCTGGCCGTTGAGTTCGAAGAACACGCGCACTTCGCCGTCGTCATGGGTTTCGCCGACTGCCTGCAAGCGCACTTCAAGCGTCTTGCCGGGGTCAATCTCGGGGCTGATCTCTTCGCCCGGTTCCATGCCGTAAAAGAACGTCTTGGTTGGCAGAACCCGCACCGGGCCGTAGGTGCGGTGGCGGCCCATGTAATCAAGGAAGACCTTGGGATACATCAGGTAGCCGTTCAGATCCTCGTCATCGACCGCTTTTCCGTCGAGTTCCGCACTCAGCTTGGCCCGTGTCTCCTCAATATCGATCGGATCGGCGTGCTGGCCGGGGCGGTCGGTAAAGGCCTTTTCACCTTTGAGGATCTTTTTCTGAATCTTCTTCGGCCACCCGCCCGGGGGCTGGCCCAGGTTGCCCTTCATCATATCGACAACGGAGTCGGGGAAGCTGACCTCGGTATTCGCGTCTTCCACATCCGCACGGGTGAGGTTTTGGCTCACCATCATCAGGGCCATGTCGCCGACCACCTTGGACGATGGCGTCACCTTCACGATGTCGCCGAACATCTGGTTCACATCCGCATAGGTCTGCGCAACCTCGTGCCAGCGCTCTTCGAGGCCCAGACTGCGCGCCTGCGCCTTGAGGTTGGTGAACTGCCCGCCGGGCATTTCGTGCAGGTAGACTTCGGAAGCCGGGGCCTGCTGGCGGGGCTCAAGCGCAGCATATTGCCCGCGCACCGCTTCCCAGTAGTTCGAAATCTCGCGGATCGCTCCGATGTCCAACCCGGTCGCGCGGTCTGTGTGCCGCAAGGCTTCAACCACAGACCCCAGTGTTGGCTGAGAGGTGTTGCCCGAGAGCGCATCCATAGCGGCGTCCACCGCGTCCACACCCGCTTCGGCTGCGGCCATGATCGACGCAATCGCAGCCCCGGAGGTGTCGTGCGTGTGGTAGTGCACCGGCAGCCCGACCTCTTCTTTCAATGCTTTCACGAGGGCAGTGGCCGCGGCAGGTTTCATCAACCCGGCCATGTCCTTCAGCCCCAGCACATGCGCGCCAGCCGCTTTCAGGTCTTGCGCCATCTGCACATAGTATTTCAGGTCATACTTGCTGCGATCCGGATCGTGCAGATCGCCGGTGTAGCACACAGTGCCTTCCAGAATGCGATCTGTCTCCAGCACCGCGTCCATCGCGACGCGCATGTTTTCGACCCAGTTCAGGCTGTCGAAAACGCGGAAGACATCAACACCGGTCTCCGCCGCCTGTTTGACAAAGAACTGAACCACGTTGTCCGGGTAATTGGTATATCCAACCCCGTTCGCCCCGCGCAACAGCATCTGCGTCATGATATTCGGCATCCGCGCACGCAGGTCGCGCAGGCGCTGCCATGGGCATTCCTGCAGGAAGCGATACGCCACATCAAAGGTCGCGCCGCCCCAGCATTCCATGCTGAACAGCTGCGGCAGGTTCGCGGCATAGCTGGGCGCAACATGGATCATGTCAATCGACCGCATCCGCGTCGCCAGCAGCGACTGGTGCCCGTCGCGCATGGTCGTGTCGGTGATCAACACACCCTTTTGCGCCAGCATCCAGTCCGCAACAGCCTGCGGGCCTTTTTCGTCCAGCAGGTTTTTGGTGCCGTAGGGTGGGTGATCCTCACGCACCTTGGGCGGGCGCGCAGGCTTCAGGTCTTCCGCCGGTTTCGGACGGCCCGCAACCTCCGGATGCCCGTTTACGGTGATGTCGGCAATGTATGTGAGAACCTTCGTCGCCCGGTCGCGACGCTTTTTGAACTGGAACAGCTCCGGCGTCTCGTCAATGAACTTCGTGTGGTACTGATTGTTGAGGAACGTCGGATGCTTCAGAAGGTTCTCGACAAACGCGATGTTGGTTGACACGCCGCGTACCCGGAATTCCCGCAACGCCCGGTCCATCCGCGCAATGGCCTTCTCGGGTGTCTGCGCCCATGCCGTGACCTTGGTCAAAAGCGAGTCGTAGTAGCGTGTGATCACGCCGCCCGCATAGGCGGTGCCGCCGTCCAGACGGATGCCCATGCC
>CAZWZG010000243.1:0-2933 GCA_964638245.1 uncultured Rhodobacterales bacterium
ATCCTGTCAATCATGGGTGTTGAAGCGCTGGCCGATTACATGATCGACGAGGTGCAGGACGTCTATCGGCTACAGGGCGTGAAGATCAACGACAAGCACATCGAGGTGATCGTCCGTCAGATGCTCCAGAAGTGGGAGATCCTCGACAGCGGGGAAACAACGCTTCTCAAGGGTGAGCATGTCGACAAGATCGAGTTCGATCAGGCGAACGAAAAGGCTGCGGCTCGCGGTCAGAAACCGGCAACGGGTGAGCCGATCCTTCTTGGGATCACCAAGGCCTCGCTTCAGACCCGGTCGTTCATCTCGGCGGCTTCGTTCCAGGAGACGACGCGCGTTCTGACCGAGGCTTCGGTACAGGGCAAACGCGACAAGCTGGTGGGTCTGAAAGAGAACGTCATTGTTGGTCGTTTGATCCCGGCCGGTACGGGCGGCGCGACCCAGAAGGTTCGCCGGATTGCTGCCGAGCGTGACCTGAAAGTGATCGAAGAAGCCCGCGCCGCTGCCGAACAGGCCGCAGCCTTGGCTGCGCCAATGGCCGATGATCTGGCTGGCGACGTCTTTGACGCCGACATGGCCGACATCCCGGACGCCCGCGAAGAGTAAACGCGGCAGAAACCAATCAAAGAAGGGGCCCTTAAACGGGCCCCTTTTTTTGTGCCCTATTCCCGCCCAACAAATCGGGTTCTTTGCTTTAGCAAAGGAGATGCTTGAATGGGCGTAAGACTGGACGACGCAGTGCGCGAAAAGCACCGTGCAACGCAGCAAAAGGCCTTTGACAAGATGGGCAAAGGGTTCGGCGAAGCCCGGATGTCTCACGTTGAGGTGGTGTACCTGATGTTTCTGAACACGATCGTGCAGGAACGTGCCTATGACATCAGTCCTTTGAAAATCGACATTGACGACTTGTCTTGGGCCAACGACGACGACGCCGAAAAGATCAGAGAGTTCGCTGTTCTGAGCTTTGGCAGCGTTTTTCGCAAGATGGCGGTCCGTGGCCGCACAAGATCCTTTTTCAATGCCATTCTTGCCGAAAAAAAGAAGAAAGGCCTGCACTCTGCCCAAGACATCGAGGGCCAGCATTTTGCCTGGGTGCAACTGCAGGAGGACAAAAAGAAAGACGTGTTTCGCGCAACTCTGAAGTCCGTCCCCGTTGAGCCGCGCAAAGCCAACTATCACAAGGCTCTGGTTGAAAACACTTTGGGAGGAATGCTCAAAGGTGCCACGGATGCAAGGTTTCTCCCGTGGCTACAGCAGCAAACACCCGATTACTGGCACGTCGCGGCCGAACTTGGATGGAATGCCGAGGCCGATGATTACCAGTGGTTGGTAGACCACCCGGAGTGTGATCGAGCCACGGCCCTAACGCTTTACCTCCAGTTTTTGGGTGTGGGCGAGAACATCAGCTGGCAAGCTCGTTGGGCTGCAAAACCCCAAGCAGACCTCCACCCCGTACTGCAAAGTATCACAACGCGCTTCGCTCAAGGGGACTTTGCGACGGGTCGCTTCGCCTATGACTTTGATCTTCGCCAGTATTTTTACCGGCTCGGCGTAGATGCCATGGAAGCAACTCCAACATGGCTAATTGATCCAAAGGAACTCGAGCCGCAGGACGGAGCGACGCCAGACTGCCCGTTTTACTTTGGAGATTTGCACGCCGTTTTCCGCTCCAAGGCCGAAGAACTGGCTTTCCCACTAGATCGACTGCCAGCTAACGCCTAGGCGCGTTCTTCGATCGGTTCGCCGTTTTCGGACCGTTGCAGCCTTTGGGAGTTGGCTGACGTAATCTTTTGCATTGAGTCCAGTGCAATCGAGCGTTGCAGGTCAGAGCGGAAGTCTGCGTTTCTCTCCGCGCGATTTCTAAGTTGAACAGCATCAATATCGAAAACGGTTGATGCTTCGGTCAGGCGCACGGTGGCTGACGCAGGGTCGCCCGACAGGCACGTCTGCTCGCCGATGTAGGACATCGGTTCAATCTGCGCGATCACATTGCCATTCAAAAGGACCTCGGCCTTGCCGGCTGCCAGAAAGTACAGCCGCCCGATAGGCTCACCTTCACTGGCAAGAACCTCGCCCGCATCCATGTCGCGCCAGATGCCTGCCTGCAGGACCCGCGAAATGTTGGGTTCCGTAAAGCCTTGTAGCCTGGCCAAGGTAAAGGCCTCGTCCATCTCGCTTCGACCGCGGTTGCGGGTCAGAAGCCAAAGGCGGACCATGCCGACGACGCTGAGGATGACCCAGAAGAAATTGGTGTAGAACGAGCCCCAGTTGAACGCGCCCGCCAGTGAAACAAGGACAAAGCCCGACGCAAACAGGTTGAGAAGCGAATAGCGATAGGTTTCGGCCTTCAGGATCCCGGTCTGAAGGGCACCATAACTGACGACGTAGAACACCGCGCCGACCACGCCCAAGACACTCAAAAATTCCGTCATGCGCCCTCCAAAGCACTGATCGTCTCTGGCTCTTTTTGACTTATCGGTCAATCCTTTGGTTCGGTCGGATTTGGTGCTGTTGACAGCCCCTACGACTCCCTCTATTACGCGCGCACTCGGCACTCCGGAGGGCGTGTCGCTTACAGATTCTAGTGGTCACGATCCGGCGCGTCCCGCCCGATCCTCTGGAAACCCACCGCGTGTTCCCAAATCGACGGGGAACAGGGCGGTTTTGCTCGTTTTTGCGGACGCGCAAGCGAGACAGTCGAAACCGGGGCAGCTGCCCCAGCTTAATTTGGTGCAACACGGGGAACGGAACCGGAATGCCAACGATCCAACAGCTGATCCGCAAGCCGCGGCAGCCGAAAGTAAAACGCTCCAAGTCACAGCACTTGGAAAGCTGCCCGCAAAAGCGCGGCGTCTGCACACGCGTCTATACAACGACGCCCAAGAAGCCGAACTCGGCCATGCGGAAGGTTGCCAAGGTGCGCCTGACCAATGGTT
>CAZWZG010000244.1:0-2912 GCA_964638245.1 uncultured Rhodobacterales bacterium
CTTTGCCGTTCTCATCACCCGGGTACCAGTTCTGGACGGTCGAGTATTTGATCTCGGCATCGTCGAGCGCCACCAGTTCCACACAGGCCGCGTGCAGCTGCGTCGTGTCGCGCATCGGTGCGGTACAGCCTTCAAGGTAGCTCACGTAGGAGCCTTCGTCGGCGATGATAAGCGTACGCTCGAACTGGCCGGTATTTTCGACGTTGATGCGGAAATAGGTCGATAGCTCCATCGGACATTTCACGCCCTTGGGCACATAGACAAACGAGCCATCCGAGAAGACGGCGGCGTTCAGCGTCGCATAGTAGTTGTCGGTCTGTGGGATGACCGAGCCGAGGTATTTTTTCACCAGTTCGGGGTGCTTTTGCACGGCTTCCGAGATCGAGCAGAAGATCACGCCCGCCTTGGCTAGTTCCGCCTGGAAAGTGGTGCCAACGCTAACGCTGTCGAAGACGGCGTCCACAGCAACCTTGCGGCCTTCCGCCGGGGAGGCTTCGGCGCCCTCAACACCGGCAAGGATCATTTGCTCCTTCAGCGGAATGCCGAGTTTTGCGTAGGTTTCCAGAAGCTTGGGGTCCACTTCGTCCAGCGACTTCGGCTTTTCCTCCATGCTCTTGGGCTTGGCGTAGTAATACTGGTCCTGAAAATCGATCTCAGGATAGTCGACCATGGCCCACTCAGGTTCCTTCATGGTCAACCAGCGGCGGTAGGCTTCCAGCCGCCAATCGGTCATCCACTCAGGCTCTTGGTTTTTGGCCGAGATCAGGCGCACGATGTCCTCGTTCAGCCCCTTGGGGGCATAGTCCATCTCGATCTCGGTTTCCCAGCCGTGCTTGTACTTCCCGGAAAGGGAGCGCACCGCATCGACGGTTTCCTGATCAACGCCTTCTTTGACTTCCGTCGTATCCAAAGCAGCCATTTCGTTCCCTTTCATCACGCCGCACGGGCGCGGAATTTCTCGTATTGCCTCGACCATGCGGCGACAAAGCCCATGACCTGATCTCTAGTTGTTTGGGGACCCAAAGAGACGCGGATCGCGCTGGATGCCGCCACATCGTCAAACCCCATCGCACGGAGCACACGGCTGGTCTTCACCTTGCCCGATGAACATGCCGACCCGCTTGAAATCGCGTAGCCTGCCAGATCCATCTGCATGACCTGCGTTTCACCTTTCCAGCCCGGAACGATCACGCAGGAGGTATTGGGTAGCCTTTGCCCGTCTTGACCCACAAAGATAGCGTCGGGCGCAGCCCCGGCCAGTCCTGTTTCTAGAATATTTCTAAGTTCTTCAACACTGCTCCAGACACCAGCGGAAAGGTCGTCCATTGCGGCTTTGGCGGCCGCACCAAATCCAGCGATCGCCGCGACATTTTCCGTCCCCGATCGGCGCCCCATTTCTTGGCCACCGCCCAGTTGAAGAGCCGGGATTTCGAGCCCACGACGCACGATCAAGGCTCCAACACCTTTCGGGCCGCCAAGTTTATGCGCCGAAAGGATCGCAAGGTCAGCACCACTCCATGCAAAGGACCAGGGCATTCGGCCGATCGCTTGGGTCACATCGACGAACAGGAGATCGTCACCCTTTTCGGTGGGCAAATTCGCAATGATACCGGTCTCGGAATTGGCCAGCCCAACAGCCCGCGCGCGCGGCGTGCCGTCAGAGCAGTGGGCCCAAACGGCGTCATGGGCAGTTTCGTCCACCGCGACGGGACCGAGACCGGACAAAACGCTGGCAGCCTCGGTTGCGCCGGCGGTGAAAACAACCTCTGCGACCTGACACCCGACGGCCTCTGCCACCTGCGCGCGCGCGCGCTCAATTGCGGCCTTTGCTGCGCGCCCCTCCGCATGCACCGACGACGGGTTGCCCGTCAGGTCCATCGCAGCCAGCATCGCCGCCCGTGCTTCGTCGCGCAGCGGGGCCGTTGCATTGAAATCAAGATAGGTGCGGTTCGTCATTGTGCTGGCGCCGCCTCGACCTCAGGTTCATCCACAACAGGAAACAGGGTCGGTACAGCCGGACACGGGGCAAGCCCGTTCTTGGCGACATCGGACAGGCGCGTCTGATGCAGGAACACATAGACATGCGCCGACAGCCCTTCCCAAAGGCGGTTGGTCATGGATTGCGCCTTGGACCCTGACGCGCCACCAGACGCACCCGCCCCTTTTTCGAGGGCGTTGACGGTTTCATCCACCGCACCGAGGATCTCGGAGACACGGATGTCGGATGCCGACCGCGCCAGCTGATAACCGCCGCCCGGACCACGAGTGGATTTCACCAAACCAGCGCGGCGCAGCTTGACGAAAAGTTGCTCAAGGTAGGGGAGCGAAATGTTCTGACGGGCGGAAATCGCGTTCAAAGACACCAGCGTGGTCGGATCCGCTTGCGCCAGATCGACCAAGGCAACCATCGCATAGCGCCCTTTGGTGCTGAGTTTCACGCCTTATCCCCTTGCTTTGCATTGACGAACGGCTCGCCGCCCCTTAGGTCCTTCTGACGGTCCGGTGGGGCCAAGTTAGAACAGTTCTAAGGTCCCTGACTGAATTCGTCAAGAATTTGCGGGACAGACAAGACGCGAAGTGGGAACCCATGCCCGAAGTCATCTTCCCCGGCCCTGAAGGCCGCCTCGAAGGCCGCTATCATCCGCAGAAAACCAAGGACGCGCCAATCGCGATCATCCTGCATCCGCATCCGCAGTTTGGCGGAACGATGAACAACCGCGTCGTCTACAACCTGCATTACGCCTTCCACAATATCGGCTTCACGGTGATGCGGTTCAACTTCCGCGGCGTCGGACGCAGTCAGGGTGAATACGATCAGGGCATCGGAGAGCTATCAGATGCCGCGTCCGCGCTCGATTACCTGCAATCGATGAACCAGAACGCCAAGCATTGCTGGGTGGCAGGGTTTTCGT
>CAZWZG010000245.1:0-2878 GCA_964638245.1 uncultured Rhodobacterales bacterium
GTTGTTTTTCATACTCAAGCGCCTTGCCGGTGCCAAGTGCGACACAGTTGAGAGATTCGTCAGCCACAGAGATTGCAAGACCCGTCTGTTCGCGCAGAGCAAGGTCCAGTTCGCCAAGCAACGCACCGCCTCCGGTGAGCATCACGCCCCGGTCCACGATATCCGCCGCAAGGTCGGGTGGGGTCGCTTCAAGCGCAGTCATGACAGCTTCGCAAATTTGCTGCACCGGTTCGGCCAGTGCCTCGGCAACCTGCGCCTGGTTGATTTCGGTTTCCTTTGGCACGCCGTTCAACAGGTCGCGCCCGCGGATTTGCATCGACTGACCGCGCCCGTCGTCGGGCATGCGTGCCGTGCCGATGGAGGTCTTGATCCGCTCCGCCGTGGCTTCGCCGATCAGAAGGTTATGTTGGCGACGAAGGTAGCTGATGATCGCTTCGTCCATCCGATCGCCACCCACGCGCACCGAACGCGCATAGACGATGTCACCGAGCGACAGAACGGCCACCTCGGTTGTGCCGCCACCGATATCGACAACCATGTTCCCGGTTGGATCGGTAATCGGCATGCCTGCACCGATGGCCGCCGCGATGGGTTCCGCGATCAGACCCGCGCGACGTGCACCGGCTGACAGAACCGACTGCCGGATGGCCCGTTTTTCCACCGGCGTTGCGCCGTGCGGAACACAGACGATGACTTTGGGCTTCGAGAATGTCGTGCGGCGATGCACCTTGCGGATGAAGTGCTTAATCATCTCTTCCGCCACATCGAAATCGGCGATGACGCCTTCCGACATCGGCCGGATCGCCTCGATCGAGCCCGGGGTTCGTCCAAGCATCAACTTGGCGTCCTCACCAACCGCAAGAACCTGCTTTTTGCCGTCCTTCACGTGATACGCGACCACTGAAGGCTCGTTCAAAATGATGCCTTTGCCCTTCACATAGACAAGCGTATTTGCCGTCCCGAGGTCGATGGCCATATCAGAAGAAAACAGTCCACCCAGAGCCATAATGCTCGCCTTATCCTTAATCCTGCCCGATCCGCGATTCTGCCTCAACAAGCGGATCAACCATGTATAGGCATCAGAACAAGGCCATAAAAGGGCGGAAGTGGACAATCCCCGCCATTATGCCCGTTTGTTGCCGAATGCGGAGAAATTAGCCCCGCATTCGTTGATATATCGGAAATAGTCCGCCGAGTGGTTAACGGCGGCGGCGGATCAGGCCGAGAAGGCCCAGTGCGCCAAGGATCAAAGGCGCGCCCGCGGGAAGCGGGATGACAGCGGTGTCATCGTCTGTCTCGATGGCGCGTACCAAGCCCGTCGCGGTCCATTCACCGCTGAAATCGGCCTCTTGCGACGCGGAAAAGCCGCGCACGGAGAAAATGTACTCCCCAGCGGAGAGCAATTCACCTTGGCTAAAGCTTCCGCCGTCACCCATGTCATAAAGACCGAAGGTGATGGTTTCAAAGGAGGTCGTGTAGAGGCTTGCCTGATATTGGAAACCTTCCGGCGCGTCGCCTCTCATAGAGATCGAGGCGTCGACAAGTTCAAATCCGCTGGCGACTGTAAACCTAAATGCATCGACATTGTCTTGGCCACTTGCCAGCGAGAAGCAGGTTATGGCTGTAACAAAATTATTGATTGCGCACGCACCGTCTAGTGCGCCGCTGATTGTGTTGTTGTCGGCATCGAGTTGTCCGATAGATGTCGAACCCGCGAGCGTGTCAGAAAAATCTGTACCCCCCTCAAGGACCGAGATTGCCGAAGCTGGTGCTGCAACCAGCGCCAGAAGCGCGGCTGTACAAAGAAACTTCGTAGGTCTTACCCCCAAAACTAAAACAATACCCCCACTAGATACCGATTCTCTTTAATTTCAAAGGGTTTTGGGCGGCGGTCTGTGGTAAGCCCGCCGCGTCGTCTAGCCGACGTCCTTGTAGGTTAACCGTTTGCCGCCTTCGCCGCCCTCGTCCAGCTCTCGCCGGATCATGAGCCGATTGATTGCTTTGACGTAAGCCTTGGCACTGGCGACGACCGTGTCGGTGTCGGCTGATTGCCCGGTCACGATGCGACCCTCTTCGGCGAGGCGGACGTGGACGGTGGCTTGGGCGTCAGTGCCTTCTGTCACGGCCTGCACTTGATACAGCTCCAGCCGCGCGTTGTGCGGGACCAGCGATTTGACGGCGTTGAAGACGGCATCGACGGGGCCGTCGCCTTGGGCGGTCACCTGTTTGTCTTCGCCATCGATTGTCAGGATCAGGTCGGCCGATTGCGGGGCCTCGGTGCCGCAGATCACGCGCAGGAATTTCACCGTCACGCGTTCGTCTTCGCCCATGCCCTGATCGGACATCAGTGCAATCAAGTCATCGTCATAGACTTCCTTCTTGCGGTCAGCGAGTGCCTTGAAGCGCACGAACAGGTCGTTCAGCTGGTTGTCGGCCAGGTCAAAGCCAAGGTCCTTCAACTTTGAGCGCAGTGCGGCGCGGCCCGAGTGTTTGCCCATCACGATATTGGTCGCAGTCAGGCCCACATGTTCGGGGCGCATGATTTCGAACGTCTCGGCGTTCTTGAGCATGCCGTCCTGGTGGATGCCGCTTTCATGCGCAAACGCGTTCTTGCCGACGATGGCCTTGTTGAACTGAACCTCAAAGCCCGACACGGACGCGACGCGGCGCGACAGGTTCATGATCTTGGTCGTATCGATGCCGGTCCAGAAGGGCATGATATCGTTGCGTACCTTCATCGCCATGACGACTTCTTCCAGCGCGGTGTTCCCGGCACGCTCGCCCAAACCATTGATCGTGCACTCAATTTGGCGCACACCCGCTTCGACCGCGGCCAGGCTGTTGGCGGTCGCCATCCCCAGATCGTTGTGACAATGGG
>CAZWZG010000246.1:0-1898 GCA_964638245.1 uncultured Rhodobacterales bacterium
AAGAAGGCTGCTGGCCTGAAGCCCGTTGGCAAGCGTAACCGCCCGCGCGGTGCCGAAAACCCGGGCCGTGAAACGATTGCAACCGTGACCACCAAGCAGGTTCGCGAAATCGCCGAGGCCAAGATGAAGGACCTCAGCGCAAACGACGTGGAACAGGCGATGCAGATCATCCTTGGCTCGGCCAAGTCGATGGGTATCGAGGTGAAGGGGTAAAACCGATGGCAAAGCTTGGAAAGCGCGCCCGCGCAGCCCGCGAGGCCTTTGAAGGCAAAGAAAACGTCACTGTCGAAGAGGCGGTCAGCCTGATCAAATCTGTCGCCGGCAAGACGAAATTCGACGAAACCGTCGAGATCGCGATTAACCTCGGTGTTGATACCCGCCACGCAGACCAGATGGTCCGCGGCGTGATCGGCCTGCCCAACGGCACTGGCAAGACCATGCGTGTTGCCGTGTTCGCTCGTGGCCCGAAGGCTGACGAGGCCAAAGAGGCCGGCGCGGATATCATCGGCGCCGAAGACCTGATGGAGACCATCCAGGGTGGCACAATCGAATTTGATCGCTGCGTCGCGACCCCGGACATGATGCCGATTGTCGGCCGTCTGGGTAAGGTGCTTGGCCCCCGTAACCTGATGCCCAACCCCAAGGTTGGCACGGTGACGATGGATGTCGCCCAGGCCGTCAAGGACGCCAAGGGTGGCCAGGTCCAATTCCGCGCTGAAAAGGGCGGTGTGGTCCATGCCGGCGTCGGCAAAGCCAGCTTTGACGAAGACAAGCTGGTCGAAAACATCCGGGCATTCGTTGCGGCTGTCACCGCGGCAAAGCCGTCGGGCGCCAAGGGCACGTATCTGAAAAAGATCGCCCTGAGCTCGACCATGAGCCCGGGCGTGACAGTTGACGTGAACAACGCCACCGGCGCGTAATTTCTGCCCAAAAAGGCCGCATCCAACAGGGTGCGGTGGGCGCGGCGGGATGGCCGCCGCGCCAAACCAAAAGCTGTCGCTTGGCATTTTGTGAAAAAACCGCTAGGCGACGCTTTGAGGCGGTGCAAGCGATTCGCGTGCACCGCTTTGTCGTCCGAGACGGTGGGTTGGCCACGGGTGAAAACCCAAGGCCGATAAATCCTGCCCGAGACGGGAAGAGACATCGCTTCTGTTCGGGTTAGCCCGTTTGGAAGATGTGCGACCCGATCGGACTTACGTGGCCTGGGCGACCAGGCCGAACCGAGCCGGAGGGGTCGTCCCTCCACTATTGGAGTGAAACTGTGGATAGAGCTCAGAAAGAGAAAGTGGTCGAGGAACTCGGCCAAATCTTCGAAAGCTCTGGCGTCGTGGTGGTTGCCCGCTACGAAGGCCTCACGGTTGCCGAAATGCAGGACCTCCGGGGTCGGGCGCGTGGCGCCGAGACCTCGGTCCGTGTTGCCAAGAACCGGTTGGCCAAGATCGCCATCGAGGGCACCCAATGCGAAAGCCTGGGCGCGCTTCTCGAAGGTATGACTGTGCTGGCCTATTCCGAAGACCCCGTCGCTGCGGCGAAGGTGGTCGAGGATTTTGCCAAGGATAACAAAAAGTTTGAAATCCTTGGGGGCAACATGGCGGGCACCGCGCTTGATCGCGCCGGTGTCGAGGCCGTGTCGAAAATGCCTTCGCGCGAAGAGCTTATTGCTTCGATCATCGGTTGCATCGGCGCACCGGCGTCCAACATCGCCGGCGCGATTGGCGCACCTGCATCCAACATCGCTTCGATCCTGTCCACCATCGAGGACCGGGCCGAGGCTGCATAACGGGAACCGCGAGACCGACGTGGGGTTGAAACCCCGGCGTTGGAACACATCTTTGCAAACGAAAGTGAAGCACAATGGCTGATCTCAAAGCACTCGCCGAGCAAATCGTGAACCTCAC
>CAZWZG010000246.1:1908-2787 GCA_964638245.1 uncultured Rhodobacterales bacterium
TGGTCTGACGCTTCTCGAGGCACAGGAACTGAAAACCATCCTCAAGGACGAATATGGCATCGAACCCGCCGCTGGTGGCGCGGTCATGATGGCGGGTCCAGCTGCAGGCGGCGACGCCGGCGCGGCAGAGGAAGAAAAGACCGAATTCGACGTGATCCTGAAAGCCGCAGGCGACAAGAAGATCAACGTCATCAAAGAAGTTCGCGGCATCACCGGCCTGGGCCTGAAAGAAGCCAAAGAGCTGGTGGAAGCCGGCGGCAAGGCTGTCAAAGAAGGCGTTTCCAAGGACGAAGCCGAGGAAATCAAGAAGAAGCTGGAAGAAGCCGGCGCGGAAGTCGAGCTTAAGTAAGCCAGTTCTGGGGACCGATTTCCGGCACGGAAATCGGACCGAAATCTTTGAAAGATTTCGGCGCCCCGCAAAAAGTTTAGAGGCTGGGCCGGGGAAAACCGGGCCCAGCCGAACCTGTCTTAGCAAGGCGCAAGATATCGCGCCTTTCTTGGACGAGGTTCTGGATCGGGAGGCTTTCGGTGGGACGGAGGCCAGGTATAGGTCCGAACAGTCGTTATCTTTGATGGATGCGCGGCCGTAGCCCGACGGCGCGGCGCAACCGGCAGAGACTGAAAGGGTGCCCTTCATGGCGCAAAGCTTCCTTGGACAGAAACGGCTTCGTCGGTATTACGGCAAAATCCGCGAAGTTTTGGAAATGCCGAACCTGATCGAGGTTCAGAAATCAAGCTACGAGCTGTTTCTGAAATCCGGCGACCAGCTTCAGCCGCTGGATGGCGAAGGCATCAAGGGTGTTTTCCAATCCGTTTTCCCAATCAAGGATTTCAACGAAACGGCGGTGCTGGAATGCGTCGACTACGCTTTGGAAAAGC
>CAZWZG010000247.1:0-2782 GCA_964638245.1 uncultured Rhodobacterales bacterium
GAAGGCGTGCGGCCCTATAGCCCGCTGGAGCTAAAGGGGCGCGACATCTATATCCGCGAGGGTTGCTATGTCTGCCACAGCCAGATGATCCGCCCCATGCGGGACGAGGTCGAGCGCTACGGCCACTACAGCCTTGCCGCCGAAAGCATGTACGACCACCCGTTCCAATGGGGCTCCAAACGCACCGGGCCGGACCTGGCGCGGGTTGGCGGGCGCTACTCGGATGACTGGCAACTGGCCCACCTGATCGATCCGCAGTCGGTCGTGCCTGAAAGCATCATGCCGAAATACGGGTTCCTGCTGAACGCGCGGCTCGACACGGATGACATTCAGGCGCTCATGCGCACCCATCGCTTCGTTGGCGTGCCCTACACGGACGAAATGATCGATGCCGCACCAAGCGACATCAAGGTGCAAGCCGATTTCGATGCAGATTGGGACGATATGCTGGAACGCTATCCCAACGCGGCCATCGGCAATTTCGACGATCAGCCCGAGCTGACCGAAATGGATGCGCTGATTGCTTACATGCAGATGCTCGGAACGACGGTCGACTTCTCGACCTTCGTGCCGGACGCGAGCCGATAGGAGTGCACTATGGAAACCTACACACTTCTGCGCGCCTTCGCCGACAGCTGGTTCCTGTTGTTCATGTTCGCCTTCTTCGTGGGTACCGCGATCTGGCTCTGCTTTCCCGCGCGCCGCAAGGGCGCCGAGGAGGCCGCCAAAATCCCCTTCCGGGACGAGGCCAAGGGCTGTGACAAATCCTGCGAGACCTGTGCTTGCAAAGACGTATCGAAAGGGTTGATCCATGGATGAGCCAAGACTTGACGAGGCGACCGGCCAAACAACGACCGGTCACAGCTATGACGGTATCGAGGAACTGAATACGCCTCTGCCGCGCTGGTGGCTCTGGACATTCTACATCACGATCATCTGGGGCGTGGCGTACACCATCGCCTTCCCGGCATGGCCCCTGATTTCTTCGGCGACCTCCGGTCTCCTTGGGTATTCGACCCGCGGGGAACTGGTCGAAGATGTAGCCGCCCACGAGGCTCAGAATTCAGAACTCGTCGCGCAGCTTGTTGCGGCCGATCTCAATGAGCTCGAACCCTTCGATGACCTTCTCCGTTATGCCGTCGCCCGGGGGGGTGCCGTCTACCGCGCCCAATGTAGCCAATGTCACGGCTCGGGCGCGGCAGGCGGGATCGGATACCCGAACCTGCTGGACAACGACTGGCTTTGGGGCGGGCAGCTGGACGAGATCGCGTATACGGTCCGCCACGGTATCCGCAACGAGAACGACTTCGATGCGCGCTATTCCCAGATGTCGGCCTATCGCGACATCCTGGAGCCAGCCGAGATCGAGGCGGTCGCCGACTATGTGCTCAGCCTGAACACGACACCGATCGAAGGGCAGGGCGCGACGATCTTTGCCGAGCAATGCGCGGCCTGTCACGGGGCCGCAGGGCTTGGGGATCAAGACCTTGGCGCACCAAACCTCGCCGACAACATCTGGCTCTACGGGGGCGAGCGCGACACGGTGATCGAAAGCATCACCAACGCCCGCTTCGGCGTCATGCCGGCCTGGGGCCTGCGCCTGTCCGAAGAGGACGTGCGCGCAGTGTCCGTCTATGTCCACAGCCTGGGCGGTGGCGAATAACAAGCTCGAGATAAGCCGGCCCACACCCTGGCTTGAAAGGCATCGGTCCCGGAAATCTGTTCGCGCAAACTTTCCGGGGCCGATGTTTTTTTGCGACCGTACGCCCCGTTAACCATCGTCTGAGACCGACGGTCGCACCGACGTGATACCGACAAAATACCGACGTGATACCGACGTGCCAAAATCGCAGCAAAACCCCTTTGTTTACGGGCCGAACGCTGCATCAGGCAGCTTGCCTGTCCTGACCCACCGCACGCTGCGTTTAGAACTGATTGATTCAGATCAAAGCTGGGCCGCGCGGCCCTCGCTAGAACAAAGGTGCGAACAGAAAGGTCACCTTGCATGAACACCCCGGCTTCTGGCGAACTTTACGCCGCGCGCGAACCGATTTTCCCGCGTCGGGTCTCCGGTCCATTCCGGCGGTTGAAGTGGTGGATCATGATCGTGACGCTGGGCATCTACTACCTCACCCCGTGGATCCGTTGGGACCGCGGACCTAATCTCCCTGACCAAGCCGTATTGGTCGACTTGGCCGGGCGCCGCTTTTACTTCTTCTGGATCGAGATTTGGCCGCACGAATTCTACTTCGTTGCCGGCCTTCTGATCATGGCGGGGCTCGGCCTTTTTCTTTTCACCTCGGCCATGGGCCGCGTCTGGTGCGGGTACACTTGCCCCCAGACCGTCTGGACCGATCTTTTCATCCTGGTTGAGCGTTGGATCGAAGGCGACCGAAACGCGCGGGTGAAACTCCATCATGCACCATGGTCCGCCAGCAAGGTGCGAAAAAGACTAAGCAAATGGACGGCATGGCTGCTCATTTCCGTCGCCACGGGCGGCGCTTGGGTGTTCTATTTCGCCGACGCGCCAACGCTTTTGCGCGATCTGGTGACGCTCAATGCCCCGATGGTCGCCTACACCACTGTTGCGATCCTGACCGCCACGACGATGATCTTTGGCGGCTTCATGCGCGAGCAGGTCTGCATCTACATGTGCCCCTGGCCGCGCATCCAGGGCGCGATGATGGACGACGACACGCTCACCGTCGGTTATCGCCACTGGCGTGGCGAGCCGCGCGGCAAGCACCGCAAGGGACCCGAGGCCGAGCAGCTGGGCGACTGC
>CAZWZG010000248.1:0-2743 GCA_964638245.1 uncultured Rhodobacterales bacterium
CACCACGATATGCATCGTGCCGCCGGTCTTGTGGCCTTTCAAACCCGAGAGCGCGAAACATTCCGCGACAACGCCTTGCCCGGCAAAGGCCGCGTCGCCGTGCAACAGGATTGGCATGACCTTGATACGCTCGTGATCTTTGAGCTGGTCCTGTTTCGCGCGGACTTTGCCCAAGACCACCGGGTTCACGGCCTCGAGGTGGGATGGGTTCGCGGTGAGCGACAGGTGCACATTGTTGCCGTCAAACTCGCGATCGGAAGAAGCGCCCAGGTGGTATTTTACGTCGCCCGAGCCGTCGACATCTTCGGGTTTAAAGCTGCCGCCTTGGAATTCGTTGAAGATGGCCTTGTAGGGTTTGGCCATCACATTGGCGAGGATGTTGAGGCGCCCGCGGTGCGGCATGCCAATCACGATCTCTTGGCAGCCCAATGCGCCGCCGCGTTTGATGATCTGTTCCATCGCCGGGATCAGGCTTTCGCCGCCATCGAGGCCAAAGCGTTTGGTGCCCATGTATTTGACATGCAGGAACTTTTCGAAGCCCTCGGCCTCGACCATCTTGTTCAAGATCGCTTTGCGCCCTTCGCGCGTGAACTGGATTTCCTTGCCAAAGCCTTCGATCCGTTCTTTCAGCCAGCCCGCCTCTTCGGGGTTGGAGATGTGCATGTATTGCAGCGCGAAGGTGCCGCAGTAGGTTCGTTTGACGATGTCGACAATCTGGCGCATCGAAGCGATCTGCAGGCCAAGCACCTGGTCGATAAAGATCGGGCGATCCATGTCCGCTTCGGCAAATCCGTAGGACTTTGGGTCAAGCTCGGGGTGGGGCGTTTGATCGCGCATGCCCAGCGGGTCGAGGTCGGCAACCAAGTGACCCCGGATCCGATAGGCCCGGATCAGCATCAGCGCGCGGATACTGTCGAGAACGGCGCGCTTGATCTGATCGTCGCTGACCTCGACGCCCTTTTCCTGGGCCTTTGCCTTGATCTTGTCGCCTGCGGCTTTGGCTTCGGGTGCGGGCGCCCATTCGCCGGTCAGAGCGCTGGTGAGGTCGTCCATCGGCTGAGGGGGCCAGTCGGGGCGTGCCCAAGAGGGGCCAGCGGCCTCGCGTTTGACGCTGATCTCGTCATCCCCCATCGCCTTGAAAAACGCCTGCCAGGCCTCGTCGACCGCGTTTGGATCGCTTGCGTAGCGGGCATACATCTGTTCGAGGTATTCCGCATTGTGCCCTTGCATAAAGGACGAGGCGTGGAACTGGTCGTTGGGGGATTGGTCGGTCATTTTTGTACCTCTTGTGGGTTGGGACCGTGTTCAGTTGGACCTGGTTGAAGGATCATCGGATTGGTTATTCTTTGCACTTTGGATCTTTGACTGCGATGTCCACGGCCGTGCAGGCAACGGCGCCTGCGGCTTTGACGGTGGTCTTGGCCACCTTTGACGTTGCCTTGACGGCTGTGCGTGCAACGCAGGCAGATGTGGTCGCACAAAGCGCGCTGACCAGCAGGAGGCGGACAATGTTTCGGAACGCCGATTTCGCCTTGCCGTGGGCGGTCTTCACCCCGGTCGGTTCTTCGGTTTGCGATTGGCGGGACCGTACAATCCGTGGGTCAACGGCGTAAGGGACATGCCGACCGGCTGACCACATATCGCGCCCACCCGCTTTGAAGCGGAGAGATGTCGCGGACTGGAAGGTCACCATTTCCATGTCGTCCCGTTGCGCCCCGGGTTTGACCCGGGGGCTCCCTTTCCATTTGGTCCCGTTGCGCCCCGGGCTTGACCCGAGGGGCTCTTTTTTCATTTCGCCCCGATGCGCCCCGGATTTGATCCGGGGCCTCTTGTTCCGTCGGGGTCCCGGGTCAAGCCCGGGAGGGGGTTAACCCTTGATCGCTTCCATCACAGCTTCGCCCAGTGTTGCGGGGCTGTCGGCCACGACGATGCCAGCAGAACGCATCGCTTCGATTTTGTCTTCGGCACCGCCTTTGCCGCCCGCGACAATCGCGCCGGCATGGCCCATACGGCGACCCGGAGGCGCTGTGCGACCGGCGATGAAACCAGCGGTCGGCTTCCAACGGCCTTTCTTTTTCTCGGCGGCGAGGAATTCTGCGGCCTCTTCTTCGGCGGATCCGCCGATCTCACCGATCATGATGATGCTTTCGGTTTCATCATCGGCCAGGAACATCTCGAGCACGTCGAGATGCTCGGTCCCTTTGATCGGGTCGCCACCGATACCAACGGCCGAGGATTGGCCAAGGCCCATGTCGGTGGTTTGCTTCACCGCCTCGTAGGTCAGCGTGCCAGAGCGAGAAACAACGCCAACCGAGCCACGTTTGTGGATGTGGCCGGGCATGATGCCGATTTTGCAGGCATCTGGCGTGATGACACCGGGGCAGTTCGGGCCGATCAACCGCGAGGTTGAACCTTCGAGCGCCTTTTTCACCTTCATCATGTCCAGAACCGGAATGCCTTCGGTGATGCACACGATCAGAGGCATCTCTGCGTCGATGGCTTCCATGATGGAATCCGCCGCGAAGGGGGGCGGCACGTAAATGACGGACGCATTCGCGCCCGTGACGTCCATCGCCTCGTGAACCGAGTTGAAGACGGGCAGGTCAAGATGCGACTGACCGCCTTTGCCAGGTGTCACGCCGCCAACCATTTTGGTGCCGTAGGCAATCGCCTGTTCCGTGTGGAATGTGCCCTGCGAGCCGGTAAGGCCCTGGCAGATCACTTTGGTATTTTCGTCGATGAG
>CAZWZG010000249.1:0-2710 GCA_964638245.1 uncultured Rhodobacterales bacterium
CACTGAGATAGCTTTTGCCCGACGGTGGCGGTCCGATGCAGACGCTTTCGTCGGCCATACGCACATGCATTGCGTCCGCATCGGTCGTCGAATGCACAGCTACCGATTTGATGCCCATCTCGCGACAGGCACGAATGACACGAAGCGCAATCTCGCCCCGGTTCGCGATCAGGATCTTATCGAACATGCGTCCAGCCTATTCGACAATCATGAGCGGGGCGCCAAATTCCACTGGCGCGCCATCTTCGATCAGGATCCGTTTGACCGTTCCCGATTTGGGCGCGGGGATGTGGTTCATCGTCTTCATCGCTTCGATGATCATCAGCGTCTGGCCTTCCTTGACCGCATCGCCGGGTTTGACGAATTCCGCGGCGCCCGGTTCAGGCGCAAGATAGGCTGTGCCAACCATGGGGGATGTGACGGCGCCGGGATGCGCGGCAGGGTCAGATGCAGGCTCTTCCGCAGACGGTGCTGCGGCAACAGGCGCGGGCGCTGCGGCTGCAGCAGGTGCGGGCGCCTGGACGGCGATCGCTGCTGCTGGTGCGGCCCGGCTCACTCTGACATGCAAGCTGTCGTCCTCGCCGTAGTCCCTCTGGACTTCCAACTCAGTGAGATCCTTGGCCTTCAGAAGCTCTGCAAGCGCCTCGATGAAAGCAACATCCGCGTCCTGTGATTTCTTTGTCATTGCTCGTGTCGTCCCCGTTCGGATGGCGGGCTGCAGCCCGCGCTTCAGAGGCTTATAATCGAGCAATTCAAAGGGCGAAAGCGCGGCTTGTGCATTTTTTGCGCGCAATCGGTGCGATCGCTGGTTTGTCGGGCGCTAGATGGTCACCTCGACACTGGGTTTGGTCGGACCCGAATTGAGCGACTGCTGCAGGCTGAAGTCCGTTTCGGCGCGCTGGGTTGGCGTCGGCGGAACGTCCGGCGTAGATGCGGATTTCTCAACATCTTCGGTCGCGGTCTCGGTCGCGCGTTCGGGCACATCCGGGTTCAGGATAAGGCGGCCCGCGCGTTCCAGAGGTGTTTCCCGAAACGCAGGTGGCGGTCCCGTTGGGCTGTCCAGCGCGGGCAGGTCGCGCGGGTATTCGCGCTCCGTCGTCTCGGACGTTTCGTTGTCGCGCAGGCGCGCCGATTTCGCCGCCTCATTGGGCGGAGCGACGGGTGCCGTTTTGGACTTCGTCTCAGCCGCGCCGCCGCCATCCATGCGCGTCGCCGCCGGTTTTGATCCGGGTTGGACCGGATCGGAATTCCCCAAAGGTAGGGGTGCCGCACTGGTCAACATGATGTCGTCCTTTACAGACGCCCCCGCAGCGAAAAATGCGTTCTACCAGTAAGCAAAACGTTAATTTTCCCCGAAGAATGAGACGAAGGTTAACCGGGCGTTAAAGCGCCCTTGTAGAAGTCGCGAAGAAACGTATCGGCGGCTTTGAAGTTCTTTGCGATATCGCTGCCAAGAATGCCTTCGACCTGCACGGCGAAGTCGGCGTAGTGCTGAGTTGTTGCCCAGATCGAGAAAATCAGATGGTGCGGATCAAGTGGCGCAACCCGCCCGGCCTTGCTCCAGCGGGCAATGAGTTCGGCCTTTTCGTCCACGAGTGTCTTGAGATGACCGTCGATTTGCGGCCCAATCCGCGGCGCCCCCTGCAGTATTTCATTGGCAAAAAGTCTGCTTTCGCGGGGCAGACGGCGGGACATTTCAAGCTTGCGCGAGACATAATCGAGAAGTTCTTCGACCGGATCGCCGGCCTCGTCGATCTGGCGCAACGGGTCGAGCCACGTGTCCATTAGTTGCGTCAGGAGTGTTTGGTGGATCAGCTCTTTGGAGCCGAAATAGTACAAGAGGTTCGGTTTGGACAGACCGGCCGCAGCGGCGATCTGATCCAGCGTCGATCCGCGAAACCCGTGCGCCGAGAACACATCAAGAGCGCCGTCCAGAATCGCCTCGCGATTGCGCTTTTGAATGCGCGTCTCTGGTTTTTTGTTCACGTCCGCACTCATTTTTGGGTGCCGCGCCCCACAATTGCTCAATGGATTGGCAGTCCGTGTCTCGCAGTCCACGCATGGCTGACCTACCGCGAATTTCTTGACTGGTCTAGGCGCTCTGCTAGCGTGATCCTGACCACTTGGTCAAAAGAAAAAAGGGGATGGGGTCATGGCAGCACCGGGGCAAAACCTGCGCATCGATGGCGACCGGCTGTGGGACAGCCTGATGGAAATGGCCAAAATCGGTCCAGGGATTGCCGGGGGGAACAACCGCCAAACGCTGACGGATGAGGACAGCGAGGGGCGGCATTTGTTCCAGCGCTGGTGTGAGGCGGCGGGGATGACCATGGGTGTCGATGAGATCGGCAACATGTTCGCGCGGCGCGAGGGCGCGGATCCCGACGCGCTGCCGGTTTATGTCGGCTCGCATCTGGATACCCAGCCGACGGGGGGGAAGTACGACGGGGTTCTTGGCGTTCTCGGCGGGCTGGAGATCATCCGGACGCTGAATGACCTCGACATCAAGACCAAGCACCCGATTGTGGTCACGAACTGGACCAACGAAGAAGGCACGCGGTACGCGCCCGCGATGCTGGCCTCGGGCGTCTTCGCGGGCAAGCATGAGCTGGACTGGGCCTATGACCGGCTTGACGCCGAGGGAAAGCGGTTTGGCGATGAGCTGGAACGGATCGGCTGGAAGGGACCAGAGAAGGTCGGTGACCGAAAG
>CAZWZG010000250.1:0-2700 GCA_964638245.1 uncultured Rhodobacterales bacterium
GGGTCCACCAACACCAATGAAGCGGCGCTTATACCCGCGCGCTCCAGGCTGTCAACGGGAAATGATCAGTGCCAGCCGCGCCCGGGATGGCGCAGCAATGCCGCCTCATGCGCCCGCAGACAGCGACGCGCTGTGGCGCCATAGCGCTCCGGGTCGCCGCCGATTTCGGGGCGCAGTCCAAGAAGCCGCGCGCGCTGCTCGGGCTCGATCGTGTCCAAGGACGTCGCGGCGGGATGAAAGCTCTCGGTTTCAAGACCGTTCGCCCAGACCACTTCGTGGTTCTCGAACATGAGGTGGATATATGTGACATCGCGCACATCATGGTCGCGCAAGATCCGATGATCATCGACAAGGTCCGCTGCGGCCACCAAAACTTCGTTCGTGTTAAACAGCACCCGCGCCACCTCGCCACGCACCAAAAGCCGGTGGTTGGGCGACACCAGCAGGTCGTCCTCGGGCCGCCCTATGCCCAGCGCATCGGCACGTAGTCGGATCGGGCGCAACTCGGGCATGGCAAACAGGCGCGCACCAGACATCCGCCGCCGACCGATCCAGTGGATCTCTTGGGGGCCATTGTCCTTGGTCGACACGACCATCCCCTCGGTCAGCTCCTCGACAGGGCACGGACCATGGGGGGTATCCAGAAGCGTGCCCGGCGTGAAGCAAATGACGCCCGCATGCTCTTCGCGCTTGCGCTTGGCGATAGATGCGCCCTCAAGCCCTTGCACGACCCAAAGATCGCGATCACGGGGCGGCATGTTCCCTAGGAACATCAAAAGCGGGCGGGACACCTCGGCCAACTCGATCAGCGTTGCGGTGAACTGTTCGCGACCATCGGTCAAAATGAACGACTGATCAAAAATCGGCTCGTCCGGATCGATATGGTTGAGGTCCTGGCGTACTGGCAGGGCGCGCCCGACAATCCGGCGCACGGCGTGGCTGGCCCGACGACGCATCGCTTCGGCCTCGCGCGGATCGCCCAGAACAAGGATGCCTTGAGGGCCATCGACACGCACGGCCTCGCCCCGCCAGCGCCAGCTGACCCCTGCTTCAACCGCGCCAATGGGCGCGCTCCTCAATCCGTCGATGTCGGTTTGCGACCACGCGATCACAAACGTGGAAACACCACGCCTGTCCATTTGCTGCCTGCCCACGCTCTGCTCGTTTGTTTTGCGTTACGCTAGCGAGCGCATGCAGCGTTGTGAATCCCGTGAACCGTCGTTTCGTTAAGGGAGCTGATGTGTTCGAAACGAACCTGTGACTCGAACGCCACGAAATACAACTATTAGTTGTTTCGAAAAAGAGTCTTCCTTCTAAGGTTACTCCGCGGCGATGGAACCCGCCGGTGCGCAGTATGCGTCAACCATGCGACCGATGATGTTTTCAACTACGGCTGGCCGTACGTGAACCTGATCTTCCCCATAGGAAGACAAGCCACCGGACGTCACAACCTCGTAGCTGGGAAAGTAGTCAACGCCGTCGATGCTTTGCGTAATTTCCTCTGCGACGACCCTCAACACAGCCTTTGAGTAGGCATTGGCCGTGACCGCATCGCCACCGCTAAACGTCGTTTGCAGCGGCACTGGCGAAACTGTCAGAACGATATTGCGTGCCGCTCCAGCGTCCAAGGCCCTAACAATATTCCGCACGATGGCCACGCATTCCACTACCTCCAACCGTTTGAACGTCCACCGACCCGGATGCTCCTTGAGCGCGCGCCGAAGCGGCGCCTCATTTAGGTAAAGCTCGGCCGAATTGTCATACCAAGCTTCGACGAGACCGAGCGTAATGACCACTGTCCTCGCATCAGACAGTCCCGCTGCATAAAGCGCGTTAATTTCCTGTCGTCGTTCTAATGCTCTTTCCTTGGTCACTGCGCGCGCATTGGTCGCCAAGAGCGGGTCGACAAACATCCCCGGACTGCCGGGCTTCTCATAGAGAGCTGCTTCGTCAGCGACATGCCCCGCCGCGCGCACGCATTGCAACATCGTCGCAGGATTGTACTGGTTCAAAATTCGATTTGGCTGGCCCGGTGCTTCTTCATGAGGGGCAGAATAGGCCGCCGTCGGAACATTCATGCCGCGCTCGACAAGGGCCTTTTCGACATTGCGGGCAAAGCACGAGCCGATCGTGAAGACAGCTGACCCGGGTGCAATCGCGAAGCTTGGTTTGAACGCGGGAAAAATTCTTCTGCCGTCCGAGCGTGGATCATCAGCTCCGGGATACCCACGCGCCTTATTCCCGAAAGTTCGACCGAATACCGCTTCTGCGTTTTCCATGTGCGCGCTCCTTGGGCTTTCCCTTAGAACGCTATGCAAAAGACGCCAAAGTTTGGTTAACCGATGTCCCTCACCCGCATTTCGAATGCCCACAAGAAGCACAGGTCATGCAGCCCTCGATCATGCGCATCTCGTATTGCCCGCAGTTCGGGCAAGCCTGACCGGGGCTTGCTCCAACGGCAACCGCTTCGGCTTGGGGATCGGACTTGAGCCCCATGCCCTCGCCTTCGATGAACCCGATTTCAATCAGGTGCTTTTCGATGACGCCACCAATCGCAGCGAGGATCGAGGGCACATACTTACCGTTCATCCACGACCCACCGCGCGGGTCAAAAACGGCCTTCAGTTCCTCCACCACGAACGACACATCGCCGCCGCGTCGGAAGACAGCCGAAATCATCCGGGTCAACGCAACGGTCCA
>CAZWZG010000251.1:0-2648 GCA_964638245.1 uncultured Rhodobacterales bacterium
GCGGCGATCCTGCCCCAGATGTCCTTGGGCGAAGAGGTGGTCGAGGATTACGTGTCGATGCGGCTGACATTGCGCGCCCATCCGATGGCGTTCCTGCGTCCGAAGCTGACGCCGGGCTCGCCGCCGATTGAGGCAAAGCTGCCCCAATAGCGCCAAACGATTGTCTTTCGGACACATTAACGTAAATTCATGACGATTATTGCGAAAGCGGCGTTCATGGCGCAACCGAACACCCCTGACATCGAAACGATTGTCGGGCATCTCAAGACGCAGGCGACTTTTGCCTCGCTCGGCGACCGCTCGCTGCGCGAGCTGGCCGAGACATCCCCGATTGATCAGGAACGCGAAGGCACGCGCCTTATCAAACAGGGCGACACCGGGCATTTTGCCTATCTGGTGCTCAGCGGTGACGTCTCTGTGGACGTGGAAACCGAAACAGGGCCGGTCACAGTTGCCGTCCTTGGTCCCGGGCAATTGGTGGGCGAGATCGCCGCATTTGCCGCCACCCCGCGTACCGCGACCGTGACGGCCGCGACTGACGTTTCGCTCTTGCGCCTTGAACAGGCGACGATCCGCGCGCTGATTGCAAAGAACGAAGATACGGCGATGACGATCATTGCCGAATTGGGGGGGCGCCTCCAAAGCCTGAATGGCTCGATCGCGGCAATGACCCAAGCCGCGCATGCTCTTGCGCGCGAAGAATTCAAACCTGAGATGCTGGAGGATATCCGCGCTCAGGCCGACCGATTTGCGCATTTTGCGGATGTTTTTGAGGACATGGCGAGTGCGATCACCGAAAAACGCCAGCACGCGCGGGAAATGGAAACGGCGGCGGATATTCAGCGCTCGTTCCTTCCTGCAGACGTGGACGCGCGGTTCAACGACCCGCGTTTCGATGTCGGGGCGCTGATGGAACCCGCCAAACAGATCGGCGGCGATTTCTACGACTACTTCATGATCGGCGACGACACGCTGGGCGTGGCCGTCGGCGATGTGTCCGGCAAAGGCATCCCAGCCGCGATGTTCATGAGCGTGGCGCGCACGGTGTTGAAGACAATCGCGCGCGAGAACGAAGCGCCTGCAACCGTCCTGAGCCGCGTCAACGACCTTTTGGCCGAGGACAACGCCGAAGGCATGTTCGTCACGATTGCGTTTGGCAAACTGGACCTGAAAACGGGTGTGTTTGAGTACGCAACCGCGGGTCACGAAGAAGCTTGTGCGGTCTTATCTGACGGTGCGGTCACGAAATTCGACGTACATGGTCCGGCCATTGGCCTGTTTGAAGCGGCGGAATTTGGCGGCGCAAAAATCGAACTCGTCCCGGGCGAGACGATTGTCTTTGCCACGGATGGGGTCACAGAGGCCTTCAATCCGTTCGGCGGTGTCTACGGTTTTGATCGCTTCGGGATCGCATTGCGCGAGGCCGTGTCGCTTGCGCCTGGCCCAATGACCGAAGCCCTAAAAACCGATGTGCAGAAGTTCGCGTCAGGTGCGCCGCAGTCCGACGACATCACCTGCCTCGCGTTGCGCTATTTCGGCTAAGCACAAACCAACGTCAGGATATTGCGCCCGTCCTCGCGGCGATAGTTTATCTCGCGCGCCGTCTCTCGGATCAATTTGATCCCGAACCCGCCTATTTGCGCTGTCTCCAGCCCGTCCATTGCCGTGGCAACGGGCGCCTCCGTCGGGTCGAAGGGAATGCCGGGGTCGCTCAACACGACTTCGATGTTTTGAGGGTCAATCGAAATAGTGCAGGTGATCTTTCCCGAAGAGATCTTCCCGTACGAGATGACGTTCGCCACCGCCTCGTTGAGGCACAGCTTCATGTCGGCTGTCACGGCTGCGTCCAAAGCCGCCTGCGTGCAAAGCTCATCGTACCAGACATTCAACCGCTCAATCTCGGCCAGTTCAGGCGTCAGATCGAGTGTGTCGGCCATGACTTAGGAAAGTGCTGCCAGTGCCGCAGCCTCGTCATCGACCACATGAACGATCGTGTCGACGCCGGTCGACGACAGAACGCGCTTCGCGGCGTCGTTTGGTTTGACGATTGCCATCTTGCCGCCGCGTGCCCCCATGGCTTTGGCCGTCTTGACGATTGTCCGCACCCCGATCGAGGCCAAGAAATCGACCCCGCTGAAGTCCACGATCACCTTGTCTTTTGATCCGCTAATGTCCGAGAACGGCGCATCTACATCGCTTGCGCCAGCAATATCGAAAGAGCCGTTGAGTGTGACCTTGTGCACGCCCGCGCCGAGATCTTCTTGCGCTATATCCATTTCTTTTTATCCCCCAAAATCGCAAACTCGTGCCAAGGGCGTTCGAGCTTTTGCCATAGCACCCTAAAAAACGCAGTTTTTCAACAGGATGGATTCCTTACCCATGGCCGTCGATGACAAGCCCCGGTGCTTTGGCAGCAATAACGCGCTTTACGCGGCCTACCACGACGAAGAATGGGGCGTACCTGTCCACGATGATCGGCTTTTGTTCGAGATGTTGATCCTCGAAGGCGCCCATGCGGGGCTGAGTTGGGAGACGGTTTTGAGGAAGCGTGAGGGATACAAAGAGCAGTTTTACAATTTTGATGTCGCGCGGGTGGCGGCCATGACTGACGACGATATCGAAGCGGCGTTGCTCAATCCGGGCATCGT
>CAZWZG010000252.1:0-2642 GCA_964638245.1 uncultured Rhodobacterales bacterium
GGGCGAACTTCGTCACCCATTGTTCAACCTCGGCGCGGCGTGAATGTGCATCGCCGACCATGCGGATGATTTTGGACAAGACCGTGTCGGAGGCAGCTTTCGTTGCCCGTACAGTCAACGTGCCCTCGCCATTGATCGTGCCAGCATAGACATCATCGCCCGCTTCTTTCGGCACCAAGGCGCTTTCACCCGTAATGGGGGCCTGATCGACGGCCCCTGCCCCGTCGACAACTTCCCCGTCGAGCGGAATACGGTCGCCACCTCGCACGATGAACCGCGCACCGACAGCTACAGCCGCGGCGGGAACGTCGGCCTCTGAGCCATCGTCATAGAGCACCCGGGCTGTCGGGGGTGCGAGGTCGAGAAGCGCTGACACAGCGTTGCGCGCGCGCCCCACGCTCCAACTTTCAAGATAGAGTGATAGCGAAAAGAAAAACGCCACTGTTGCGGCTTCGAAAAACTCGCCAAGCCCGATGGCCCCGGCCACGGCCACCACCATCAACAGGTTCATGTCTGGAGAAAGCCGACGCGCCGACGACCACGCTTTGGGCGCGACCAGCCAAACGCCCATGAGGATCGCAATTGCGAACAGGCCTGCTTCGGGAATGGGCATCGGCGCTTCACCATGGCCCGAGAACAATCCGATGGCGCCGCCGAACCCAGTCTCAATGATGTGGTAGATGAACCCCGCCGCCCAGAAGCCGCCACTGAGCATCGTGAACAGTTTTTGTTTCTTCAGATGTGCGGCCTGATCCGCGCTGGCATCTTCGGCATCCCAGGGTTTGGCCGTCATCCCGGTGGTCGCAACCAATTCAAGGATCCTGTCCGAAGACGGGTTCGTCCCGCCATCCAGAACCGTCATGCGCGCATTGATGACATCAAACGCAAGATACTCCGTGCCACCGACTTCCGGTCCGACGACCCGGTTCAGGATCGAGACCTCTTCGGCGCAATCCAAGCCGCTGACATGGAAACTGCGCCCGTCCGAGGCTTGAACGTTGGTTGGCTCAATGGCCTGTCCTCCGCAACAACTGCCGCACGCGCCCTCAGATACGGGAGAATGGTCTTGGCTGTTTTGAGCACCGTCATGTGGCATGGATCATCCTCGGATTCGCTATTGTAGGGAGGTGATACGCCCTACAGCAACTAGAGGTTCAAGAGAAAAGTTCGGTCTTCCATGTAGCCGCGTGGTTAATGGGGTGATCGCAGGCGGTTTGGGTCGAAACCATTGAGTTTCGATCACTTTCCTCAGGAAATTCGCCTGTGATCTTGCCTTTGCGTTGCACCACATGCCGTCGGATGCGAGAAAGACGCATCTAAGAATTCAAAGCAGCAGGACAGTGAGTTTATGTACACACGGAGCGCAATTTTTATCCTTCTCGGCGTGGCGCTCGGAGCCTGCTCGGAAACCCTCTCGAATTCACAAGGCTCGGGTGCGCTGCCGCCGGTCCCGGAGCAAATCGTGGCGCTCGCGGCTCCAAACCAGGATCTCTCGACAGCACGCTTGCGGCCGGAAGACAATTGCTATTGGTACATGCATTCTGGGCCGGTCGAGGACACGCTCTTGCCGCTCAGGACATCGGGCGGCAATCCGATCTGCGTCAAACCGGCCGCGTAGCTCTGGCGGCTGGACCGACCTACCTGCCAAGTAGAAGGTTAGCTGCGCGCCGTGACACTGTCTTCCGCCGAATAGAGGAATGCGGTGGAGCCGATAGCAACACGGGGATAAAGCTCATTGATATGCGCCATGACCATGCGAACGCATCCGGAGCTGGCACGCCCGCCGATTGAACGTGCCTGGGGCGTCCCATGGATGCGCAGATAGGTGTCCCGCTGCCCGACGAAGAGATAGAGTGCGCGTGAGCCGAGGGCATTGCTTGGTCCCGGCTCCTGGCCGTTTTCAAACTCGGCGTATTCCGGGTTGCGCTCGATCATCGATTTGGTCGGTGTCCAGTGTGGCCACTCGACCTTGCGACGGATCGTGTAGGTCCCCGGCTCGTAGAGATTACCGCGCGCAATCGCTACACCGTAACGCATCGCGGTGCCGCCTTCCTCGATGTGATAGAGATACCGCGCGACCGCATCGACATGAATGTCACCAGGGGTCAAACCAGCGCGCGCTTCAACCCGACGCGGCATGAAACGCGGTTGCAGACCCCAAGGGTTCGACGTCTCAAGGTCGAAATTTGCAGGTGTCACCTGCGCATCCCAAGCCGCCTTTTGCGACGCCGTCGGCCAGGTATTGGCAAAGACAGGGTTTGAAATTGGCGCGGAGAACAAAGCTGCGCTGGTCGCGATGAAATGGCGTCTGGTTAACATATTTGGTTTTTCTCCTACGCGGTCGGTTTTTACAGCTTCGCTTTACACGTCGATAGAACCTCTAGCAACTGGAGCCTCAAGGCAAAAAAGACCAACCTACGCAAACATGTCTGCACTAGAAAGCGAGTTGTAGGGATGAGCAGTGAATACTTATCGGAATGCGTTCAAACATATCCAGGAAAACCGCATCGACCACGCAAGCTGGATCAATCCATCCTGAGCAAACCCTCAAACGGTCGTTTATTGACGTCATTCGCAATTGGAAAAAGCCAGAGAAAGGGAAGCCCGGGTGCCGGGCTTGAAAGGATAGAGAGAGTCTCATC
>CAZWZG010000253.1:0-2641 GCA_964638245.1 uncultured Rhodobacterales bacterium
AACGACGTCACCACCAAGGACATCAAACAGTCCCACGCCGAAGGCTTCCGCGCGGTTGAGCACCTCAAGCGCTACACGACGCTGGGCATGGCCACCGACCAAGGCAAGACATCGAACATGCTTGGGTTGGCGGTGATGGCCGAAGCATCCGGCAAAACCATTGCCCAAACGGGCACAACCATCTTCCGCCCACCCTACACGCCCGTGCCCATCGGCGCTTTTGCGGCGCGATCCCGCGGCAAGGACTTCCGCCCATACCGCCTGACCCCGTCGCACAAGTGGGCCGAAGAGAACGGCGCGGACTTCGTTGAAGCGGGCCTTTGGCTGCGCGCGCAGTGGTACAAGCGCGACGGCGAAAAGGGCTGGCGCGACAGCGTGGATCGCGAGGTCGAGATGACCCGGCGCTCCGTCGGCATCTGCGATGTCACCACGCTAGGCAAGATCGACATTCAGGGCCGCGATGCCGCCGAATTTCTCAATAAGATATACTCGAACCCGTTCCTGAAGCTGCCGGTGGGCAAGGTGCGCTACGGCTTGATGCTGCGCGAGGACGGCTTCGCCTATGACGATGGGACAACCGCGCGGCTGTCCGAGACGCATTTCGTGATGACCACGACGACCGCCAATGCCGGGCTCGTTTTCCGCGATCTGGAGTTTGCGCGCCAATGCCTGTGGCCTGATCTGGATGTGCACCTGATTTCCACGACCGACGCCTGGGCGCAGTTCTCGGTCGCCGGCCCCAACTCCCGCGCACTTCTATCCAAGGTCGTTGACGACCTTGACCTGTCCAACGAAGCCTTCCCCTTCATGGCCTGTACCGAATGCACCGTCTTTGGTGGCACGCCTGCGCGCCTGTTCCGTATCTCATTCTCTGGGGAACTGGCCTACGAGGTCGCCGTCCCGGCGCGTTTCGGCGACGCGATGATCCGCGCACTCATGGCCGCGGGCGAGGAATTCGATGTTACGCCCTACGGCGTCGAAGCGCTCGGCGTGATGCGCATCGAAAAGGGCCACGCAGCGGGGGCCGAGTTGAACGGTCAGACCACCGCGTTGATGCTGGGCTTGCAGGGCATGGTCTCCAAGAAGAAGGACGCGTTGGGATCGAAATTGTCTGAGCGGGAAGAGATGGCGCGCGTCGATGGCCTGCGTTTGGTCGGGCTCCGTCCGGTGAACCACACCCATCATTTGACCGCCGGGGCGCATTTCCTGAAGCCGGGCGCGCCCACGGAGTTGGCCCATGATGAAGGCTGGATGACCTCGGTCGCCTATTCGCCCAGCCTTGGGCACTCCATCGGGCTGGGCTTTCTGAAACAGGGGGCCGAGCGGATTGGCGAGCATGTCCGCGCCTACAGCCCGATCCGGCGACAGGACATCATGGTCGAGGTCACCTTACCCCATCACATCGACCCGGAAGGAGTGCGGCAGCGTGGGTGAGACCCTTCTGAAAGCGACCCCCGTCCTGGGCGGGCTGGACTTGGATATCGGCGGCAACCGGATCGTTGAACGTGCCGATCTGGCGCTGGTGTCGATTGCGGTGCCCTTAGGCGGCGACGCCCGGTTTGAGTTGTTCAAGATGCCCCCGCCGGGGCGCTCTGTGGTGCAGGGCGATATGCGCACAGTTTGGATGGCGCCGAATCAGGTGATGCTGATCTTTCCCTGGGCGACGCCCGATGCCGAGGTCCATGTTCAAGGCAAACTGAAGGGGGTCGGTTACACCACCGATCAGACCGGCGGCTGGATGGTGCTAGAGGTGTCGGGTCCGGACACGCTTGGCGCGCTTGAGCGGATTTGTCCGGTCAATCTGGATCCATCCGTTTTCCCGGTGGACGCGGCAGCGCGCACGATCATGGAGCATTTGGGCGCGCTGATCATCCGGCTGGGCGACGAGCGGTTCCTTCTGGCTGCGGCCAGCTCATCGGCGGCGTCTTTCGCCCATGCCGTCGAGACGTCCTTCCGCTACGTGTCCTGAATGGGATTGGGGCCGGAATAAGTCCAGCGATAGCCGGGCGGCGTCGGGCCCTTGTTGCGCCCGCCTTGACCCATCTGCTCCCAAGCGTGGGACAGGACCCCGACCGAGCGCGACAGGCAAAAAAGCCCGCGCGCCAGGGGTGCCGGGAACCCAAGCTCGGCAAAGATCACGGCCGTCGCGCCATCGATGTTCATGGGCACCGGTTTTCCTTTGCGCGCGGCCAGTTCCGCTTCGATCGCGCGGCCGATTGTAGCGAAATCGCCGGAGACGGTGCCCACCGTCGCGGCGTCGTCGACCAAGCTCAACAGGCGCGGGGCGCGGGGGTCGACGGGTTTGTGGAACCGGTGCCCGAAGCCGGGGATGAAGTTTGAGTGCTCGGCCTGCCAGATGTCGAGCGCGGCTGGGACCGCCTCGGCAAGGGGACGCGTGTCGGCGCGGATGCCCGTGTAAAGCTCGACCGCCTGCTCGCCCGCGCCGCCGTGGATGTCATCGAGCATATTGACCGCGCTGGCCATGGCGCCGTTCAGGCCCAGCCCACAGGTCACCGCCATGCGCGCGGCAGCGATGGAGGGCGCTTGCGGGCCGTGGTCCACGGCGGCGACCAAGGCAGCCTCCAACAGGGCCGCCTTTTCGGGGCTCGGGGCCTCGCCCCGGGTCATCAGCCAGATCATC
>CAZWZG010000254.1:0-2564 GCA_964638245.1 uncultured Rhodobacterales bacterium
GTTGCAATGCAGCGATCAAAGTCGATCGTGCCGCCCTGAACAGTTTCCATCAGGTCTTCGGCGCCAACGATGTCTGCGCCAGCAGCCTGCGCTTCTTCGGCCTTTGGGCCGCGAGCAAAGACCGCAACGCGGACCGACTTGCCGGTGCCGTTGGGCAGGTTGACCGTGCCGCGGACCATCTGGTCAGCGTGACGCGGATCAACGCCAAGGTTCATGGCGATCTCAATCGTTTCATCGAACTTGGCGGTTGCGTTGGCTTTGACCAGAGAAACGGCTTCTTCAACCGTTACGTCCGATTTGCCTTCAAATGCTGCACGAGCAGCGGTGGTGCGTTTTCCCATCTTGCCCATGACTTAGCCTTTCACCTCGATACCCATCGACTTGGCGGAACCAAGGATGATCTTCATTGCCTGTTCAACGTCGTTCGCGTTCAGGTCAGCCATCTTGGCTTCAGCGATTTCCTTGAGCTGCTTGGTGGTCACCGACCCGACCGTCTGACGGCTGGGCGTGTTGGCACCCGATTTCACCTTGGCGGCTTTCTTCAGATAGTACGACGCTGGCGGCGTCTTGATGTCCATCGTGAAGGACTTGTCCTGGTAGTAGGTGATCACGGTCGGGCACGGTGCACCGGGCTCGAGGTCCTGGGTCTTGGCGTTAAACGCCTTGCAGAATTCCATGATGTTGATGCCGCGCTGACCCAATGCCGGACCGACCGGCGGGGAGGGGTTAGCTTGTCCGGCAGGCACCTGAAGTTTCATGGTGCCAGCAAGTTTCTTGGCCATGGGGCCTCTCCTTTTCAAACAGCCTTGGGACGCGTCCCTTGACCTGATGTTGACGTGGTCTGGTCTGACGGTCGCGACCGCCGCGCCTCCCACGGGGATACCGCTCGTTTGAGCGACTGGCGGGAGGTACACCCCTCGGGCGCACTTATCAAGACTTCTTTGCGCTGGTTCGGCTGACAGCGCGGGGCCTTGTTTGACGTGTCAACCCGGCAGCGAACGCTACGTCGGTGCAACGTCGGTATTGCGTCGGTATTTCGTCGGTGCGCAAGACCGTTCCGAAGGCAGGCATCGCCACCTTTAGCAGAGCGACGTTGGATCAAGCGACGCCGCCCCATCCGATCCACGAAACTTCCGCCACGCATCTGTCAATTGGCGGCGGGCCGCTGCCGGGTCGCTGAGTTGAACGTCATTGCCGATAGATCGTGATGGCCGGAAAAGCTCCCACGCCATTGCCAGTTTGTTTTCGCTCTGGGCGACGCAAAGCGGTCCATTTGGAAACTGCCAGCGCATGATTTTTCCTGCCGGGAACCGAAAGTCCGGCTCGATATATCCTTCAACAGCCATTTCGCAGGCAGCTGCCGCAAAATTCACACCCGAATGGAGCGCCAGTCCCGTGCCCCCCCCCAGAAACGACCGTTGATCTCGATGAAGTACGCCGTGCCGTCCGCGGGATCGACAAGAAACTCGACATCCGCAGGACCGTGCCAACCGAGGCTTTCCAACAGGCGTACCGCTTGGTCGAAGAACGCTGGACGTTCGATCGTTTCGATCAGGACCCCCGCACCACCACTCAGCGGGTACGTGATGCGGCGTTGACCCGCCAGCCCGAAGACGGCCTTTCCCCGGTTCATCAGCACCCACGCGTCGTGGGTTTTTCCAGCGACATGTTCCTGAATGATCATCGTGCGAAAGTCATAGATCGGATCGCTGTGGTCGGGGCGGTCGGCGAAATGGCGACGCACAGCGTCCGCATCCGCGGTCTGCAACATCCCGACCGATCCACCACCGCGTGCCAGCTTAACCACCCAGGGCGGCTGCAGCGTTGCAAGCGCCTCTTCAACATCCTCCGCACTGCTCAGCGCGCGAGACTTGGGTGTCGCCAAACCCAGTTCTGCCGCGCGTGCTGTCATGGCGTTCTTATCCATCGCCTGAACCTGCGCGGCGAGAGCGGGCACCGGAAGCGGCACGATCATGTCCCCGGCCTCGATCCGTTTCGACAGGGCATGCACCGAGTAGTCGTCCGTGGGGAGGATTGTATCAAAGCCCTTTGTCAGGACGTGTTCCACCAGATCAGCGGCATGTCCATCCAGATCCGAAATCGGATTTCGTACAGGCAGGACGCCCTTTACCGAGCGCGAATGGCAGGTCGCCGTTGATGGATCGTCCGTCGCTACCCAGACTTCGTGCCCGGCTGTGGCAACAGAACGAGCCGAGGCCAGCGCAATCCTGTCGCTCGCCGTCTTATAGGTCGAGACAAGTACCTTCATGCTCGAAGCATTCTTGCTTCACGCTGACTTGGCAATCCTGAAAACCATCCCTTTAGGAGCGGTTTTAGCTCTGCTTGGAAACCTGCGTGTATTCCAGTTCCACAGGTGTGGCGCGACCGAAGATTGAGACCGTCACCTTCAGGCGCTGGTTTTCTTCGTCGACCTCTTCCACGGTGCCGTCGAAATCCTCGAACGGGCCGTCGTTGACCTTGACCTGTTCGCCAATGTCGAAGCTGATCATCAGTTTCGGGGCGCTTTCACCTTCTTCAACACGGTTCAGGATCGCGTTCACTTC
>CAZWZG010000255.1:0-2538 GCA_964638245.1 uncultured Rhodobacterales bacterium
CATCCAGAAGCGATGTCTTGCCGTGGTCAACGTGGCCCATGATCGTGATGACAGGAGGACGATTTTCGAGGTCTTCCTCTTTGTCTTCGACCTGATCGATAACTTGTTCCACGTCTGCGTCCGAGACGCGAACGACCTTGTGGCCAAACTCTTCGATGATCAGTTCCGCCGTGTCGGCGTCGATCGTCTGGTTCTGTGTTGCCATGATGCCGTTATTCATCAGCGATTTGACGACATCCGCCACACGCTCGGCCATACGGTTGGCAAGCTCAGAGACCATGATCGCCTCGGGCAGCTGCACGTCACGCACAACCTTTTCGCGCTCGACAGGGCCGCCCATGGCCTTCTGACGCGCACGCTCCTGCTTACGCTTCATCGCGGCAAGCGACTTCTGGCGCCCACCTTCACCACCCGACAGGGCCTGGTTCAGCGTCAGCTTGCCTGAACGGCGATTGTCATCGCGTCCACGCGTGTTTTTGTTTTCACGCCGCTTTTCAGGCTCGCGATCGGTCTTGCGAGGGGCCGCTTTGGGCGCACCGCCACCCCGTGGGGCGCCAGCACCGGCGTCAGCAGCAGGCGCAGGGGCAGCAGCGGCCGCAGCAGCAGCGCGCGCGCTTTCTTCTTCAGCCTTCTTCTTAGCTTCTTCTTCCTCGGCCTTCTTCTTGGCCTTTTCTTCGCGTTCCCGCTCTTCCACTTCTTTGGCTTCGACCTCGGCGCGGCGGCGTTCCCGCTCTTCGGCGCGCTCTTTCTCAGCCGCAGCCCGCTTTTCGGCTTCTTCGCTTTCGCGCGCCTTTGCAGCCGCAAGCGCCTTCATCCGGCGCTCCATTTCCGCGTCTGAGATGCCCGCAGGCCGCTTGGACGGATCACCGCCCGCTTTGGGTGCACCCGCTGGTTTGGCCGCGGCGCCCGCGCCGGGCTTGGGGACCACCACGCGCTTGCGCTTGGTCTCGACAACGACATTTTTCGTCCGGCCATGGCTGAAGCTTTGCTTCACCTGTCCCGGGCGCGAGCCTCCGAGGCCCAAAGTCTTTTTGCCGTCTGTATCACTCATTGCTGCGTCTTTTCCTTCCCGGGTGCCGTATTGCCCCCGATAGATTTCGCTGTTTCGCGAACGCCGGATAGCCGGATCGCGTCCTCTCTGAACCGTTCAGTGAGTCCGCCCCGGCCAAGCGCCGCATGTATCACATGTTCGCGCCCAAAGGACAAACCCAATTCCGACGCGGTCAAAACGTCGAAAAAAGAACCTCTTCCACCGGGCGCACGAAGCTTGGATTTGCCCCGTTCGGATCCGTCGCTGGCCTGAAGGAGGATCACCGCCTCCTCTTTCTCAAGCCAGGATTTAACTTTCTCAAACCCTGCGACTGCAAGGCCAGACTTGCGCGCCAAACCCAGATGCTCACTGACGCGTCGCACAAGCGCGGCTTCGACCAGCTCGACCAGATGTTCGGGCACGCCGACCGCCTGTTTCGCAGACCGCGCAAAAAGCCGATCCTTCACCGCCTTTTCCAGGGCAGAGCGCTCGGCACTGACCCAAATCCCGCGCCCAGGCAGCTTTTCCATAACGTCCGGCACAATTGCACCATCAGGCGCAATGCCAAATCGGATCAGCCCACGCTTGGGTTGCACATCGCCAGTGGCGATGCAGCGTCTTTCGGGATCTTCCCGATATTTGGTCCGGCCGCCGCGCGTCATGCGCACACCTCGGAGCCTGAGATCAGGCTCCGACCTCCTCGGTCGAGGCGGTTTCGCCGTCTTCGGCGCCGTCTTCCTCGCCGGTGCCAAGCAGTTCGTCCGGGTCGACCCAGCCCAGTAGCACCCGTGCCGTCATCACCATGTTCTGAGCCTCTTCCAGCGAAACGTCGAATTTCTCTAGAACGCCGTCATCTTTCACGCGCTCGCCATCGACTGTGGTCCAGCCACCGGCGATTTCCCAATCCGCGAGTGTTGCGAAGTCTTCGAGCGATTTTACGTCGTCATCGCCCAGCGCCTGAAGCATCTGGGGTGTGAGGCCTTCAAAATCAATAAGGCTCTGCTCGACGCCATTGGCGATCGCTGCCTCAAGGGCGGCCTTGTTGATGGCTTCAAGATGGTCGCGTGCCCGCGCCTGAAGCTCTTCCGCCGTGCCTTCATCGACACCATCAATGACCAACAGCTCTTCCGCCTCGACATAAGCCACCTCTTCAAGCGAGGTGAAGCCTTCGGACACCAGAAGCTGCGCAAAGAACTCGTCCAGATCCAGCGTGTCGACGAACAGCTTGGTGCGTTCTTCGAATTCGGCCTGCCGACGTGCGGACTCTTCTTCCTCGGTCATGATGTCGATGTCGAGGTTGGTCAGCTGCGACGCCAAACGCACGTTCTGCCCGCGACGACCAATCGCCAGGGACAGCTGTTCGTCCGGGACGACAACCTCGATCTTGCCGGCGTCTTCGTCCAGAACAACCTTCGAGACCTCGGCGGGCTGAAGTGCGTTCACAAGGAACGTCGGTGCATCTTCGTTCCACGGGATGATGTCGATTTCGACAACGCCACGCCAAGGGT
>CAZWZG010000256.1:0-2537 GCA_964638245.1 uncultured Rhodobacterales bacterium
GGCGCCCACAAAACTGTCGCCTGCGCCGACCTTGGAGCGCACCGTGACCTTGGCGGCGGTCGAATGCCAAGAGCCATTGCGGGTTGCCAGAACCGAGCCGTCCGCGCCGCGCGCGACGATGATTGTCTCCGCGACGCCTTTTTCAATGAGGCTTTCGGCGTAGTCGGCGGTGTCGCGGCGTGCGGGCAGGGGGCGACCGGCGAGTTCCTCGGCCTCGGGGCCGTCCATGCGCAGCGTGTAGATCGAGGATCTTGGTTCTTGTGCCACATGGTGGAGGGCAGGGCCCGAGGTGTCCACGATAATGCGCCCGTTTCGCCCCTGCATGTGTTCGGCAAGGATGAAGGGGAAATCCTTTGCGATTCCCGGTGGCTGACTGCCTGACAGAACAATCAGCGCGTCATCGCCCGCCGCCTGATCGATGGCCGATAGGGCGCGGCCGATATCGCCGGCCTCCCAAGCGGGGCCGGGCATGACGAAGCGGTATTGCTGGCCGTTGGATTCGTCGATCACGCTCATCGACTGGCGGGTGTCGCCGGGGCCCTGAATGGCGACGGTTGAGATGCCTTCGAAAGCAAGGAGTTGCAGGAGTTGCGCGCCGGTGTTGCCGCCGATGGCAACAAGCGCGGTGGACGGACCGCCCAGCGCCTTGATCGCGCGAGACACGTTTATGCCACCGCCGCCGGGGTCGATTTCGGGATGCGTGCAGCGCAGTTTTTCATCGGGAAAAACCTGAGCGGCGGTCGAGGCGTAGTCGATCGCGGGGTTCAGTGTGACGGTGACAATCGTTCGCATGGGCGTGCCGCAAATGAATCAGAAATGTGAGCGCTAACTTATTCCGCGAATTCAGGGGATGAAAACCCCCCTCACTCCCACCAGCGGTCGATACGCGCGATGTCCTCATCGCTCCACCCGAAATGATGGGCCAGTTCGTGAACAAGAACATGGGCGACGAGGCGGCCAAGTTCGACGTCGGCGCGATGGGCCCATTCTTCGAGAATGGGGCGCCGGAAAAGCCAGATAGCGTCGGGTTGCATGGGCTGATGAGAGGTGGATTTTTCGGTGAGCGGGATGCCGTCGTAAAGGCCGGTTAGTTGGAACGGATCTTCGATGTCGAGGTCGGCGAGGACGGCGTCGGAGGCGAAATCCTCGATCCGGAGCGCGACGCTGCGGGCGATGGTTTGGACGTCCTCGGGCAGCGCGGCGAGCGCGGCGTCGGCCAACGCCTCGAAAGCGGCAAGGTCGGGGGCGGTTTTGTCGGTCCAGTCCATCAGGTGGATATGGAGGCGGGGCGCGGGATTGGAAAGGCCGCTTGGGGCTCTGCCCCGGCCAAATCCGCTGGATTTGGCCCCCCCGGGATACTTTGGGCCAGATGAAGAGAGGCCCGTGCTAAGGTAGGGGCGGGAGAATGCTATGGCTGACGCGAAGACGGTTCCGACAGAGGCAAGTGTGACGGCGTTTTTGGACACAGTGGAGCCGGACCGAAAGCGCGACGAGGCGCATCGTCTGGATGCGCTTTTTCGCGAAGTAACCGGGTTTCAGCCGGTGATGTTTGGGGCGACGATCATTGGGTTTGGGCGGTATTCCTATACCTATGAAAGTGGGCATAGCGGGGTGTCTTTGGCCACAGGATTTTCGCCGAGGAAGGCCAAGCATTCGCTTTACATCATGCCCGGATATGCCGAGTTCGGGCATATCCTAGAGCGGCTGGGTAAGTACAAGATGGGCAAGGCCTGTCTGTACGTGAACAAGCTGGCGGATATTGACGAGGCAGTTCTGGCGGAGTTGATCCGCGCCGGGTTGGACGACCTTGCCACGCGCTGGACCATCGAGCCGACATGATCGGTCCATAGACAACGCGCGCGCTTTGTGAAAAACGGCTCGCATTCAGGAGCGCACCCATGACTGTCACCCGTTTTGCCCCGTCGCCAACCGGTTATCTGCATATCGGAAACACCCGTACGGCGCTGTTCAATTACCTGATCGCCAGGCAGGCGGGTGGGCAATTTATTTTGCGTCTGGATGACACGGACCCTGAGCGGTCCAAGCCCGAATACGCCGATGCGATCCAGGAAGATCTGGAGTGGCTTGGTCTGACATGGGATCGGATCGAGCGGCAATCCGACCGGCTGGACCGCTATGCCGCCGCCGCGGATCGCTTGCGCGAGATGGGGCGGTTTTATGAGGCGTTCGAGACGCCGGTGGAGCTGGACCTCAAGCGCAAGAAGCTGCTCAATATGGGACGGCCGCCGGTCTATGACCGGGCGGCGCTGGCGTTGTCGGACGATGAAAAGGCTGCGCTGCGGGCGGAGCGGGGCGATGGCGTCTGGCGGTTCAAGCTGGATCACGAGCGCATCGACTGGGTGGATGGGATCCTTGGGGATCTGTCCATCGATGCGGCCAGCGTGTCCGACCCGGTGCTGATCCGCGCCGACGGTCAAGTGCTCTATACGATTGCGTCTGTGGTGGATGATACCGAGATGGGTGTGACCCATGTTGTCCGCGGTTCGGACCATGTGACGAACACCGCGACGCAGATC
>CAZWZG010000257.1:0-2515 GCA_964638245.1 uncultured Rhodobacterales bacterium
GCACCACCACCCCGCTCGACCCGATGGTTGGCGCCCTCCGTGAGTATTCCGCGCTTCCACACGGGAAGGTCTGCGGCATGGCAGGCGTTCTCGACAGCGCGCGCTTCCGCCACTTCCTCAGCCTCGAATTCGACGTCTCGATGAAAGACGTCACCGCTTTCGTTCTGGGTGGCCACGGCGACACGATGGTGCCGCTGGTCCGCTATTCCACCGTCGCCGGTATCCCGCTCCCTGACCTCGTGTCGATGGGTTGGACCAGCCAGGAAAAACTCGACGCGATCGTTCAGCGCACCCGCGACGGCGGCGCCGAAATCGTTGGTCTTCTGGGCAACGGCTCGGCCTACTACGCGCCAGCAACTTCTGCGATCGAAATGGCTGAAGCCTATCTTAAGGACCAGAAACGCGTGCTGCCTTGCGCCGCTTACGTAGACGGGGCCTACGGCCTCAAAGGCTTGTACGTTGGCGTTCCCACGGTGATCGGCGCGGGCGGCGTCGAGAAAGTGGTCGCGATCGATCTGGCCAAAGACGAACAGACGATGTTCGACAGCTCGGTCGACGCCGTCAAAGGCCTCGTCAAAGCATGCAAGGAAATCGACGAAACGCTCGCCTGATTGTCCTCAAATCTGCCACAATGACGCGTCACCCACCGGTGGCGCGTTTTTTGTTTTGAAGGATAGACATGCGATTTTTCCAAGCCTTTTGCGTGGCTCTTTTGCCAACCGCCGCGGTTGCCGACATCTCCACCGACATCGCCGAACTCGGCCTTTCAGGCGCGCGCGCCAAGTTAGAAGCGCAACCATCGCGGAGCGTTGACGATCAGTTTGCTCTGGGTGGCATCCTTTTTCTCGAAGCTGTCGAGCGGGCCTATGGCGCGCGGTGGACCTACGGATTTACGGGTGTCACGCTACCGGTCCCGGTCCTGCGGACCGAGCTGCCACCAAATCCAAACCCTGAGGCGTTTGTTCCCGAGACGATGATGCAGATCATGGATCGCTTTGTCGAAGACATGAATGCTGTGGAAGAAGCCTTGTCCGCCTTGCCCGATGACGCCGATCCCAGCTTCGTCCTCAACCTGCCGGACCTTTGGCTCGATATCGACCAGAATGGCGAGCGGGGCGAAAACGAAGGCTTTTCTGACCTTCTGACGCAATCAATCATGAGCCGCGGACAAATCATGCGCCTTGAGCGAGAGCTGGAAGGCACCCCAGACATGCCTGACCCCCGTGCCGCCACGATCCGCTTTGATGGCTCGGACGTTCATTGGCTGGCCGCCTACGCACAAGTCCTGCAGGGCGCAGGCGAGCTTGTGCTGGCGTTCGATCCAACCTCTGAAATCGCCAAAGTCATGGCGTTTCAAGATGCCATCCTTGAACAGCAACTAACAATGCTCGAAACCCTTCCGGCTGACCAGGTGGCCGGCTTGCGGGATCTCATCCTCCGCGAACGCCCGAACCTCAGCGGCGAAGAGGTCGATCGTCTAGTCGCTGAGATGGCAAATCGACGGATCAACCCCGGGCGCCCGTCGCCATTTGGGCAATTCGCGCAACCCGTCGATGTGATATCCATCGTCATCGAAACGCTGCGCCACGAGCCTGACCCCGCGCGCATCGCGAAAGCGCAGGCGCACTTCCTGAACATGATCGAGCATAACCGCGATTTCTGGTCATCGCTGGATGCGGAAACCGACAACGACCGCGAATGGATCCCGAATGCCACGCAAACCGCTGCGCTTGGTCTCGAGCTTCCCGGCGAAATCGGACCGGCGTGGCTGGCCGTTCTGGACGATGCCGAAGCAATCCTGAAAGGCGAAGCGTTGATCCCCTTCTGGCGGTTTGCGGACGGGTTTGGCGTGGATCTGAACGCCTATGTGGCCGACCCCGGGCCGGTCCCGATTGTGGAATGGATCCAAGGTAGCGCGGCCCTGCCGTATGCCCGGCAAGGCGAGGTTTTGGACAGCAACAGCTGGCGGCAGTTTCGTCGCATGACCCGCGGCCAAACGGGACTGTTAGTGATTCTCCTCAACTAGGGCCGGATTTTCAAAATGTGATCACACGATTTTGGCGTGTGATCACATAAACCACTTATTCGCCGGATTCCTCGTATTCTAAGCGAAAAAGTGTTCCCAAGCTTCGCGCCCCATGCCATCGGTTCCCCAAAGGGAACAATCAAGCTGGGGGCCCCCAACGTGAATATCCATGAATACCAGGCAAAGGCACTGTTGCGCTCCTACGGCGCTCCGGTGTCCGATGGACGACCTGTTCTACGCGCCGAAGAAGCCAAAACCGCAGCGGGCGAACTCGACGGCCCGCTTTGGGTCGTCAAGGCACAGATCCACGCAGGGGGTCGCGGTAAGGGCTCTTTCAAAGAGGCTGACGCTGGCGAAAAAGGCGGTGTCCGCCTGACCAAATCAGTCGGCGAAGCTGCAGAAGAAGCCAAGAAGATGCTCGGACGCACGCTGGTCACGCACCAGACCGGCCCGGCGGGCAAGCAAGTCAACCGCATCTACATCGAAGAC
>CAZWZG010000258.1:0-946 GCA_964638245.1 uncultured Rhodobacterales bacterium
GCCCACAACGACCAGCGCTGCAAAACCGAAGTTCTTGCCGCCCTTGGTGGTCTTGGACACGCGGTTGATCGCAACAAGGCGATCGGCGAATTCTGGAGCTTCATCGCGGTCGCGACGGCCGCCCCCTCTTGGTTCTCTGGCCATGATCGGCCTCCTTTGCTTGGCGCATGTGCGCCGATTGTCCAACCGCAGTGACCAAACGGCCCCCGGTCATCGGTGGGCCGGTCAACCGGCCCACACACTTAGAACTTCAGGCCGCCTTCCCGCGCAGCGTCGGCCAGAGCCTTCACCTTGCCGTGGAAAAGAAAGCCACCGCGATCGAAGTAGCACTCTTCGACACCGGCTTTTTTCGCGCGTTCCGCAATCGCTGCGCCCACTTTGGAGGCCGCATCGACGTTGTTCTTGCCAACAACGCCAAGGTCTTTCTCCAGGCTCGATGCTGCTGCCAGCGTCTTGCCCTGAACGTCGTCGATCAACTGAACGCTGATGTTCTTGTTGGAACGGTGAACCGACAGACGCGGCTTGTCGCCCGACGATTTCCGCTGCTTGTTCCGAACGCGCTGGCGGCGCTTCAGAAACAAATCTCTTTTGCTCATAGCCATTTTTGCGTTCCTTACTTCTTCTTACCTTCCTTGCGGAAGATATATTCGTCGACATACTTGATGCCTTTGCCCTTATAGGGCTCGGGCTTGCGCCATTCGCGGATGTTTGCCGCGACCCGGCCGACCTGTTGCTGGTCGATGCCTTCGACGATGAGTTGCGTGGGTTTCGGGGCCGTGACGGTGACGCCAGCGGGAACCTCGAAGTTCACTTCGTGGCTAAGGCCAAGGTTCAGCTTCAGGGTGTTGCCCTGCATCTGCGCCCGGTAGCCAACGCCGTTGATCTCAAGCTCTTTCTTGAAGCCGTCGGTCACGCCGGTCACGAGGTTCTGGACCATCGTGCGCGA
>CAZWZG010000258.1:956-2514 GCA_964638245.1 uncultured Rhodobacterales bacterium
CTCCACGGCTGACGGGCGCGCTTGGACTTGCCGCGCGGCTCGACAGAAACAGCACCATCTTCAACCTTGAGCGTCACATCATCGGTTGCCGTGAATTCGCGCGTGCCCTTTGGACCTTTGACCGAAATGGTCTGGCCCGAGACATTTGCTTCAACACCCGACGGCAGGTCGACAGGACGTTTGCCAATACGAGACATAAGCCGACCCCCTTAGAATATGGTGCAAAGCACTTCGCCGCCAACATTGGCAGAGCGTGCATTTGCATCCGACATGACGCCTTTCGGCGTGGACACGATCGAGACACCCAGGCCCTGACGGACCGACGGGATGTCCTTGACACCCATGTACACACGACGGCCCGGCTTGGAGACCCGCTTCATTTCGCGGATCACAGGCGTGCCTTCGTAGTACTTGAGGTCGATGCGGAAGGCCGGGTGGCCGTCAGCATCAAGCGTTTTCTCGTAACCGCGAATGTAGCCTTCGTCGGTCAGCACATCCAGAACCCAGCCGCGAAGCTTGGATGCCGGTGTGTTCGTCGAGGATTTGCCGCGCATCTGAGCATTGCGGATGCGGGTCAGCATATCACCGAGAGGATCGTTCATATCATTCCCTCCCTTACCAGCTGGACTTAACAAGACCAGGGATCTGACCTTGCGAGCCAAGCTCGCGCAGCGCAATCCGGCTAACCTTCAGCTTGCGGTAATACGCATGCGGACGGCCAGTCAGCTGGCAACGGTTGTGAAGACGGGTTGCCGACGAGTTGCGCGGCAGTTTGGCAAGCTTCAGACGCGCTTTGAAACGCTCTTCCATCGGCTTGCTTTCGTCTTTTGCGATTTCCTTGAGTTCAGCGCGCTTGGCAGCATACTGGTCCACCAGCTTTTGGCGCTTCTTCTCGCGTTCGATCATTGCTTTTTTAGCCATCGATCAGATCCTCAGCTGTTGAACGGCATGTTGAAGTTCTTCAACAGCGCTTTGGCTTCTGCGTCGTTGTCAGCAGAAGTACAGATTACGATGTCGAGCCCCCAGGACTCGTCGATCTTGTCGAAGTCGATCTCGGGGAACACCATGTGCTCTTTGAGGCCCATGGCATAGTTGCCGCGACCATCAAACGACGTGCCCTTCAGACCGCGGAAGTCGCGGACGCGGGGCAGTGCGATGGTGACCAGACGATCAAGAAATTCGTACATCCGATCGCCGCGCAGCGTGACCTTGGCGCCCAAAGGCATGTCTTCACGAACGCGGAAGCCAGCAATCGACTTCTTGGCGCGCGTGACCATGGCCTTCTGACCAGCGATCAGGGTCAGGTCGTCAGCGGCGGATTTCGCTTTCTTCGAATCTTTGACCGATTCCGCACCAGCACCGATGTTCAGCACGATTTTCTCGAGCTTCGGGATCTGCATGTCGTTCTTGTAGCCGAACTCTTCTTTCATGGCGGCGCGGATCGTGTCCTTGTACGCCGTCTTCAGACGCGGGGTGTAAGTTGCTGTATCAAGCATCAGATCACGTCTCCCGTCGTTTTGGCGTAGCGCACCTTCTTGCCGTCTTCGACTTTGAAGCC
>CAZWZG010000259.1:0-2505 GCA_964638245.1 uncultured Rhodobacterales bacterium
CGATGATTTTCCAACCCGGCTTCAACGCAGAAACCATCCTTGAGGCCATGCCGCGCGCAACGGCGCTAATGGGCGTCCCGACCTTCTACACTCGGCTTCTCCAACTCCCGGGCCTTGGAAAGGCCTCCCGCGACATTCGCCTGTTCGTATCCGGCTCAGCCCCGCTTTTGGCGGAAACCCATGTCGCTTGGGAAGAGGCAACCGGTCACCGTATCCTTGAGCGGTACGGCATGACCGAAACCAACATGAACACGTCCAACCCCTATGACGGCGAACGAAAAGCGGGCACCGTGGGGATGCCTTTGCCGGGGGTCGAGGTCCGCCTCACGGATGGCCAAGGCACGCCCGTTTCCGAGGGCGAACCGGGTATCGTCGAAGTGCGTGGTCCGAACGTTTTCAAAGGGTATTGGAACCTGCCCGAAAAGACCGCGGAAGAGCTTTTGGCGGACGGGTTCTTCGTCACCGGCGACATTGGGGAGATCGACAAGGACGGCTACCTCAAGATCATCGGTCGCGCCAAGGACATGGTGATTTCGGGTGGCTACAACGTCTATCCCAAGGAGATCGAAATCCTGATCGACGACCAGCCCGGCGTATCCGAAAGCGCCGTCATCGGCGTCGCACACCCCGACTTCGGCGAAGGTGTCGTTGCCGTTGTGGTCCGCGATGGACAAACGAGCGAAGCAAGAATCCTCGACGCGATCTCCCCTGATCTGGCCAAGTACAAACAGCCCAAGAAGATCTATTTCGTGGACGAGTTACCGCGCAACACAATGGGCAAGGTGCAGAAAAACATCCTGCGCGACACCTACGCGGATACGTTTGCCTGATCTGGCGATCCCGGAAGGACTCGAACCCTCAACATCCTGATTAGAAGTCAGGTGCTCTATCCAGTTGAGCTACGGGACCGCTGGTGTCGGTATCACGCCCAAGTCGCGCAAAATCAAGGCTGCTCTCAAAGGTCGCGGGTCATGAACGTGCTGTTGGGGTCAAGGTCATAGTCTCCGAAGGGACCGCAAAACCTGAATCCATGGGTCGCATAAAGCTGGCGCGCTGGCTCGAACGCATCCTGCGAGCCTGTTTCAAGGCTGGCACGGGTTGCACCGCGATCACGGGCTTGATCCAGCAGATGCTCAAGCATTGTCCGGGACAGCTTTCGCCCACGATGGTGGGACGGGACATGCATGGACTTGATTTCGACCGCGCCCGGTTCGTATTCGCGCAGCCCGCCGATCGCGACCGCTTCGTCGTCGTCATAGAGTGCAAAGAGCGTGGTGCCGCTAGCCTCGTACTGGTCCAGATCGAGCGCGTGCACCGCTTCTGGCGGACTGATCGAGCGCATCAGCTCCAGATGCGCTTCCAAAATGGCGGTGATGTCAGGGGCCGTCGGCGAAACGACGCGAATGTCGCTGCTCAATGGGTCCAGGCGCCCCGGCGATTGGTGGCGAAGTTTTCGCCATATCCACCCGGACGCACGTTGGGTTTGCGGGTCTTTGGCTCGAACACCAGCGCGTCTATGCCCTCTTCCTCGGCATAGGCGAGCGCGGCCTCTTTGCTCTCAAACCGCAGGCGCACTTGCGTCTGGGTGTCGTCGGACGACGTCCATCCCATCAGTGGATCCACCTCGCGCTTTGATGCTGGCGCAAACTCCAACACCCATTCGTGGGTCTTGGCCGCGCCCGACTGCATCGCGGTTTTCGACGGTTTGTAGATCCTGGCTTGCATGGGCTTTGCTCCATCCGGTTCCCGGGTCTGTTTTCTGCAAATTCGGAGAGCTTTGCAAGCGCCAGAAGGGTTGGTCGCCGAACGAGCGCTGGGAGCGAGGGTGGGGTGGGTGTAGCGTCCGCCCGACGACCGGTTCTGCTGCTTGCCCAATCAATGTACGCCCATTGTTCTTACAAAAGCAATGAAAAATATCGCTAAAGTTGTATTGAGTGAGTAAACAAACCCTTAAAGCGTGTATCCCTCGCTATTTCTGGGGAACTAGGGGCTCCTTCCTTGAACTGGAACAAAAAGGGATCAAATGTTTGATCTCACACCAAAGGATTCGCTGATGTCGTCCGCATTCGACAGTGCCAACGCCCCGCTCATGCATGCCGCCGCCGAAGATGTGCGCGAGCGGCCCAAGCTTGAAGGCGGCAAGCGCATCGTCATGCATACAGAGTTCAAACCCGCCGGGGACCAGCCCACGGCGATCGCTGAACTGACCCAGGGCGTCAACGAAGGCGAGCGCAATCAGGTCCTTTTGGGCGCCACGGGCACCGGCAAAACCTACACCATGGCCAAGGTGATCGAGGAAACCCAACGCCCCGCCATCATCCTTGCTCCGAACAAAACACTGGCCGCACAACTATATGGCGAGTTCAAGGGATTCTTCCCCGAGAATTCCGTCGAATACTTCGTCTCGTTCTACGACTACTCCCAGCCCGAAGCCTACGTCCCCCGCTCGGACACATACATCGAAAAAGAGTACCAGATTAACGACCAGCTCGACCGGAAGAGCCA
>CAZWZG010000260.1:0-2482 GCA_964638245.1 uncultured Rhodobacterales bacterium
GGGCGGTGGGCAGAACTGCCCACCCTACGCATGTGTCGATGAGCAAGCGGCGAAAACGCGAATGCGGCATCTGGCAGCGGCGATTTTGGGAACATGTGATCCGCGATGAGGCCGATTACCGCATGCACATGGCCTATTGCTGGGGCAATCAGGTCAAACATGGCCTCGTTGACCGCGCGGTCGATTGGCCGGTCTCGTCGATCCATCGTGACATCCGCGCCGGACGGGTCGACCCGGAATGGGCGGGCGGCCTATTCGACGGCGATTTCGGAGAGTAGGGTGGGCAATTTTGCCCACCGCCCGGTTGGGTTTCCAATATGTGGTGGGCAGGACTGCCCCACCCCACGCCTGCTCGAACAGATATGCGAGGTGATTTTCAACTCAATGCTCAACGATTGATCTCACCGCCCCCGCCGCTTCACATTCCCACCCCGTTGTCCCGGGCGACCCGCCGTTGAGCGGCCCTTGGACTTGGTGGCGGCGTTAGCGGCGGCCTCCACAGCGGATTGACGCGCGAGCGGGTCGTCGGCGATGGCGAGGTCCACGGCCTCGAGGCGTTTGACCTCGTCGCGCAGGCGGGCGGCCTCTTCGAATTCGAGGTTCTCGGCGGCCTTGCGCATATCCGTGCGCAGGGCATCGAGATGGGCCTGCATGTTTCCGCCCGCCTCGGCCTTGTCGATCTTGGCGGTCACGCGGTTCATGTCCACATCACCTTGGTAGAGCCCAGCGAGAATGTCCTCGACGTTCTTCTTCACCGTCTCGGGCGTGATGCCGTGTTCTTCGTTATAGGCGATCTGCTTGGCGCGGCGGCGGTTGGTTTCCCCGATTGCGCGCTCCATCGACCCTGTCACGCGGTCGGCGTACATGATGACCTTGCCATCCGCATTTCGCGCCGCACGTCCGATGGTCTGCACCAGCGATGTCTCGGACCGCAGAAAGCCTTCCTTATCCGCATCCAGAATGGCCACCAGCCCGCATTCCGGGATATCCAGGCCCTCACGCAGAAGGTTGATCCCCACCAACACATCAAAGGCCCCCAACCGCAGGTCGCGCAGGATTTCGATGCGTTCGATCGTGTCGATGTCGGAATGCATGTAGCGCACGCGGATGCCCTGTTCGTGGAGGTATTCGGTCAGATCCTCGGCCATGCGTTTGGTGAGGGTCGTGACCAGCGTGCGCAGGCCCCGTTCATTCACGCGGCGGATTTCGTCGAGCAGATCGTCGACCTGCATGTCGATGGGGCGGATTTCGACCTGAGGGTCCAGAAGGCCGGTAGGGCGGATGACCTGTTCGGTAAAAACGCCGCCCGATTGCTCAATCTCCCAAGCCGCAGGGGTCGCCGAGACAAACACCGATTGCGGGCGCATGGCGTCCCATTCCTCGAACTTCAAAGGTCGGTTGTCCATGCAGGAGGGCAGGCGGAAGCCATGCTCGGCCAGCGTGAACTTGCGCCGGTAGTCGCCCTTGTACATGCCGCCGATCTGCGGGACGGAGACGTGGCTCTCATCGGCAAAAACAATCGCGTGGTCGGGGATGAATTCGAAAAGGGTGGGCGGTGGCTCCCCTGGCGCACGGCCGGTGAGGTAACGTGAATAGTTCTCAATCCCGTTGCAGACGCCCGTGGCCTCCAGCATTTCGATGTCGAAATTGGTGCGCTGCTCAAGGCGTTGTGCTTCCAGCAATTTGCCGTCCGCGACCAATTGATCGAGCCGCGTGCGCAGCTCTTTTTTGATGTTGATGATGGCCTGCTGCATGGTGGGCTTCGGCGTGACGTAGTGGGAATTGGCGTAGACGCGGACGCGGTCCATCGTGTCAGTCTTTTGACCGGTCAGAGGGTCAAACTCAGTGATGCTTTCAAGTTCTTCACCGAAAAAGCTCAGCTTCCAGGCGCGGTCATCAAGGTGGGCAGGCCAGATTTCGAGGCTGTCGCCTCGTACACGGAACGACCCGCGCTGGAACGCCTGATCGTTGCGGCGGTATTGCTGCGCCACCAGATCGGCCATGATTTCGCGCTGATTGTAGTCGCCGCCTGCTTTCAGATCCTGGGTCATCGCGCCGTAGGTTTCGACCGACCCGATACCGTAGATGCACGACACCGAGGCGACGATGATGACGTCATCGCGTTCCAGAAGCGCGCGGGTGGCTGAATGGCGCATTCTGTCGATCTGTTCGTTGATCTGGCTTTCTTTCTCGATGTAGGTGTCGGAGCGCGGCACATAGGCTTCGGGCTGGTAGTAGTCATAATAGCTGACGAAATACTCGACCGAGTTGTTGGGGAAGAACCCTTTGAATTCGCCGTAGAGCTGGGCCGCGAGCGTCTTGTTGGGGGCGAGGATGATCGCCGGGCGCTGCGTTTGCTCGATGACCTTGGCCATGGTGTAGGTCTTGCCCGTGCCCGTCGCGCCCAATAGCACCTGATCGCGGTGGGGGTTTTTGACGCCTGCGGACGGTGCCGTGAGTGGAGTATGGGTGTGGGTCGCCG
>CAZWZG010000261.1:0-2445 GCA_964638245.1 uncultured Rhodobacterales bacterium
CGCTGAACTACCTCAGCCATGACGCAGAAGTGGCGATCATCCTGTCCAAGGCGCCCCATTATAACACCGACAAGGGCCGCAAGCAGATCAACCAGATGGTCACAGTTGCCGACATGACCCGTACCGCTTTCATGTCAGGCGATCTGTCCACGGTCATGAGCCCGCGTACGGTGATTGCCTGGGCCCAGAATGCGGAAATCTTTCGCAATGTCGGCTATGCCTTCCGCCTGACCTTCCTCAACAAGTGTGATGAGCTGGAACGCGAAACGGTGGCTGAGTTCTATCAGCGCTGCTTTGACGAAGAGCTTCCCGAAAGCGCGGCCAGCACAGCACTGACCTAAGCAATTGCATTCATTCATGTTATGGCCCCGGAGGCGGGCTGTCTGGGCGTGAAGACACATTGCCTAAAGTTTTAATTTTGCATTATTGATTGGCTAGCTTTTGGCGCCTACGCTCAATTTATGAGCGCTTTGAAAACGATGACTGTCATCGCGACGCTTTGGTCTGGGGCTGCTTTTGCGACGGCGATGCCGACTGATCCGGTGGATCTGGTACGTGGCTTTGCCACCTGTGCCGGTCGCTATTCGGCCGAATATGAAACCGGCCACATGCTTGCTGAGATAAACATCGATCAAGCCGAACAAAGGCGGGACGCCTTCGTTTCCTTGATTGACGCGGTCCTGCCGGATGTGCGGCTTGGCCCAAAAACCGAAGCGATCGTGCTCAATTGGCGGATTGAAGCCAAGGCTGCCCACGGGCGCCTTCTGGCAACGGCGACCTACGACTACCGCTCGGATCGCGCGCACATGGCGCTCCAAACCGCCAGCCAGCTCACGGCCCAATGCCAACGCCTTCTTCTGGGCGCCTGAGGCACGCCGCCCCATTGCCCTGACGGCGCAAACCTGCCAATCACGGTATCGTTGAAATTCACCGGTGCTCCATGGCGCAATCCGACAATCCAGCTGATCCCTTCAAAAAGGCCCTTGGCGAAGCCACCAAGGTCATGGCCGAGGATTCCGAGCTGGAGATAAGCTATTCGGTCGACCCGCCGGGACAATCGGACAAGACCGTGCGGCTACCACAGGTGTCGCGCCGCATGACGCGCGACGAGGTGTTGATGGCGCGCGGCGTAGCCGACAGCCTGGCGCTCAAACACCGCTACCACGACGCCGCGACTTACAACCGCTACGCCCCGACAGGACAGATGGCGCGCGATATTTATGATGCGCTGGAAACCGCACGCTGTGAGGCGATCGGCGCGCGCGATATGCCTGGCACGGCCTCCAACGTGGACGTCAAAATTGACGCTGAAGCCAAGAACAAGGGCTATGACCGCATCACCGAAGCAGCAGATGCACCGCTGGCCACGGCTGCGGGCTATTTGATCCGGCACAGGGCCACGGGGCGCGATCTTCCCGATAGCGCATCCAATGTCATGAATCTGTGGCGTGAATTTATTGAAGGTCAGGCTGGCGAGACGCTGGACAACCTGGACGAAGTGCTGGCCCATCCGGCCACCTTCGCCCGTTTTGCCCGCCAGATGATCGACGATCTGGGCTACGGCGATCAGCTGGGCGACGATCCTGACGCTGAAGAGGAGGAAGGCGAAAGCGAGGGGGCCGACGAAGCCGAACAGGAAGAAGCACCGGACGATCCCTCTGGCGACCAGGACCAGACCGACGAATTCGACGCAATGCCCGACGAAAGTCAGGAGGCACAGGACGACCCGTCCGAGGCCACGGTTTCGATGGATGACATGTCGGACATGGAGTTTGGCGATGAAACCGAACTGCCCGATGGCGAGGCGCCACTCGAACCTCCGCCCCCGGCCCCGTTTTCAGAAGCAGACCCTGACTATGCCGTGTTCACGGATGCCTTCGACGAGGAAATCCGCGCAGAAGAGCTTGCCGAACCAGCCGAGCTCGAACGCTTGCGCGCCTACCTCGACCAACAGCTCGAACCGCTCAAGGGTGCCGTGTCGCGTTTGGCCAACAAGCTTCAACGCCGCCTTTTGGCGCAGCAGAACCGCAGCTGGGAATTTGACCGCGAAGAAGGCATTCTGGATGCCGGGCGTCTGGCCCGGGTGGTGGCCAACCCGACGACACCGCTCAGCTTCAAGATCGAAAAAGATACCGAGTTCCGAGACACCTGCGTGACGCTTCTTCTGGATAATTCCGGATCGATGCGGGGGCGCCCGATTTCGATCGCGGCGATCTCGGCGGATGTTTTGGCGCGCACGCTGGAACGCTGCTCGGTCAAGGTTGAAATCCTTGGGTTCACGACCCGCGCTTGGAAAGGCGGGCAGGCGCGCGAATCCTGGCTGAATGCCGGGCGTCCGGTCCCTCCGGGGCGTCTGAACGACCTGCGCCACATCATCTACAAGGAGGCGGACGCGCCCTGGCGGCGCGCGCGCGACAATCTGGGCCTGATGATGAAAAAAGGGCT
>CAZWZG010000262.1:0-2365 GCA_964638245.1 uncultured Rhodobacterales bacterium
TCGCGCGCGGCGGCGGCCGGTTTTCGCGGATCGGCAGATGCACGATGGCCGAAAACGCGCCCACTGCGATCCCGATCCACCAGACCAGCTCGTAGCTGCCCGTGACATCATACAACCGCCCGCCCAACCAGACGCCAAGAAACCCGCCCAACTGGTGACTGAAGAAGACAAACCCATAAAGCGTGCCCATGTAGCGCAGCCCGTAAAGATGCGCGACGAGCCCGCTCGTTAGGGGTACCGTGGCCAGCCACAGCGCGCCCATTGCAGCCGAAAACACAAGCACACTCACCGGCGTCATCGGCAACAGGATAAAGGCCGCCGCCACGACCGTGCGGGCCGTATAGATCCCCGCCAGCAGGTATTTCTTGGAATACCGTGACCCGGCCCAGCCCGCCGTCAACGTCCCGATGATATTGGTCACGCCGATGACGGCAATCGCCACCGCCCCCAGCGCCGTCGTCGTCGAAACCCCGATCCCGGCCAGTAAACTGCCCGACGCAATTGGCCCGCACGCCTCGGCTACGAAGGCCGGGAAATGCGCGGTGATGAAGGCCAGTTGATAGCCGCAGGAGAAAAAGCCGAGGAAGATCAGCGTGTAACTGGGGTCCTTAAGCGCGCGGGTCACAACGGTGCCCATGCTCTCTTCCAACTCATCACGGCTGGCCACCGTCGGGCTCTTGATCATGGGCAACAGAAACACCAGCGCGGCAATCGCCGCTGCAAAAACGACGAACACCGACTGCCAGGCCATCATCGTCAACAACCACGCCGCCACCGGCGGCCCCACGATCTGTCCCGCGGATCCCGCCGCCGTGGCCACCGCCAACGCCATGGAACGCTGCTCATCGCGCGCCGCGCGCCCGACCACAGCCAGCACGACGCCAAATCCTGTGCCCGCAATCCCGAAGCCGATCACGAATTCCAGCGCCTGATGCTGGATCGGCAAGGTCGCCATGGACGACAGAACCAGCCCGACCACATACAAAACGATCCCGCCCACGATCGCCTTTCGATCCCCGATCTTCTCGGCGATCGCGCCGAAAATCGGCTGTCCGATCCCCCAGGCCAGGTTCTGGATCGCAATCGCCAGCGAAAACTCGGATCGTAGCCAGCCGAACTCGGACGCAATCGGGATCTGGAACACCCCGAACGTGGCGCGCACCGCAAAGCTTACCAGAAGGATCAGCGACCCTGCGACAAGCACCGGGGTGATCAAACCATTGGACGTCTTTTCCATGCCCGAACGCTGACGCCTTTTCGCGTCGGGCACAAATGATTTTCCGTGACGCTATCCATCGGCTTTTCTAATGGACCGCCTGCGGTTAGAGGAAAGCATGGCGTTAAGCATGCGCGAGAAATACGAGGCCGGCGTCGCCGACGGATCCCTGACCCGCGACCCCGCGCAGGAGGCGTTGATCGACACCTTCGATCGGATCGCCGACGCGCTCGCCAATCGACCCATTCCCAAAAAGAAGGGGCTGTTTCGCAGGGCCGAGCAACCCGCGTTGGTCAAAGGCCTGTACCTTTGGGGCGGTGTCGGGCGCGGCAAATCCTTCCTGATGGACCTGTTCTTTGAAACCGTTCCGTTAGAGGCCAAGCGCCGCGTCCATTTCCACGCCTTCATGCAGGACGTGCAAGCGGCCCTCGACCGCGTGCGCAAAACCGGCGTCGATGATGCGATCCTGCCCGTCGCTGAAGAGATCGCCGACGCAACCCAGCTTTTGTGCTTTGACGAAATGCAAATCACCGACATCGCCGATGCGATGATCGTGGGCCGCCTGTTCGAGCGGCTCTTTGCACGCGGCGTGGTTGTCGTGACCACGTCCAACCGCGAACCGTCCGAGCTCTACAAAGACGGCCTGAACCGCCACCTGTTCCTACCGTTCATCGGTATGCTGGAGGCGCATCTCGAAATCCGCGAACTCGCCACCCAGCGGGACTATCGCCGTGACCGGATCAGCGGACGGCAAGTATATTTCCATCCGCTGGGGCGCGAGGCGCGCGCGCAAATGGACGCAATCTGGCAAGACCTGACCCAAGGCGCATCCGATGCGCTGACCCTGCGGGTCAAGGGGCGCGACGTCCACCTTCCAGGCTTCCACAACGGGGCAGGACGGGCGCGGTTTCACGACCTTTGCGGTCTGCCATTGGGCCCCGCCGACTACCTCGCGGTTGCAGATGCCGTTCGGGTCCTCCTTCTGGATGACATCCCGCGGCTCTCGTCGGAAAACTACAACGAGGCGCGCCGTTTCGTGACCCTGATCGACGCCCTTTACGAAGCGCGCGTGCAGTTGATCGCGAGCGCGGCTGACCGCCCGGACGCGCTATACCTCGAAGGCGCAGGCGCGTTCGAGTTCGAGCGCAC
>CAZWZG010000263.1:0-2349 GCA_964638245.1 uncultured Rhodobacterales bacterium
CCACTGCCCGTGATCTCGGCGTTGACCCACGCGACCCGCTGCAGAACCTCGACGGCTCCGCCCGCTACCTCGCGATGATGTTGGACACGTTCGGCGATCCACGCCTTGCCCTGGCAGCCTACAACGCCGGACCCGATGCGGTCCGCCAGTACGGCGGCATTCCCCCCTACCGAGAAACCCAGAACCACGTGGCCCGCGTCATGACTGTCGTGGCCCGATTGGAAGGATCAAATTCATGAAACAGATTTCAAACCTCTTCGTCGTCGCGCTGGCGATCTTCCTGCTCATTGCAGAACCGGCCCTGGCGCAAAGCATCGACCTCTCCCCAATCCAGAGCCTGCTGCAAGGTATCGTCGATGCATTGACCGGCCCGCTTGGCGTCGTCATCGCCACACTCGCGGTCCTCGGCGTTTTCTTGAGCTGGTTCTTCAATATCATCGACCTGCGACAAGCGCTTTGGGTGCTTGTCGGCATCGCTGGTGTCGCCGCCGCCCCCACCATCGTTGCGGCGGTCTTTGCCGGTGGCTGAGCGCTCGCCTCTCTTTCTCGGCCTCGTGCGCCCGCCCAAGCTTCTGGGCCTGCCCATCATGTATGCGATGGTCTGGCTCTTCGGCTCCGTGCTTCTCTTCGTCTGGGTCCAGCATATCGCGGTGCTGGCTGTCGCGGCCCTGCTCTACCCGGTGCTTTGGAAGGCCGCAGACTGGGATCCTCGCTTCATCGACGTGATGATGACGGCGCTGCAGGAAACCCCGCCCACGCGGAACCGCAGCATTCACGGCGGGGACAGCTATGCCCCGTGATGCTGCGCTCGATCCCCGCACGACGACACCGGAGTGGTATTCACGCGAGACCCGCCTCGCGCACATGCTGCCCTATGTGAGCTTAGTTGATGACCAGACCGTGCGGACGCGGGTCAACGAGCTTTTCCAGTGCATCCGGCTCGACGGGGTCAATAGCTACACGACCGATGACGCCTATCTCGACAAGGTGACCGCGCTCTTTGCTCGGATCATTGCGCAATTGGGGCCGGAGTTCAGCTATTACGTCCATAAGGTCTCGAAGGCGATCACGCTGGACCTCGAGCCGCTGCGCGAGGACAGTTTCGCGGGAGAAGTCGACCGTCTCTGGCGCGAGAAACTCGAGACCAGCGGGTTGCGCGACAAGACGTTGACGCTCACCGTCATACACCGCCCGCCTCCAAAAAGCGTCCTGCCATTCCTGAACCGCAGCGCGCCGGATCGCCTCAAGGAAGCGACCGAGAAGCGCCTTCGCCGATTGGGCGAGGCCGTGAACGTGTTCCTGTCTGGCCTGACGGAGCTTAACCCACGTGTGCTTTCGGCCAAGTCCGGCGAGTTGATTGGCTTCCTAGGGGCCCTCAACACTGGCCAGGAACTGCCGCTCTATCCGGCGAACACCTATGGCTTCCTGTCCTTCAACGTCGCCAACACGCGAGTGACGTTTCACGGAGATCACTTCGAGCTATCCGAAGGCGTCGTGGGACATCGCTACGGCAAGAGTTTCACCATCGGGGAATACTCGGAAGGCACCTCCTGCACCATGTTCGACATGCTGAACCTGCCGGTCGACATGATCGTCACGCATTCCTTCACGCCGATCAATTCGAACCTCATGGCGGGTCGCATCAAACGGCAAAAGCGCCAGATGCAGGCCAGCCAAGATGCGGCGCTCTCGCTGATGGAAGCGCTCGACATCGCCGCCGATGATCTCGAGGCCAAACGCCAGAGCTTTGGCGAGCACCACATGGTCGTGACGATCTTCTGTGACACGCTGGACGAGCTGCAGACGCTCAGCGCCGAGGTCGTCAACGCGGCCGCCGCCGAGGGCGTGAAGATGATTGGCGAGCGGGTCGCGGCCAAGGCGCATTACCTCAGCCAGCACCCCGGCAACCAGCCAAAGCGCGTCCGCGCCAGCGCCGTCACCAACCGCAACTTCGCGGATTTTGCGGCCTTCCACCGGACACAGCTCGGCAAACCTGCAGCACTTACCCCCTGGGGCCGGGTCGTCACATATTTGCCCACGCCGGAGCAGAGCGCCTATCGGTTTTCCTATCACGAGCAGGGATCGCCCGACAAAGAACCGACCAGCGGCCATACCCTGATCATGGGGCGGCCCGGGTCCGGCAAATCGGTGCTGTCAGCCTTTCTGATGACCCAGGCCCGTCGCGCGGGCGCCCGGATCTTCGTCTTCGATTACCGTCTAGGCATGGAGATGGCGGTGCGCGCCAATGGCGGGCGCTACGCCTCCCTGAACGCCGGCCAGCCCACGGGTCTCAACCCGCTCTGGACAGAGACCGATGCGCGCGGCACCGCCTGGCTCTCGGACTGGCTC
>CAZWZG010000264.1:0-2297 GCA_964638245.1 uncultured Rhodobacterales bacterium
GCGAAAGGCCTGTCGCCCAGACGGTGCATACGCCATGTATCGCGGCGGATCAGCCCTAAGGTGCGGTCCGTGAGCCCGAGACGACGTCCAAAACCATATCCGTCATCACAACATGTGCCGTGCGCCTGAAACCATGCGACAGGCTTCCAGCTGCATTGATCTCGGCCTTTGCGGCAACCAAGTCGCGTTCTTCAAATAAGCCACAGGCCCGGGCACGCTCAGCAGTCCAAAAGCTATGTACCAAGTGGTCCCGGAACGCCTCGGGGCGCGACCGCAAGTGAACTGGAAGATCCAACAAACCGAGGTGCGACGCTGGCGCTGAGTGCTCTACCAGACCAAAAACTTTGGTTTCTCGAGGGCGGATGTCTGCCCCGGATCCAAACGGCGACCGCGCCAACATTTCCGGCGAAAACGTTCGGTCCGGCGTTTCGAACGGATGTTCAATGGCCCATCCGCCAAAGGCCGACAGCGCGTCCGCCAAAAGTTGCGTTACCGGCCAGTCCTGCTCGCCTGCAAACAGATCAAGCGCCAGCATCGCGGGATCCATCAACGCCGTTACAAGCCGCTCAGACCCTAACGAGCGGTACCATTGGCGACCACAATGGTGACGCGCGCGTACTGCGGAATAGTGGGCCATCATTGCGCGAGGGTGTTCGGGGTCAAAGTCGATCTCTTGGAAAACGCTCAAAAAGTCCCGCGCAACCGCGTCAGCATGCGCGCGCCCTTTCAGGTCAGACCGAACATGATCTGCGATACGCGAAGGCGTTCCCTTGAACCTGCCCGTGCCAGAGAAATGATCCCAGCCCGTCGGTTGGTCCCCTGTCAGTCGAAGAGCCGTTGGGTGATGCAACCGCATATGCGAGACTGGATAGATCGGTAGGTAAGTCCCGACGCAGGACAGAGCCCAAATCCTATAGGCCTCGCCATCCGAGAGAACGGAAGGAACGCCGGGAGATGCTTCATTCAACGGCAGATCCAATCTTTCAGCCAAGCCGCTTGCAGACCGGAAGTCATTTTGTCTTCCGGGATCAGACGTCAAATGAATTGCCTCCTGCGCACCCCCTGCGAGTGCCATGGCAAGCACCAGACGACTGTCATACCCCCCCGAAAGATTGATCCGAAGGTCCGCGCCAGCTTCTGCCAACGCCCCTAGCAGGCCGGCACCACGCTCTAGGAAATCAAGAAGCGCACTGGCGTAGTCGGAGATGTCCTCTTTCAGAGAGGCCGCGCGCCGCAAACCAACCTGACCGCTTTTGCGATCGACCACAATTTCGGTCGCCGCCGGAACGATCTTGATGCTCGAAATCAGCGTGTGATGTGAGAGCAGCTGCTCGCCAATATGCGTGCCGCCTTTCAGAAAAAACCCGCTAATCGCTGGCGCGTGCATCGTGAGCGTGGCCCGCTGAGCCGCCCACGTCGCAAGAAGAAGAAAGGAATTGGAGACTGCCCAAGTGTCGCCTTCGCGAAAAAGGTAGTGGATCTCTTGGCCGGTCAGATCCGTCCTGAAGACGATGGAATCACTCTCGACAACGGTCGCTGAAAACCGACCGCATCGCAGATCGTTCGGCGCACCACCCGATGCGACAAATGCATCGAGCCCGCTTGTGCCAAAGACGATCGCCCCATCGCAGGTCGCATAGCCACGCAACTGCGACCTCGGGTTTTGGGCAAGGTCCTCGGACGAAAACAAAAAGCAGTTCTCAGGCAGCATCCTGATCTTGTCGCACCAAACCGGTCGAAGGTCTTCAACAAAAAAGGGACCCGTCGCCGGATCCCTTTTGATTTTAGGCTTGCAAGGGATTACCCCAACGACAACGCCACAAAACGAGGATCACCGTCGCGGCGCACCAGAAGCAGAAGCGACTGGCGCCCTGCGTCGCGCGCGGCTTCGATGCGGGTCTCGAGATCTGCGATCGACTCGACACGCTCCTGGCCAGCCTCGGTGATCACGTCACCAGCGCGAAGGCCTTTTTCGAAGGCTTCCGATGCTTCGTCGACGTCGCCCACCACCAGGCCAGAGGCCGAGGATGGCAGGCCCAGCTGTTCGCGCAGCTCATCGCTCATCGCCGTGATCGTCAGGCCAAGGACCTCTTTTTCCATTGGCTCTTCGGGCACGGCTTCGGCGGATGCGGGAACAGCCCGCTCGGCGTCTTCGCGGCGCCCAAGCGTGACCTGCAGCGTCTCGGTTTCGCCGTCGCGGAAGACCAGCACGCGGACCGTTTTGCCGACGGCTGTGTTGCCGACCTGCTGGACCAGTTCACGGGTGTCCGACACCTCGACGCCGTCAAAGCTGAGGA
>CAZWZG010000265.1:0-2272 GCA_964638245.1 uncultured Rhodobacterales bacterium
CGGCGCGCAGGAAGGATTGGAAGCCTTGCTCGGACTGACCGGCCTCGGCCAGCTTCCAATCCTTCCGGCGTTGGCGACGTTGACTGCATCGGTGACGGCGCGCAGGAAGGATTGGAAGCCTTGCTCGGACTGACCGGCCTCGGCCAGCTTGTAGAGGCGCTGTTCGGCTTCGACGATCTGATCCTTGGGTTCGGAGGACAGCTCGACCTTGGCGGCCTTGTCGGTGATTTCCTGCCCCAAGTTCATCAACTCGCGCCGGATAGCGAGGTCGTAGATCATCGTCGCGTAGTCGCGGGCGGCAAAGGACGAGATCGCGGCACCGGCCAGACGCACGAGGTAGGCGGGACCGCCGAGCTCCTTCAGACCCTCGTCATCGCCCAAAAAGGCCTTGAGCGTAACGGGCGAGGCGAGCGCGTTTTTGTGGATCAGGCCCTTGGCGGTTTCGAATATGCGGGCATGCACGGGGTCGTAGAAATGGGCCTCGGAGATCACATTGGAAACGCGGTCAAAGACGTCATTGTTGGTCAGGATCGCGCCCAGAAGCTGTTGTTCGGCTTCGATGTTATGGGGGATCGCGGGACCTGCAATGTCCGCCGATTTGATGCCTGCGATTTCGTTCATCTCTACCCCCTCGGTGCGCCGTCTGATCTGCGGCTTGAGGTTTTTTGCTACTGCATTTCGGTGCCGCCGCCTATCGGGGTATCTTCGGGGATAAGAGCGGCTGGCGGACCTCGTGTTTATCCTTTGTTCCAGCCGCTTGTACAGGGTTTTGTGGGTGACGCTGATTTAGGGGCGAAATCTTGATCGACGGAAATCCGCCTATCCGATTCTGTCCCGGCTTGCCCACAAAGCTTCCACAAAGTGCTCCACAGGAAATTGGCTGGCTCCTTCATCTGGACAGAAATATCCCGGGGGAGCCGCAAAGCGGCGGGGGCAGAGCCCCCATGCTCAGGCGCTGCGCGCCGCCTGCCAGGCGCGGGGATTGCGCAGGAATTCTTCAACGGCGACAATCGTCGCTTCGGGAAACGCTTCACGCTCGCGTGCCGCTGCGATGACGTCCCACCAGGTGCACAAGTGGTGCAGTTTCACGCCGTGCTCTTCAAGCTTGCCGATCGTTTCGGGGAAGATGCCATAGTAGAAGATGACGGCCGTATGGGCGCAGGTCGCGCCGGTTTGGCGAATCGCATCCACGAAGGACAGCTTCGAGCCGCCGTCGGTCGTCAGATCCTCGACCAGAAGCACGCGCTGGCCTTCGCTCATGACCCCTTCGATCCGCGCGTTGCGGCCATATCCTTTGGGTTTCTTGCGGATGTAGGTCATGGGCAGGGCCATGCGCTCGGCCACCAGGGCCGAGAACGGGATGCCCGCGGTTTCGCCGCCTGCGATGTTGTCGAACGCCTCGAAACCGGCGTCGCGCATGACGGTGACGGTCAAAAAGTCCATGAGCGTTGAGCGGATGCGCGGAAAGCTGATGAGTTTGCGGCAGTCGACGTAGGTCGCCGAGGGCAAGCCCGACGCCAGGATGAACGGATCCTCGGGGCGGAAATCCACGGCGCCGATCTCAAGGAGCATACCGGCGGAGATGCGCGAGATTTCGGCGCGGTCGGGAAAGCTGGTGGGGATCATGTTGAAACGCTCCAGTGTAGGTCGAAACCGGGGTCGAAGATAGTGACGCTAGCGTCTCCGGCGGGGATCGTCTTGGGCAGAGTGATGGTCGCGCCTTTGGTCAGGGTCAGCGTCGCCTCGTTGGCGGGCAGGCCGTAAAAGGCGGGGCCGTTGAGGGAGGTGAACGCTTCGAGTTTGTCGAGCGCGCCTTCGTTTTCAAAGACATGGGCCAGGATCGACATCGCATTCATTGCCGTGAAACAGCCCGCACAGCCGCAGGCGGTTTCCTTGTCATGGTCAGGGTGCGGGGCGCTGTCGGTGCCAAGGAAGAAGTCGGCCTCTCCCGATGTCGCGGCAGCGACGAGGGCTTGCCTGTGCTCTTCGCGTTTGGCGACCGGCAGGCAGTAGTAATGCGGGCGGATGCCCCCAACGAGCAGGTTGTTGCGGTTGATCACGAGGTGGTGGACCGTGATGGTTGCGCCAATCGTGTCGCCGCCCGAGCGAACGTAGTCGACGCCGTCCGATGTGGTGATGTGTTCGAAAATGACCTTCAGACCCGGAACGCGTGTTCTGAGCGGGTCGAGCACGGTTTCGATGAACGCCGCCTCGCGGTCGAAGATGTCGACATGCGCATGGGTGACCTCGCCGTGGACGCAGAGGGGCAGGC
>CAZWZG010000266.1:0-2217 GCA_964638245.1 uncultured Rhodobacterales bacterium
AACGCTCCGCCTGAACTGTGCGCGCTGGTTCAACATGTCAAAATGAAGCTCGGTCTCGAGAACGGCGAAGATTGATGTTGGTGCTTCCCGATGATTGGAGGCCTCAGGGCGTCGACGATCTCGAGCCGGGCGCGTGGCAAGCGCTGCGCGAAACGGACCGAAGCGTATGCGTTACCGCCGGCGCAGGCGCGGGCAAGACAGAATTCCTAGCGCAAAAAGCAGCATACCTCCTGCAAACTGGCATCTGTCTGCCGCCCAAATGCATCCTGGCCATCAGCTTTAAAAGGGATGCTGCACAGACGCTCAAGGCGCGCGTAGGCAAGCGTTGTCCGCCCGATCAGGCGCGCCGTTTTCACTCGCTTACCTTCGATGCGTTCACCAAAAATATGTTAGACCGCTTTCGGGCCGCGATCCCTCAACCCTTTGGGCCGCCCCGCAACTATGAAATTGGGTTTCCGCGGCGCGATGATTTGGAGGACTTCCTCACCCGGAGCGGTCGGCGTGACATCGGCTGGCAAAAATTTGAAAAGGCGATCGCACGCGCGCCGCTTCCGTTCGATGCGGAGGGAATACCACCGGCCTGGCGCGAGCTACTTGATACTTATTGGCAGGAGCAATTGGAGCGTCCAGCTGGTACGTTGCTCTCGTTTGCCATGATTAACAGACTTGTCGATTATTTGCTGCGCGAGAACCCTGCGATCCGGCGTGCCCTTCAGCTCACCTATCCCTTCGTTTTCCTCGATGAATTCCAGGATACGACATATGCACAATATGATCTAGTGAAGAGCGCGTTTCACGGCAGTGATGCCATTTTCACAGCCGTCGGCGACGATAAGCAACGCATTATGGGCTGGGCCGGGGCGATGGACAACGCCTTCCAGGAATTTGCTGCTGACTTCAATGCAGTGAACCTTGCGCTACGCTTTAACTGGCGATCTCATGCGGATCTGGTCGCCATTCAACAGGTGATCGCGGAGCGCATCGATCCAAACGTAGAAGACGTTGAAGCCAGAGGGCAGCGCGCCGTCGACGGTCAGGTAGCTGCGCTGTGGCGTTTCGATACACGCGAGCAGGAAGCACAGCAAATCGCCGCTTGGATCGATAGCGAAGTGGGGCACGGCGTTCTGGAGCCGCATGATTGCGCCATCCTCGTGCGCATGCGAGCCGACGATGTCGAAGCCGAACTAACGGACGTTTTTGCAGCGCAAGGGCTGACGATCAGGAACTTGGCGCGTAATGTTGGTGGAATTGCGATTCAAGAACTACTGGCCGAAGAACTTTCGAGTATCTTTCTACCGCTCTTGAGGCTCGGTACTGGTAAACGTAGCCCGGCTGCCTGGAATGCCGCTCAAGAACAGCTGCAGACGTTATTCGCCATCGACCCTGGTGATGAGCGAGCGCAGGAGCGGTTGCAGCTAAGCATTGAGGAATTTGCTTCCACTTTGCGTGCGGCCATGCGTGACAACGAACCGACAGACGAGAGCGCGGCCCTGGTCTTTTATATCGCTCTTGAATTCGTCGGTGCCGATCGGCTGCGACAGGCCTTTCCCGCCTATAGGCGGGACGCGGACTTCGAACGGGTACGGACAGGGTTCATCACGCTGCTTTGCGAATGCGCTGAAGCTGCGGACATCTGGCCGGACGCTCTTGATCGCTTCGAAGGCATCGGCCAGGTGCCGCTTATGACGATCCACAAAAGTAAGGGACTCGAGTTCCACACCATGATCTTCTTCGGTCTCGATGCGCAGACTTGGTGGAGCCTTTCGCCCGGACGGGAAGAAGAGCTCAATTCGTTCTTCGTCGCCTTCACCCGTGCCATGCAAAGGGCCTTCTTCGCTTATTGCAGTGAGCGCGGACAAGCGATCGGATGGCTTGAAAACATGTTGCTGCCGGCCGGTCTGGAGCGGGTCGACGGGCTCCTGCACCTTGCGGTTGGAGATGAATAGCAAGTTTAGTTTCAATCCACGGCTTAGTGGCCCGTTGGTGCACACGGGGGTATGATCCCGGCTCAGAAGAAGGTGATCTCCCGCAGACCTTGAAATGCACCTTCTCTAAACGCGCCCGTTTTATGCAGCCGAGGGAAATCTGGAAGCCTGTCTAGCTCGACTAACGGAAGCAAAATGTCAGCGCTGAACCATGGCATTTTCGCGGACCTGCTTTCATCATACATCTTCGAAAGTGCCCTTCCGACCGCATAGGCTCCGGCCAAGTCAATTT
>CAZWZG010000267.1:0-2176 GCA_964638245.1 uncultured Rhodobacterales bacterium
CGAGGTTGCGAAAATTCTCGAAATCCAAATCTGAACGAAGGGGAGGCGACAATGGGTCGACTGACTGGAAAAACTGCGGTGATCTCAGGTGCTGCACGTGGGATCGGGGCCGTAATGGCCAAGCATATGGCGTCCGAAGGGGCGAACGTGGTGGTGACGGACGTTCTTGATACGGACGGGACGGTGGCCGACATCAAGGCGGCGGGTGGCAACGCCATGGGCATGAGCGTCAATGTAACCTCTGACGACGATCTAGCGGCCATGGTGGAGGCGACCGAAAAGGAGTTCGGCGGTCTCAACATTCTGGTGAACAACGCGTCGATTTTTGCCGCGCTTCAGCCTAAGCCGTTCCTGCAAATCGACAATGACGAGTTCGATCGGGTCATGACTGTAAACGCGCGCGGCGTGCATCAGGCGACCAAGGCGGTGGTCCCGGCGATGCTGCGCGCGGGCGGCGGCAAGATCGTGAACATCGCGTCGGGCACGTTTTACTACGGTCCTCCAGGGCTGTCGCACTACACGGCCTCCAAGGGCGCTGTGATCGCGCTAACCCGTGGCCATGGCCGCGAGTTGGGCGACAAGAATATTCAGGTGAATGCAATTGCGCCTGGGCTGACCGAAAGCGAGGCCTTGCAAGGGCACGAAGGGTTTGATCCGGCGCGCGGTCCCACGGTCGCGTCGCGGTCGATCAAGCGTGAGATGAAGCCTGAAGACTTGCTGGGCTCGCTCATGTTCCTGATCACGCCTGAAAGCGACTTCATGACCGGCCAGACACTGAACGTCGACGGCGGCAAAGTGAACCTCTGATCCTCCCTGCTGCGGGCGGACCTCCCTTCGGTTCGCCCGCCCTTTTCAAGGAAAATGCTATGGCCAAGCTTGGTGAAGACATCATCGGCACAAGCGTGCTGCCCCCGTTTTTCAAGGTTTCCAATGCGGATGCCGTGTCCATCGATGCCCCCGAAAACCGCAAGGGCGACGCGTTGCGCACGTGGGTGCGCTCGCTCTCGGGCTTTCAGAAAGAAGCGCTGATCCGCTCCGCCAAAACCGGCGAGACGTGGCGGCTGGTGTCGGACGAAGGGCCATACCTGAACGGTCATGACGCCGCGCCTTGTCCGCTAGCTTTCCTGTCGTCGGGAATGGTTGCAAGCTTCATGAACGAGATCGTCGCCTTGGCTGAAAAGCAGGGCGTCGAGATCCGCAAGCTGAAGCTGATCCAGGACAACTACTACACAATGAAGGGCTCGATGCCCAAGCGCACCATGGTAGGTGGGGCCGAGAACATCGACCTTCAAGTTGAGATTGATTGTGATCTGGATGACGGCGCGCTCAACGAGTTTCTGATCAACGCGACTTTTGCCTCGCCCTTGAACGGGTTGATGCGGGGTCAGTTGGAAAGCCTGTTTAAGCTGGGCAAGAACGGGACCGAATTGCCGACGGACAAGGTGGCAGAGCTTGAGGGTACGCTGTTCCCGGATCCGGGGGACCATTTCTCGAAGTCTATTCCGGTTGAAGGCGGGTTGACCTTGATGGAACCAATCGGGCTGACGCCGAAAAAGGACGTGGTCAAGGGTACCACTGCGGGTGGGTCGTCCTTGTCGGATGAGCAGGACCGGCGGCTGAATATCGGTGCGGTCGCGGTGCTGCGTGACGACGGGATCAAAGAGATCCAGCAGATGCAGTATTCCCCCTATGGCACCTCGTTCCGCTTCCTCTCCTCCGAGGACGGGCGGGCCCCCGATGCCAACACGTTGATCAGTGCGGGCATCGGGTTCTGTTTCATGACGCAGTTCGGTCGTTTCGTGTCGATGCTCAAGCTGGATCTCAGCGACTATCGTATCGTGCAGGACACGCATTTCAGCCTTGGTGGCGCTTCGGGTGGAACGGGCAAGCCGGGCGAGGCTGATCCGATTGAAACCCACGTTTACCTTGAAACCGGCGAAAGCGATGAGGTCGCGCAAGAGATGCTCGATATCTCTGAGCAGACTTGTTTCTTGCATGCCTTCTGCCGGACTGACCTCAAAACGCGACTGAAAGTCGTCCGCGTCTGACCCCCCTCGAAAGGATCCTGACATGACCGCCCATGGCCTGCCCTTCAGCAAGGATTATGCCGAGTTCTATCATGCCAAGGGTCTTTCGATCGGTGGCAAATGGCGCAAAGCCTCGGGCGGGACATTCG
>CAZWZG010000268.1:0-2171 GCA_964638245.1 uncultured Rhodobacterales bacterium
TATAGGCCTCGGCCCGAAATCCAGCGAGATAGACGGGCGCATAGGGTTCCAGCGAGGATAGATCCCACGTGCCCATACCGCGCAGAAACGCCTGGGGCAGGCTGGTCGAGCCACCGATCAGGACGTCGTCGAAAAAGCGCGCCACCCGGCCTGAAACCGAGCGCCAGCTGACTTCGGTGCGGGTTTTGTCGCCGTCGCGCACTGTCCGCTCGGTGCCGCGCTGACCCTTGTAGGACGTCTTCGTATCCGCATCGAAGGTCCAGTAGGGGATATAGATTCCGTTTAGCTTTCGACCCTTACGGGCGTATTCCTGAAGGCCATTGGGCGCAAACCACAGGCTCCCGAGCCAGTCGTTCATCGACTTCTTGGCGACGCGCTCGTCCAGATCAAAGGGCAGCAGGCCCGCAGGCTTGATATGGCGATGGGTGCCGGTGTCGGTGACGATTGGCGTCGCGCAGAATGGGCATTCCAGCGCGTGCAGGCTCGGATCGAACTCGACCGTTGCGCCACAGTTCTTGCAGGAAAAAACGCGCGTCTCTTCAATGTCTTCCGGCGCGGTACGTCCTGCCAGCGCAGCGCGATAGTCCTGTTCGGCTTGCGCTGCTTGCGTTTCCCATGGGCTGGCCGCGTTCAGAGGCTGAGTGTTGCCGCAATGGTCGCACGCAAGCTGGTCCTTGCCGGGATCAAACCGCAGGTCCGAGCCGCAGCTGTCGCAGGGAAAGCGATGCTCGGACGGTCCTGGCGCTGCGGCAATGTTCATCTCTTAGCCTGCGTTCGACGGCGGGTGGTGGCACGGGTCATCGGGTCTGATCAGCCTTGGGGTTTGAGCATCCGCGTCAGCGTGCCGTCTTTCCAGAGCACCTGATGCACAATGGCAATGCCAGCGTGGCCGAGAACGACGATCATGAAGACATTGGCGAAGATCTCGTGACCGTCCCCGACGCCTTCAATCCCGCCGTACCAGGCGAGAGAGCCGCCAAGGGGCACGAGGATCAGGAACGCATAGACGATGCCGTGACCCCATTTTGCCGCCATTTCCATGAAGGCGGAAGTCCCTGCCGGGGCAGGTGGAGCGCCCTTGATCCGCCGCACGATGATCCGCAGGATGGTCAGGGAAAAGACCGATCCGCCGAGCCAGACATGCAGCGTGTTGCCATCGATGCCGGTGCGTCCGGCGGCGTTGCGCGCCTCCAGCGCGTCGCCCATGCCTTCGGACGTGAACCAGGCGGCGATCACGAGGATCGCGATGACCCAGTGCAAGCCGATCTGAAGGCCGGAGTATCCGTTTTTGCGTGTGGCCATTCGACTATGCTCCGGGAGGTGGAGGGGGCATGACGGTGAACAGCTGTGCCAACTCGTCCACGTCGTCGGCCTTCATCCAACCATCCTGCCCGGCGGTCCAGACGAAGGTTTCCCGGGTGAGTTTGCCTTCCGCGGCCATCTGGCCAAGCGCGGCTTTGGAGAAGGGGCCAGTCGTCTTGCCGCCTTCGGCAAGGTGCCAGATGTGTTCGACCGGCGGCGGGGGCGGAGGGGCAGCAGCTGCTGGCGCAGCCCCCCATGGCCCACCAGCCTGACCCATCATCATGTTGCCCATCTGAAGGCCAAGCCCTGCGCCAAGGCCTGTGCCCATAGCGTCGCCCGCCGCGCCGCCTTTGCCCATGGCTTCGGCCGCTTTCCATTTCAGGTGGTCATCAAGGTTGCCCGCGATCCCGCGCGAGGTGCGCTCGTCGAGCGCCTTTTCGACCGCCGGGGGCAGCGAGATGTTCTCGATATACAGCTCGGGGATCGTCAGGCCGTATTCGGCCAGAACAGGGTCGATGGCCTGCGCGACGAGTTTGCCGACATCGCCGGTGTTGGCGGCCATGTCGAGGACCGGAATGCCTGATTTTGCGATCGCGCGAGAGAACTCCTGGACGATGATGTTGCGGATCTGGAAGGTCACTTCGTCAGACGTGAACTCGCCATCCGTGCCCACAATCTCGGTCAGGAACTTGGCCGGGTCGGCGACCTTGATCGTATAGGTCCCGAACGCTCGCAAGCGAACGGGGCCGAACTCGGGGTCGCGCAGCATGATGGGGTTCTTGGTGCCCCATTTCAGGTTGGTGAAGCGGTTGGTGTTGACGAAGTAGATCTCGGACTTGAACGGCGATTTGAACCCGTGATCCCAGTAC
>CAZWZG010000269.1:0-2159 GCA_964638245.1 uncultured Rhodobacterales bacterium
ATCGACCCCATTCTGGACGAAACCCAAGGCATCATCGTATACAAGGAAAAGGTGATGGAAATTGCTCGGAAAATGGCGGGCTACAGCCTTGGTGGCGCGGATTTGCTCCGCCGCGCCATGGGTAAAAAGATCCAGGAAGCGATGGACGCCGAACGTCCCAAATTCATCGCGGGCGCCAAGGAAAACGGTGTCGACGACGCCAAAGCGCTCGAGGTTTGGAACCTTCTCGACAAGTTCGCCAATTACGGCTTCAACAAGTCTCATGCGGCGGCCTATGCCGTGGTCAGCTATCAAACGGCATGGCTCAAGGCGAACCACCCGGTCGAATTCATGGCCGGCGTGATGAACTGCGATCTTCACCTGACAGACAAACTTGCGGTCTATGCCGAAGAGGTCCGGCGGGGCCTTGAGATCGAAATCGTGCCGCCCTGCGTGAACCGTTCCGAAGCGATGTTCTCAGTGGATGAGGGCCGTGTTGTCTATGCGCTCGGCGCTTTGAAGAACGTAGGGCCAGAGGCGATGCGCCTTTTGGTCGATGCGCGCGGGGACAAGCCGTTTGCCACGCTGTTCGATCTGGCGCGCCGGGTCGACCTCAAACGCATCGGCAAGCGTCCCTTGGAGATGCTGGCCCGTGCGGGCGGGTTCGACCAGCTCGACCCAAATCGGCGGCGGGTTTTAGACAGCCTTGATGCCCTGACAGCTTATTCGGCGGCCATCCACGAGCAACGCACCTCGGCCCAAGTTTCGCTCTTTGGTGAAGCGGGCGAGGACCTACCCGAGCCTCGGCTCAGCCGCGCCGATGACTGGCTCCCGAATGAGCGACTCGAAGAAGAAGCGCTGGCAATCGGGTTTTACCTGTCGGGCCATCCACTCGATGACTACGCAACCGCGTTGAAACGTAAGAACTGCCTGACGCTGGCCGAGTTGAAAGAAAAGGCCGAGCACGAAGGCGCTGCCGTTGGACGTGTCGGTGTGATCGTTTCAGCCCTTCAGGAGCGCAAATCGGGCCGGGGCACGCGGTTTTTCCGCATGAACATCTCTGACCCGACGCTTCAGGTCGCGGGCATGGCTCTTTTCCCGGATGATTTTGATGCCTGCCGCAAGGTTTTCGAAACCTCGCTCCAGGTCGTCATGACGCTGGAGGCACGGTTCAACGAAGGGCAGTTTGATCCCATCGCGCGCGGTGTCACGGTCATGGAAGGCATGGTGGCCGCCGGTGGCGCGGGCGCGCTGACGGTGCATCTGGATGACAGGGATGCGGTCGCGATGCTGGCAAGCCTTTTGGAGCGGCTGAAGGGCGAAACGGCAGGAGGGCGTGGCGAGATCAAGCTACAGCTCCCGCTTGAGGATTCCGAGGCCACGGTGACTTTGCCGGGCGAGTTTCCGATTTCGCCCAAAATCAAGGGCGCGATTAAATCGCTGCCCGGCATCGCCCATGTCGAGGAAGCGTAAGGTACCGGGGGGCCAGCCCCCCGGACCCCCCGGGATACTTTTGGACCTTTGGAGGCAATGAGGAGTCCTTGTAGAAGTCAGTAGTGCGGCGGGCGCTCGTCCCCGATGACGATACCCCCGCCACCATCGGCCTCACGACGCGCTTCACGCTCCATCAGCATGGCGACCCGGGCTTCAAGCCTGGTGATCGACTTGCCCTGCCGCGCCATCTCGTCGGACATTTCGTCGATGGTCTTGAGCGCCTCGGCCAGACGCTCTTCTATTCGGGTCTGTGGGTCGTCCGACATCGCGGCCTCCGCTTGCGGGTTGAGGGTGCGCGCGCTATGGGACGCGCAAGGAAGGATCGGCCATGGCCAAAACCCAGAAAACTCCGCGTCCCAAGGCGCAAACGCCCAAAGGGTTCCGCGACTATTTCGGCGCTGAGGTGACCGAACGCAAGGCCATGCTGGATGCCGTGGCCGAGGTGTATCAGTTGTACGGGTTCGAGGCGCTCGAGTCCTCTGGGGTTGAGACGGTCGAAGCCTTGGGAAAATTCCTGCCCGACGTGGACCGCCCGAACGAGGGTGTTTTCGCCTGGGAAGAAGAGGGCGACTGGCTTGCCTTGCGCTATGATTTGACCGCGCCTTTGGCGCGGGTTTATGCGCAGTTCCGCAATGACCTTCCCACGCCCTATCGGCGCTATGCCATGGGGCCGGTTTGGCGTAACG
>CAZWZG010000270.1:0-2153 GCA_964638245.1 uncultured Rhodobacterales bacterium
ATGATGTTGCGGATCGTTCCGTTCGGCGAGCGCCACATCTTTTTCAGGCCAAACTCCTCGACCCGCGCCTCGTCCGGGGTAATCGTCGCGCATTTCACGGCAACGCCGACCTCTTTGGTCTTCTCGGCGGCGTCGATGGTGATCTGATCGTCGGTGCGGTCGCGTTCCTCGATCCCGAGGTCATAGTAGAGTAGATCGATGTCCAGGTAGGTCAGGATGAGCTTCTTCTTGATGAAGTCCCACATGATGCGGGTCATCTCGTCGCCATCCATTTCGACGACCGGGTTTGCGACCTTGATCTTGGACATATGGGGCCTCCACGAGGTTCGGTTCCAATGGCGCTTCTTGGTGACCCGGCGAATCAATCCGCCTGACCGTGCGCCTTTGTCACGCTGCTTAGCAGCATTTATTGTTCTGGTATACCGTTGTATGCATTGACTTGAGGGAAATGCTTGGATACCCCCACCACCAAGCCTGCCGCTGGTCCTTGGAAGCGCATCGCTCGGTCCGGCACCAAAACAAAGGAAGGGAACCGCCATGACAGATATCATCTATACGAAGGTCGACGAAGCGCCGGAACTGGCGAGCGCGTCTTTCCTGCCAATCATCCGTAAGTTTGCGTCCGCTGCAGGGATCACAGTTGGCACCAAGGACATCTCGCTGGCCGGGCGGATCATCGCGGCGTTTCCCGAAAACCTGTCCGATGAACAGCGCCAGAGCGATGATCTAGCCGAATTGGGTGAGTTGGTGAAAACGCCGGGTGCCAACGTCATCAAGCTGCCCAACATCTCGGCTTCGGTGCCTCAGCTTGTGGCGGCGATCGAGGAGCTTCAGGCCAAGGGATATGCGCTGCCTGATTATCCTGAAGAGCCAAAGACGGACGCAGAAAAAGAAGCACGCGCCCGGTATGATGCGATCAAGGGTTCGGCAGTGAACCCGGTTCTGCGCGAGGGCAACTCGGACCGTCGCGCGGCCAAGGCGGTCAAGAATTTCGCCCAGAAGAACCCCCATTCGATGGGGGCGTGGGCGTCCGACAGCAAAACGCATGTGGCGTCGATGTCGGGCAACGATTTCTTTGCCAACGAAAAGTCGGCGACGATTTCAGCGGCACAGGCCGGACCAGCGAAGATCGAGTTCGTTGGCGCGGATGGGGCAACGACCGTCTTGAAGGACGCTTGGCCGCTGGAGGCGGGCACAATCGCAGATGCAACCTTTATGTCGGCCAAGGCTTTGTCGGCGTTTCTGGCGAAAGAGATCGAGAACGCGAAAGCAGAGGGCGTCATGTTCTCGCTGCACCTCAAGGCGACGATGATGAAGGTTTCGGACCCGATCATCTTTGGCCACGCCGTGCGGGCGTGGCTTGCGCCGATCTTCGAAAAATATGGCGATGTTTTGGAAACCGCCGGTGTGAATCCGAATTCGGGTATGGGCGATGTGCTGGAGCGGATTGCAGACCTGCCAAACGCCGCCGAGATCCAGGCCGAGATCGAGGTTCTGACCGCCGAGCGCCCTGCGATCTACATGGTCGACAGCGACAAGGGCATCACGAACCTGCACGTCCCTTCGGACGTTATCATTGACGCCTCGATGCCTGCCTTGATCCGCGCGGGCGGCAAAGGGTGGGATGCGGCGGGCAACAAGGGCGACGCCAAATGCGTGATCCCGGACAATTGCTATGCGCCGGTCTATGACGAAAGCATCAACTTCTTCAAAGCCAACGGTGCGCTGAACCCCGCCACCGCCGGTGCCGTCGCCAACGTCGGTCTGATGGCGCAGAAGGCTGAGGAATACGGCTCACATCCCACAACGTTTGAAGCCCCGGCTGACGGCACGATCCGCGTTGTCCTGGCCAACGGCGAAACGCTCCATGAACACAGCGTGGAGGCAGGCGACATCTGGCGTGCCTGCACCGTGAAAAAGGCTCCGATAGAGAACTGGATCCAGCTTGCCATGGACCGCCAGCGTCTGACGGGGTCTGAGGCGATCTTCTGGCTTGACGCTGGTCGCGCTCATGATGCCGAGTTGATCAAATACGTCACGCCCGCACTGGAAGCAGCAGGTGTCGCTGACAAGTTCATGATCATGGCCCCACGCGAGGCGACGCGTCAGTCGCTTGAGACGATCACGGCGGGCAACGACAGCATCGCCATCAC
>CAZWZG010000271.1:0-2119 GCA_964638245.1 uncultured Rhodobacterales bacterium
AATTCGTGGTAAAGGTCGTTGCCTTCGCGGGTCCGTTCCCCAACACCAGCGAACACCGAGTAGCCCGAGTGCACCTTGGCGATGTTGTTGATAAGTTCCTGAATAAGAACGGTTTTACCAACACCAGCGCCCCCGAAGAGGCCGATCTTACCACCCTTGGCGTACGGGGCCAGAAGGTCGATGACCTTGATGCCGGTCACAAGGATTTCAGACTCGGTCGACTGTGCCTGGAAGTCCGGCGCGGGCTGGTGGATCGCGCGATATTCGCTTGTCTCGATCGGGCCGCGCTCGTCGATGCTTTCGCCCACAACATTCAGGATCCGGCCCAGCGTTCCATCGCCCACTGGCATCTGGATCGGGTTGCCGGTGTCGGTGACTTCCTGACCGCGCACGAGGCCTTCGGTCCCGTCCATGGCGATGGTGCGCACGGTGTTCTCACCGAGGTGCTGCGCAACCTCGAGAACCAGCCGCTTGCCGTTATTGTCGGTTTCAAGCGCGTTCAGAATTTCGGGCAGTGCGTCGGCGAATTGCACGTCCACAACAGCGCCGATGACCTGAGCCACTTTGCCTTTTGCGTTTGCCATTTGGTTTCTCCGGTTCTCGTCTAGAGCGCCTCAGCGCCCGAAATAATTTCAATAAGCTCGTTCGTGATGACGGCCTGGCGGCTCCGGTTGTACTGGATCGTCAGACGGTCGATCATGTCGCCCGCGTTGCGTGTTGCGTTGTCCATGGCGCTCATCCGGGCACCTTGTTCGGACGCGGCATTCTCGAGCAGGGCCGAGAAGATCTGGGTCGCCACGCTGCGCGGCAGAAGGTCCGCAAGAATCGCGGTTTCGTCCGGCTCGTAGTCGTAGGGCGTTGTTGCGACCTCTTCTTCAGCGTCTTCGAACGTCGCAGGGATCACCTGTTTGGCGGTCGGGGTCTGCGAAATGACACTCTGGAAGACCGAGTAGAAGATCGTCGCGACGTCGAACTCACCGGCATCAAAACGGTTGATGACATCGGTCGCGACGCCTTGGGCATCGACATAGCCGATACGTTTCACCTCGGTCAGGTCGACATGGCCCACCAGATGATCGCCAAGATCGCGGCGCAGTTGTTCGCGCCCTTTCTTGCCGACCGTCAAGATTTTGACCGTCTTGCCTTCACCCAACAGCTTTTGCGCATGCTGGCGTGCCAGCTTGGCGATGGAAGAATTGAAGCCGCCGCAAAGCCCGCGTTCAGCGGTCATCACGACAAGCAGGTGCACTTTGTCTTCACCGGTGCCCGCCAGAAGACGGGGCGCATCGTCCCCACCTGCAGACGACGCAAGACCGGCCATGACAGCGTTGAAGCGTTCGGTGTAGGGGCGCGAGGCCTCTGCCGACTCTTCAGCGCGGCGGAGCTTGGCCGCCGCGACCATCTGCATGGCCTTGGTGATCTTGCGGGTCGATTTGACCGACTCGATCCGGTTTTTTAGGTCCTTGAGACTGGGCATCTACCCCTCCCGGATCAGGCGAAATCGGCGGCGAAGCTGTCGAGCGCTGCCTTGATGGCATCCTCGAGATCACCCCCGACCTTGCGGTCGTTGTTGGTGATGTCGTCAAGGAGGTCCTTGTGCTTGCCACGAAGGTGCTTGAGCAGGCCTTGCTCGAAACGTGTCACGTCGCCAAGCGGAAGCTTGTCGAGGTAGCCGTTCGTACCCGCATAGATCACACAAACGATCTCAGCGTTGGTCAGCGGCGAGTACTGTGGCTGCTTCAACAGCTCTGTCAGACGGGCACCACGGTTCAGCAGGCGCTGGGTTGCGGCATCAAGGTCCGAGCCGAACTGCGCGAACGCAGCCATTTCGCGATACTGCGCCAGTTCCAGTTTCATCGAGCCAGCGACCGACTTCATCGCCTTCGTCTGAGCGGCCGAGCCAACACGAGACACTGAAAGACCAGTGTTCACAGCCGGGCGGATACCCTGGAAGAAGAGTTCCGTTTCAAGGAAGATCTGACCGTCGGTGATCGAGATCACGTTTGTCGGAATAAACGCCGAGATGTCACCAGCCTGCGTTTCAACGATTGGCAGCGCCGTGAGCGCGGCACCGTCGCGCGCATTCAGGACTTCGCCATTCAGCTCAATCGAGCCGGCG
>CAZWZG010000272.1:0-2116 GCA_964638245.1 uncultured Rhodobacterales bacterium
AAACAGCGGCTGATGACGGTCACGATGGCGAAGCGCGTCCGGTCAGATGCAGTGGGAAGGTAGCAGGGGTAAATCCGCACACCGCGGCGCGGGATCGCCGAACTAGAGGCGGCGCTGGTGGCGAAGGAGCTTGCGATAGCCGCCAGCGATCAGGTCACGCCCCTCGCGAAGGAGGCTGGAGACGGCAAAGCGGGCCGAGGAGACCTGCCATTCATCGCGGTCCAGGCGACCGGTCCGGAACAGGACCTCGGCGATCTGCTTCTGGGTCGCACCATGGAAGGCGGCGTCCGAGGCTTGAAGGACACGCCGGAGGCGCGCTTTTTGTTGCGCGGTCAGACGGGTGTCGCGGGGGATGGATCGACGGCGGTGCTGGTTCGCCAGGAGCCGCTGGATTGCCTCGATGCGGTCGAGACCCTCAGGGCCGAGAGGAACGGTGGCCACAAGCCTGTGGCGGGACCCAGAAGGGGCGACAAGATGCAGGTACGTCCCGTCCGGCAGCCTGTGGCGCAGGTGCTCCCCCATCGGGGACGGTCTGTCCGTCGAGGCGACGATGTCCTCGCTGAGACGATCAGCCTCTCCGCCGAGTGCCTCGGGGGCGGCAACGAGCACCACGGCACTCGTGTCGACCGCCGGACACCAGAACACCTCCGCTACGCAAGCGGGCAGCCCGGGTCGGATCGGGAAAGCACAACCCCCATCGACGGCCGACCTGATCCATCAGATCAACCCTCTCCGGGGGTTCTCCTGCGAGCTTCGCGTAATCATGCTGATATTCGGGATTGCGGCGCAGGCATTCCCAGCCGAGGTCCGGCGCGGCCAGATTATCGAGATAGTCGTAGGCGGCCTGGTCACGCCAATTCGAGCGATCAGGTTGCATGGCATCGCTTCTCCCCTAGGTTGATCATGAGAAAGGATTCCAAGAGATCAATCACTTGGGAAGCCCGCTACAAGGCATCAGGTGATGCGCACGGCGCATCACCTCCTCAGCCGGTTCGCCCCGCCGCCAACTGCCGATAGCCCTCGGAACTCAACCAGCGCGCGCGTTCAAGATGGGCGTCGTGGACCAGGCGCGCCCGCTCCGGCTCTTTCTGCGTATCGAGGCCCAAGATGATCTGCGCCGCTTCCTGCCAGCTCGCGCCCTCGTCTGCAGCATCGAGCAAACGCATATACTGCGCCATGTGGCGACGGTCATACTCCGTGACCACGCCCCCCTGCGGCGGCACATCCTGCAAGCTGCTGATCGTCACGCGCATCCCCACGGCGTTTGCTGCACAAACCTAACACAGCCAGTCGACAGTTTTGTGAGCACGGCGTTAGCGCAATTCGGCTCCCTGCAAAACCCGCCGGAAAGGTCAGGCCTTTGAGGCGGCCTTCGCCTGAACATGCATCACTCCAATCCCCTGGTCGGAATTCAGGAGCAGAATGCCATTCGCCTCGAAAGCCCGTCGGACCTGATCGCGCGTGGTCTCATAGACCTCGAGCCCGCTTTCGGATTCGAGGCGCTTGAGCGCGGTCAAAGATACCCGGGCCTCATCCGCAAGCTGCTCCTGTGTCCAGCCAAGAAGCGCCCGCGCGGCCCGTGATTGTCGGGCGGTGATCATGCAGATCACCTCCCATCCGGCCCGGCGCAAACGCCAGAACTACGACTATTATAGTCGCATAATGAAAATTCGCCACTAAAATTCTGACGTGTTTACATCGCGGTTCCGCTTTGGCCTTGCAAATTTCGGGAACTGATTCGGTTGCCCGGTTGGCGGTCGGCCCCGGCCTTTCGACCGGGGCCTCGCGACGGCGTTATTCGCCGCGGCGACCGTTGGGGCGGGACCAGATCAGAGCGTAGCTCTCGCCGTCCTCGTCGTCGAAGAGGTTGGCGTAGATCGGGGCGGTGAAGCTCGGATCGTCCAGCTTGAGGCCCAGATAGTCGCGGCCCTCATTGGAGCGCTTGGACCAGGCGGCACCGATCTCGGCGCGGCCGACCAGGACCCGGTGGCTGGGGGCGTTCTCGCCGGTGGCGCGCGGGCGGGCGGCGGCCTCGATCGAGGCCACGGCCTCGTGATGGGCCATGCCCAGGCGCAGATTCTTGGAGGTCAGGATCTCCTTGATCTCGTTGAGGGAG
>CAZWZG010000273.1:0-2084 GCA_964638245.1 uncultured Rhodobacterales bacterium
GGAGCCGGCGCAACCGCGCATTAAGCTTCTCCAAAAGACCGAAAAAGCGGCGTCCATACGGGTGCCGCTTCTTTTTTGCCTACCCATATCTGGTGTATTAACCCTCCGTTAAGTCCCTTGGCCCATCGATGGGTCCAACATGGTTAACAAGATGTTGGACGAGGGACGCAGCATGAAACGGACGGCTTTGGTACTGGGCGCCGGGGGCTTTATCGGTGGCCATCTGGTCAAGCGGTTGAAGGCTGAAGGAGCCTGGGTCCGGGGCGTCGATCTGAAATTCAATGAGTTCGCGGAAACGGAAGCCGATGACTTCGTCATTGGCGATCTGCGCGATCAGGCCGTCGTACGCAGCGTGATCGACCGCCGCTTTGACGAGGTCTACCAGCTTGCCGCTGACATGGGCGGGGCAGGGTACGTGTTCACCGGCGAAAACGACGCCGACATCATGCATAACTCGGCCACGATAAATCTCAACGTGCTGGACACCTGCCACAAACGAACGATCCGCAACGTGTTTTATTCGTCGTCCGCCTGCATGTATCCCGAGCACAATCAGCTCAATCCCGATAACCCGAATTGCGAAGAGGGCTCTGCCTATCCGGCCAATCCCGACAGCGAATACGGCTGGGAAAAGCTGTTCTCCGAGCGGCTCTATCTGGCTTACAATCGCAACTATGGCATGAACTGTCGCGTGGCGCGCTATCACAACATTTTCGGGCCTGAAGGCACGTGGCGAGGCGGCAAGGAAAAGGCGCCGGCCGCGATGTGCCGCAAGGTTGCCGAGGCCCACGACGGCGGCTCGATCGAGGTTTGGGGCGACGGGCTTCAGACGCGCTCGTTCCTTTACATCGATGAGTGCATAGAAGGCAGCATGCGCCTGATGCGATCGAACTTTGAAGGGCCGGTCAACATCGGCTCGGACGAGATGATCACGATCAACGGACTGGCCGAAATGGCCATCGGGATCTCGGGCAAGGACATCCGGATCGAGAACGTGCCAGGGCCTTTGGGCGTCCGCGGGCGCAATTCGGACAACCGATTGATCGAAGCTCACCTTGGCTGGCGTCCCGAGCAGCCGCTGCGCGCGGGCATGGAGACGACCTATGCCTGGGTGGCCAATCAGGTGGCAATGGCGCACAACCGTGCTGCGGCCTGATCAAACCTCTTGAAGCCGCCCTACAGGCTTTGTAAGAGGCGCGCCGATGGGTGATTAGCTCAGTGGTAGAGCGCTTCGTTCACATCGAAGATGTCAGCAGTTCGAATCTGTTATCACCCACCATCTTTTAAGACCGCAGATGCTGGCGATGCCGCTTACTGTGCAAGGGCAGCGAATGTCCGCTTCGAGCTCAAACCTTCGCGTGGCGCTTTGCTTTTTTGGGCGGTTCGGCCACTTTGGTTCGAACTCGGAGAGGAAGGAAGCTATTTTTGACCAGCGATGAACACGCCGAATTTTCGCGCATGGCTGAACGTCATCGCGCTGATGTCGAGGTCGCCGGTACAATTAGGGAAATTTTGGACATCGTGGCGCAAGCGAGGTCGCATGCTGGCCAATCGGATTGGTCATATATCGTATATCCGAGCATCTTTACTTGGGCGATGCCGAGGGCATATACGATTGATCCGGAAAACGATCTCACGCTGAAACTTGAACGGCAGTGGGTGAAGGCCTTTGACGAGGCGTGTTTACCAGTCTCGCCAGCAACTATCGAAGAAACGCGGGCAGAAGCGAAGTATTGGAAAGTGCTCCGGCCGATGGTTCGTCGCCACAACGCGCTCTGTGAAAAGGCTGTGTCACCCGAGGACCTGATGCCCATTGTTCATGACGTTACCGAGAACATCCCGACCGAGATGGATGCACGATTTCAAGAATCCGCCTTGGGAGATGCATACGAGACCGCTTGGCTGCTCGATCCTGAACACGCTTGCACGGAGGCCATCGGGAAAGAACTCGATCGCGTTGCAGGCGGCAGAGTGTCAAAGATGATCGCGGAGGAGCTCGACAAGCAACGCGGAAGGAAGCGGTGACGGTTCCAAAGGCTGCGCGTGTGAGTATCGGTGGACCGCCACGAACGGCAGCTTCGTCC
>CAZWZG010000274.1:0-2079 GCA_964638245.1 uncultured Rhodobacterales bacterium
ATGGGATCCTGCGCGAATGGCGGTGGGTACTACCACTACAGCTACAGTGTCGTGCGCGGCTGTGACCGCATCGTGCCCGTGGACATCTATGTTCCCGGTTGCCCGCCAACAGCCGAGGCGCTGCTTTACGGCATCCTTCAGCTGCAACGCAAAATCCGCCGCACCGGCACCATCGTCCGCTAGGAGCCGCCCATGTCCGAGGCCCTCAAAGAGCTTGCCCAATTGATCGAGGCCAAGCGCCCCGACTGTGTCTTGTCGTGGGAGGTGGCGAATGATGAGTTGACCATCAACGTCACAAAGTCGTCGTTCACCGGATTCTGCGAATACCTCAAAACCGAGCGCTCTGCGCGGTTTTCCACGCTTATCGATGTCACGGCCGTCGACTACCCATCGCGGCCCGAGCGCTTTGACGTCGTCTATCATTTCCTGTCGATGTACACGAACCAGCGCGTCCGCCTCAAAGTCGCTCTGCGCGATGAAGAGATGATGCCGACCCTTACGGATGTGTTCCCGGCAGCGAACTGGTTTGAGCGGGAGATCTTCGACATGTTCGGGATCATCTTCACAGGCCATCCCGACCTGCGCCGCATCCTCACCGATTACGGGTTCCGCGGGCACCCGCTGCTCAAGGATTTTCCGACCACGGGGTACACCGAGGTGCGCTATGACGAAGCCGAAAAGCGCGTCGTCTACGAACCCGTCAGCCTTGTGCAGGAATACCGCAACTTCGATTTCATGAGCCCTTGGGAAGGCGCCGAATACGTCCTTCCGGGCGACGAAAAAACCGAAGAGGCCGCCAAGTAATGGAAGTCGGCTCGGACCTTATCGTCGGGTACCTGTTCGTTGCCATGCTGGTCATCGTGCCGCTCTGGCGGCTTCTACCTTCGTACGGGTTCACCAAGTACTATGCACTGTTTGCCATCGTGCCCGCGTTCGCGGTGATCCTTCTTTGGATCATGGCCTTCAAGGAGGACCTTGAAAGCAAATGAGCGACGGCGGGATCCTCTTTTGCGCGGGAGCGACCAAGGCTGGCACGAGCTGGCTCTTTCGGGCGTTGAAAGATCATCCCCAAACCCATTTCCGCTCGATCAAGGAACTTCACTACTTTGACGCGATCGACAAGGATCGCTTGGCAGATCAGATCGCGCGCCAGGAACGCCTTTGCGCGGCCGAATCCAATCGCATGACGATGGGACAAGGCGACCGCGAACACCTCATGCAGCGCATTGTAGATCGCAAGGTTTTCATCAGACTCTTGCAGCGCGGCGAAGACGTGAACGCATATCGCGCGTATCTCAGTGAAGGTGCAGGCGGGCGGCTCGTGGGGGATTTCACGCCTGCCTACGGTCTTTTGTCGGTCGAACGCCTTTCGATGATGGCCCGGATCATGCCGCGGGTATTCTTCGTCTATCTGTTGCGCGACCCGGTTGCCCGGCTGTGGAGCCAGATCCGTCAGGTCGCGGTCATGCGCGATCCGAGCAAGATGCTGACACGAGCGCGGGCAGACCGGATCTTCGAACGCACGCTTAAAGGCAACGAAGGCGAGATCACATCGCGCTCGGACTACGAAGGTGCAGTCTCGCGCCTCACCCAAGCCGCGGGCGACAATTTGCACGTCGCCATCAGTGAAGAGGTCACGGAGAAAGCCGGTTTTCATCGGCTCTGCCGCGCGCTGGGCCTTGCTGAATACCCGCCGCTGGCCGCAACGATCAACGAAGGCCAAAGCCTTGATATGACTGACGACCAGCGCGCCCGTGCGCGCGACTGGCTTCAACCGCAATACGATTTTGTCGCCCGGCATCTGGGGGCACTGCCCCCATCCTGGGACGGCGCGATGACAAGGGTCTGACGATGGACGGAAAATTCGACGACGCCCAAACCGGCGAACAGAAAATCCGAAACTTCAACATCAACTTCGGGCCTCAGCACCCGGCGGCCCACGGCGTGCTGCGTCTGGTGCTAGAGCTGGATGGCGAGATCGTGGATCGTTGCGATCCGCATATCGGCATCCAGCTCTAGCACCAGAAAAGCTGATGGAAAGCCGGACGTATCTGCAGAACCTGCCGTATTTCGACCGGC
>CAZWZG010000275.1:0-2076 GCA_964638245.1 uncultured Rhodobacterales bacterium
ACCGCCCGGACGCGCTATACCTCGAAGGCGCAGGCGCGTTCGAGTTCGAGCGCACCGCAAGTCGTTTGCTGGAAATGCAGTCAGATGATTGGATCGAGCCTTAGGACACCATAAGCTGTTCTGCGCTCGCCAACGGACGCACGAGATAGCTTTTCTCCAAAGCGCGTGCCTGACTTTTTAACGCGGCCAGTTGGCCGGTCAGCTCTTTGGTGTCGTCCACGCGCTCCCCGATGTCGAGCCGTACGCCAACTACAGTACAGGTCAAAAGCGGAAAGGTTTTTTCTTCGCCCGTGCGGGCCTTACCCTTGATGAAGCCAGCGGCGCGATCTTCGGGCGAATACAGGCTCTCTGCGGCATGGGCAAAACGCTGGGCCAGGTCAGACAGGACCCTTTCGGCCAAGCCGCAAGCGCTCCCCGAGCAGCCGACGAAAAAGTCATCTCCCCCTACATGCCCCGCAAACACCCCATGGTCCCGTGCCAGTTGTTCCAAGAGCGAGGCCAACATGAGGATCGCGCGATCGCCAGCTTCGAACCCGTAGCGATCATTGAACGGCTTGAAGTTGTCGATATCGACATAGCAAGCCAATCGCGGTTCGCCCGTATTGCCCCGTTGCGCGTCCATATGCTCGAGAATGGCCTGATTGCCCGGCAGTCCCGATAAGGGGTTCTGGTTAGAGGCCACACGGATCCGAAGGTCGTTGGCCAGCTTGACCAGCGATGTCGATGACAAAAAGCCCACATAGCGCAGACCGCGCGTGACAAGAACGCCGTGGCCGGCTTTCTCGGAAATCAGCTCAAGGCGCGGTCCAATCGGTGTCTCGATATCGACGGTCGCAATGGGGCGGACGAAGTCGAGCACGGTCATCCCAAGGTTCGTGTTTTGCGCCAAGGCGTGCCCGTATTGGGAATACATCAGTACCTTGATGTCATTCTCAAAGACCGCACCACGCGGAATGCCGTTCCTGTCGATAACCGGAAAGACCGTCTGGTTTTGATGGCGTCCCAATAGCTCGACCAGATAGGCAAGGCTGTCGGTCTCCGACATGACGGCAATATCCTCGACCAGCCCCTTGACGCCCGCGTTCGTCTCGCGCGACACACTCGGGCCCTTACCCTCCCTCGCAACAGGATATTTCGAACAGAGTTGCGCGTGATCGATTGTCGGTCTCGCGATCAAGTACCCTTGCGCCAAATCACACCGCGCTTCGCGGCAAGACACGAGTTCTGCCTCCGTTTCGATCCCCTCGGCAATCACCTTGGATCCCAGCGTATGGGCCAAATCCACGATCGAACTGACCATAAGCCGTTTCTTGGGGTCATGGGGCATGGACTTGATGAAGAAGCGATCGATCTTGATGAAATCGGGGTTGGATTGATAGAGCATCTGCAATCCGCTGTCGCCCATTCCGAAATCGTCGATCGCAATCGCGAACCCTGCCGCGCGAAGCCCCTCGACTGCCGCTGCGAACGCGTCGGTCTCCAGGACCTGGTTGCGCTCTGACAGTTCGATGCAGACATCGACAGGTTCCATATCAAGGCTGGCCAGCTGACGAACCAGCATATCGCGGACCCGGGGCCATTCGCCCATCAGTCGACCATCTACGTTCAGAAACAACAGCGACCAGGCATCTTCGCGCAGCTTGCGATGTGCCTGCATCGAGCGGCGCACAAGGATCGAGTCGAGTTCAAGCAGATGGTCGGTCGCGTGCGCGTGGTCCAAAAGCTCATCGACCGACGCAAACCCGATGTCCTGATAGCCGCGCACGAGACTTTCGAAAGACAGGGTCTCCCCGGTGTTGATGTCCACGATGGGCTGGAAGGCCACGGCAAGAGCGTCTTCTGAGCGCTTCAGGAACAGCGCCGGATTTTGATCGCTGAGCCAAAGCGGAAGGTCGGTTTTGTCCATTGCGCGTCCTGTGGCAGATGCCGCGGGCCACGCTTAACAAGAACACCTTTATCGCGGGTGGACAAAGAAGCGCGTATTTGAACTAAGCGTGCGTCTGCAGGACCGATCCTGCCAAATAGAGCGACCCTGCGATCAACACGCGCGCGGCTGGGTTGGCCGCAAAGATCGCC
>CAZWZG010000276.1:0-1428 GCA_964638245.1 uncultured Rhodobacterales bacterium
GGACGGCAGCGCCATGTCATGGGGTGCCGCCAGTTCTTTGACCGGTGCCGGGCCCTCGGCCAGCCGTTCAATCACCGCCCGTCGGGTGGGATCGGCCAGCGTGGCGAAAAGCGAATCAAGTGAAAGGTTATCCATGAGGCTAACTAAAGCGGCGCGACTCAAAAAGATAGCCCATAAGCTAACTTTTTGCCCGTTTCCGTCCCAGGCAGGGGCCGCTAAGCTGCGATCAAATGAGCAGTGATCCCCGATTCATCCACCTTCGCCTTCACACGGAATACTCCCTGTTGGAGGGCGCCATCCGCTTGAAAAAGCTCCCGAAAATGACAGCCGATGCGGGGATGCCCGCCGTTGCGGTGACCGATACGAACAACATGTTCGCGGCACTCGAATTTTCGGTGGCGGCCATGGGCGCGGGCGTTCAGCCGATCATCGGATGCCAGATCGACATGACCACGGACGAAGGCGCCGCTCCCTTGGTACTGTTGGCCCAGGACGCCACCGGTTACGGCAATCTGCTGAAGCTGAACTCAGCGCTCTACCTCAAGGAAACCGACGCGCTGCCACAGGTGACGCTCGAAGAAATCGAAGCGCATTCAGATGGGCTGATCTGCCTCTCCGGTGGCCCCGATGGCCCGATTGGGCGCGCGTTTCGCGCCGCCAAAGCCAAGGATGCGCGCAGCATCGCTGAGCGTCTGGCGAGTGCTTTTCCGAACCGCTTTTACATCGAACTTCAGCGTCACCCGCAAGAAGGCGGTGCATTGCCCGAAGCCGAAGCGATGTCCGAAGGACCAAGCATCGATTTGGCCTACGACCTTGCGCTTCCGCTGGTTGCGACCAATGACGTCTATTTCGACAAGGCCAAAATGTACGAGGCGCATGATGCCCTGATTTGCATCGCCCAAGGCGCCTATGTCGATCAGTCCGAGCCGCGCCGCCGCTTGACCGAGCAGCACTACTTCAAGACGCCTGCCGAAATGGCGACGCTCTTCGCCGATCTGCCAGAAGCGCTTGAGAACACGGTTGAAATCGCGCGCCGCTGCGCGTTCGCCGCCTCCAAACACGACCCCATACTGCCGCGTTTTGCCGAGGACGAGGTCGAAGAATTGCGCCGCCAGTCCAAGGAAGGGCTCAAGGCGCGTTTGGCTGTGATCGACCCGGCCGCCCCGATAGAAGACTATGAGGCGCGGCTCGATTTCGAATTGGGCGTGATCGAGGGCATGGGGTTTCCGGGCTACTTCCTGATCGTCGCCGACTTCATCAAATGGGCCAAGGACAACGACATTCCCGTGGGTCCGGGCCGGGGGTCCGGCGCGGGGTCGCTCGTGGCCTACGCCCTCACCATCACGGACCTCGACCCGCTCCGCTATGGGCTCTTGTTCGAACGTTTCCTCAACCCCGAACGGGTCTCGATGCCGGACTTCGACATCG
>CAZWZG010000276.1:1438-2064 GCA_964638245.1 uncultured Rhodobacterales bacterium
TCTGCATGGACCGCCGCGAAGAGGTGATCCGTTACGTGCAGGAAAAATACGGCCGCGACCGGGTGGGGCAGATCATCACGTTTGGCGCGCTTCTGTCCAAAGCCGCCGTCCGCGACGTGGGCCGCGTGCTTCAGATGCCGTACGGACAGGTCGACCGCCTGTCCAAGCTGATCCCCGTCGAAGGCGTCAAACCCGTCTCGATCGAAAAGGCGTTGGCCGACGAGCCCCGCCTTCGGGAAGAGGCGAAGGCGGAAGAAGTCGTCGACCGCCTTCTCACCTACGGCCAACAGGTCGAAGGCCTGCTCCGGAATGCTTCCACCCACGCCGCGGGCGTCGTGATCGGCGATCGCGCGCTTGACGAACTTGTCCCCCTCTACCGCGACCCGCGTTCGGAAATGCCCGCCACGCAGTTCAACATGAAGTGGGTCGAGGCTGCAGGTCTGGTGAAGTTCGACTTTCTGGGCCTGAAAACCCTGACCGTCATCCAGAATGCGTTGGATTTGCTCAAACAACGCGGGATCGACATCGACATCGGGGCCATCCCGCTCGACGACAAGAAGACCTACGACCTTTACGCTTCGGCCCAAACGGTTGCCGTCTTCCAGGTGGAAAGCTCGGGCATGATG
>CAZWZG010000277.1:0-2025 GCA_964638245.1 uncultured Rhodobacterales bacterium
GGTTTTCTTGTCCTTTTCCCAGATCGCCTCGATCTCGTCGGCCAGATTGGCGCGGGTCAGCGCATCCAGCGCCGACAGCGGTTCGTCCAGAAGCAGCACCTCAGGGTTCATCGCCAGCGCACGGGCCACGTTGACCCGCTGACGCATCCCGCCGGAAAGCTCCGCCGGGCGGCGCCCCGTGGCGTGGCTCAGCCCCACCATCTTGACGTAATGCGCGACCTTCTCGGCCTTCTCGGCGCGGGAAAGGTTTGGATAGACCGTATCCACGGCCAGACCCACATTCCCGTTCACGGTAAGCCAGGGCATCAGTGAATAGCTCTGAAAGATCACCCCGCGCTCAGGTCCGGGGCCGGTGATCTCCGCCCCCTTGAACGTCGCCTTGCCTTTGGAGGGCGTATCGAGCCCCGCCAGCATGTTGATCAGCGTCGTCTTGCCCGTACCGGAGAAGCCGAGGAGAACGAGGAACTCGCCCTCCTTCACGTCGAGTTTGATGTCCTTGAGGACGGGGGTTTCGGCGGTGCCTTCCCCGTAGCTCTTTGAGACGTTGTCGAGTGTCAGGATACCCATCGTTGCCTCACCGGTTGTTCGTGAAGGTGAAGAGCGACTGGATCGCGTACATCATCCGGTCCAGCAGGAAGCCGATGATCCCGATGGTGAACACCGCCACCATGATCCGTGCAAGGCTCTGGCTTGACCCGTTCTGGAATTCATCCCAGACGAATTTGCCAAGGCCGGGGTTCTGGGCGAGCATTTCAGCGGCGATCAGAACCATCCAACCAACACCCAGCGACAGGCGCAGACCGGTGAAGATCAGTGGCAGCGCAGAGGGCAGGACCAGCTTGGTGATCTTGGTCCAGGTGCTCATCTTCAGGACTTTGGAGACGTTGATCAGGTCCTTGTCGATGGAGGACACGCCGAGGGCCGTGTTGATCAGCGTCGGCCAGAGCGAACAAAGCGTCACCGTGATGGCGGAGTTCAGGAAGGACTTTGCGAAAAGCCCGTCGTTCGTGGTGTAAAGCGCCGAGACGACCATCGTCACAATCGGCAGCCAGGCGAGGGGCGAGACCGGTTTAAAGATCTGAATGATCGGGTTCAGTGCGGCGTTTGCGGTCGGGGAAAGACCCGCCGTGATCCCCAGCGGGACGGCGATCACTGTGGCGATGAAGAACCCGAAGAAGACCGTTTTGATCGAGGTCCAGATCTGCTGGTAATACGTCGGCGCGCCCGTGTAAGCGCGTTCCACCGGCTCTTGCCCGTTCGCGATCCGGCGTTCGTTCAGCGTGGCGACCTGGGCATCAAAACGCGCCTTGCTTTCGGCCTTGCGGATGGCGTCTTCGTGCAGGCTGACGGTTTGTTCCCAAACCTGTGCCGGTCCAGGGATCGCACCCAGTGACGTCTGCACCGTCGGGGCCAGCGTGCCCCAAAGCATCAGAAACGCCGCAATGGCGATCACCGGCACGGCCAGAAGCCGCCAGATTTCGCTCAATTGCGCCTTGGGGTTGTCCCCGGCAGCGGCTTTCAGAACCGGCGTGATCCAGCTTAGCCCCAGAACCTGGAACCAGCGGTCAGCCTTGTTAATGCGGGTGAACGTCCGGGCCTTTCGGGCCTCTCGGTCGGCATCACTTGCGATGTTGGGATCAACGGCGGTCATCAGAGGTCTCCGGGATGCGGATGCGTTTGGAAGGAACCCCGGCCCATCGGAAGGAGGGAAGTATGGGCCGGGGGATCAGAGCCTTAGCCCTGGATTTCGCCGCCTACGACGGTTTGCGCGCCTTTCAGGCCGATCGGCAGGCTTTCGAGGTAGGCGTTCGGTGTCCGGCCGTCATAGCCAATGCCGTCGATGATATCTTCGGGCGGAGTCGCGGCCTTGAAGCCATCGCTGTCCCAAGGGAAGTCGGCTTCGTTGGCAAGGCCTTCGTCGACCAGCATGCGCGCAGCGGACAGATAGATGTCAGGGCGATAAACGTCCTTGGCGACATCAAAGTACCACTCATCAGGCTTCTGCTCGGCGATCTGGCCCCAGCG
>CAZWZG010000278.1:0-2017 GCA_964638245.1 uncultured Rhodobacterales bacterium
GGTCGGATACTCGCAACTTGACGTTCCACGGACCAGCATTCTGGCGCGCGCGACTTCGTTCCATCGGTATGGAAAGCATCGATGCCTGAGCGTGACGACGAACGCAGCGTGTTTCTGGCGTCGGCGGGTTGGGGGTCTGCAGCGATCGAATCCCTTGCGGGCGATGCTTCCTTGCGCCGGTATTTTCGCCTGAAGCGCGGGGCGGAAACAGCGATCCTTATGGACGCGCCGCCCGAGACAAACACAACAAACGAGTCCTTCGTTTCGGTCGCTCGGCATCTGGCGCGGCGGGGTCTGTCTTCACCGGGCGTACGCGCGTTTGATTTTGAGACCGGGTTTGTCCTTCTTGAAGATCTTGGCGATGATCTGTTTTCGGCCGTGCTCGACCGCGCACCGCAAAGTGGCAAGCTCTTGTATGGACGAGCGGTTGATGTCCTCATCGAACTCGCGCGGCAGCCAGGTCCAGCGGAACTGCCAAAATACGACACGGCCCAAATGGTAGACCTCGCGGCCCTTCCCTATGAATGGTATGCGCCCGGCCCATCCGATGGGTTCCGCACCGCTATGCGCAACGCTTTGGAGCCATTGATGGCCACCCGCCAGACGATCGCGTTGCGTGACTATCACGTGGACAACCTGATCTGGATGCCCGAGCGGGAAGGCGTCCGCTCGGTCGGCCTTCTGGATTTTCAGGACGCCGCATTGTGCCATCCGGCCTACGATTTGATGTCGCTCTTGCGAGATGTGCGGCGCGAGGTTCCAAAGGACATTGTTGAACAGGAAAAGGCGCGGTTCTGCACCATTCTTGGCCTGGAACCGCGCGCCTTCGACGATGCCTGCCGCGTGCTCAGCATTCAAAGGAACATGCGGATTCTTGGGGTCTTTGCGCGCTTGTCCAAACGCGATGGCAAGACGCGGTATGTCGACTACCTTCCGCGTGTTTGGACCCTGTTGACCGAAGACCTTGGGCATCCGGACGTTGAAGACCTGAATACCATCATCTCCGATACGCTCCCCGCGCCAAACGCTACACTTCTGAATGCCTTGCGATGAGCGTTAGGTCCCTGATGATCTTTGCGGCGGGCAGGGGAACGCGTATGGGCGCGCTCACCCAAGATACGCCCAAACCGATGGTCGAAGTTGGCGGGAGACCGTTGATCGATCACGCGCTGGAATTGGCGCGTGATGCCGCGTTCGAGAATATCGTCGCGAACGTTCACTACAAACCGGATGTTTTGATTTCGCGGGTCAAGGCCCAGGGTGTGACCGTCGCGGACGAGCGGCCAAAGCTGCTGGAAACAGGCGGCGGGCTTAAGGCCGCTCTGCCGCTCTTGGGCAGCGGCCCGGTTGCGACGCTGAATGCAGATGCGGTCTGGAGCGGGCCAAATGCGCTGGTGGAGTTGAAGAAACAGTGGAGCGAGAACCACCGTGCGTTGCTGGCCTTGGTTCCCAAGGATCGCGCACACGGTCATACGCGGGATGGGGATTTCTCGATGTCGCCTGACGGCGAGTTAACGCGGGGTGGGCCACTGGTTTACACCGGGGCGCAAATCCTTGATCCGTCCCAGCTTGATCGCATCCAAGACGAGGTTTTTTCGCTGAACCGTTACTGGAACCTTCTGGCCGAAGACGGCGCAATCCATGGGCATGTGATCGCTGGCGATTGGTGTGATGTGGGCCATCCGGATGCCATTGCGATCGCCGAACAGCTTTTGGAGGCGGGTCGCGATGTTTCCCAAGCAGGTTAGCGCGCGCGTCTTCCGGCTGGATGTCGGGGTGGATTTGGCCGAGGCATTCGTCGCCGGTCTTGTTGATCGGATGCCCGACGGAAACCCCCTCGCTTGGTCGAAGGTTGAGGTTTTCGTCAACACTCAGCGGCTGGGGCGGCGCATTGCGGATGAGCTGACCCATGGCCCGGCGCGGTTTCATCCGCGCATTCGGCCGATCACCAGCTTTGGCGCTCATCTGGTGTCACCCGACACAACCGGACCCCTGACCCATCGGCTGGAGCTGGCAC
>CAZWZG010000279.1:0-1996 GCA_964638245.1 uncultured Rhodobacterales bacterium
TGGGAACGTGCTCAAGACCCGTGACATCGACATCATGCGCCAAGATCGCGCCCATCATCGCCATGATTTCCTGCGTCGGGCGATGTTCCAAATGCTCGGCAATCGCGATGGTGCGGCCGTAGCCCAGCACGCGCATCAAAACGCCCCGGCAAAAACGCGCATGTGCCGTGTCCGCAAAAAGCCATGCGGCGCGTTCCGCGATCAGGGGATCGATACGCTCTTTCATGGTCGCTCCCGTACCGGCTTCATTTGAAAGACGTGTGACATCCTAGCACAAATCACCCTTCGTTGCGCGGGCACCCAGCCTCACCGGCGGAGCCTTGCTAACCTCAATATGGGAAGCCCAGCCGATCTTTGCCACAACAGGGCAGGCGGGGGTTACCCGCCCAACAAGCGCGTCGCGATCTCGCTGGCATCCTTGGACAAACGCGCCGTCCCGGCAATGCGTTCCAAAGCTGCGCGTGCAAGCGCCTTGCGGCCCGGTTCCAGCAAGGCCCAGGTTTCAAAGGATTTGATTGTGCCTGCAGCGGTTTGCGGGTTTTTGGGGTCGAGTTTGAGGATCCAGTCCGCAAAAAGGTCGTACCCGCGTCCATCAGGCGCGTGAAAACCGGCTGGTGTCGCAGCCAACGCTCCAAAAACCGAACGGAACCGATTTGGCGTCGTCCAAGTGAAATCGGCATGGGCAGAAAGCCGCTCGGCGGTGTCAACAGCGTCCGCTGCGCGCCCAGCGGTGATCTGAAGCGCGAACCATTTGTCCATCACCAGGCGCTCGTGGCGCCATTTGTCATAAAAGGCCGCGATGGCATCATCGCCTTTACCGGTGCGGATCAATGCGCCCAGAGCGGCCAGTTCATCCGTCATATTGTCAGCAGTCTCGCGCAAGGCTTCGGCGCGCGCGCCACCGTCCAGCCGCGACAAAAGACCAAGCGCAGTCAGGCGCAAACCGCGACGGCTGGCGACCTCGGGGTCTGCTGAAAACGGCTTCTCAGGTGGAAGCGCGTCATGGAGGATCGCAAGCGGACGCTCCAGCCGTGCTGCCATGGCATCGATCAATGCTTCGCGCTTGGCATGGATTGCCCCGGGGTCCCCGGGTTCGCCGCGCCGCGTGATCTCTTGGAACAGGTCGCCTTCGGTGGGCAGTCGCAACAGCATCGCGCGAAATGAGGGCTCTAGCGTTTCATCCGACGGCACATCGGCAAGGGCATCGAGATACGGGTCGGGGTCCACGCCATTGACAAGGATCGCCTTGGCCAGATCGCGCCCCGCCTCCCAGCGATTGAACGGATCCGTGTCGTGAGCCAGTAGATGCAGTTTGTCAGCGTTGGATTGTGCGTACTCCAGCAAAATGGGCGCTGCAAAGCCGCGATTGAGCGACAGGACCGATCCCTCAGGGGCTTTGATCGTTAGCGTGTCCGCGGCCTCGGTCAGCTCGAAAGTTTCGGTTCCAAAGAGGTCGTCACCGTTGGGGCCAATGACACCATAGCGAAGCGGGATGGGCACTGGCAGCTTGCTCGACTGGCCTGGCGTATCGGGTGTCTCCTGAGCAAGACGAAGCACGAACGTATCGCCTTCGCGGTCCTGCGTGATTGTCAGCCTTGGCGTTCCTGCCTGCACGTACCAGCGCTTGAACGTCGCCAGATCGCGGCCAGTGGCGTCCTCAAACACCTTCAACCAGGCATCAATTGTCGTCGCTTGCCCGTCATGACGTTCGAAGTAAAGGTCCAGCGCTTTGGCATAGCCGTCTTCGCCAACAAGCGTCTTTAACATGCCAATCAACTCGGCGCCCTTTTCGTACACGGTCGCCGTGTAGAAGTTGTTGATCTCGACATATTCCTGTGGCTGGACCGGGTGGGCGAGTGGGCCGGCATCCTCGCGGAATTGGCGGCCACGCAACATCGCGACATCCTCGATCCGCTTGACCCCGTGACCCCGCATATCGCCCGAAAACTGCTGATCGCGGTAGACGGTCAGACCCTCTTTCAGGCTCAGCTGAAAC
>CAZWZG010000280.1:0-1945 GCA_964638245.1 uncultured Rhodobacterales bacterium
GTTCTCGACCTCGAGATCGGAAATCGCTGTCTCGAAATGCGGGTCCCAGTTCACCAGTCGCTTGCCGCGATAGATGATGCCCTTGTCGTAAAACTCGACGAAGGTCTTGATGACGGCGTCGTGGAAATCGGGGCTGTTTTCGTGGCCGATACGGGTGTCACCGGGCGCGCCAGCCATGGTGAAGGCGTTGCGCGACCAGTCGCAGGACGCGCCGAGGCGTTTCAACTGTTCGATGATGGTGCCGCCGGATTTCTTCTTCTGCTCCCAAACGAGGTCAACGAAGTCTTCGCGAGAGAAATCGGTGCGGCGGCGGTTGGTCTGGGCCAGTTCACGCTCGACAACCATCTGGGTGGCGATGCCTGCATGGTCCTGTCCCGGCTGCCAGAGCGTGTCGTGGCCGCGCATCCGGTGCCAGCGGACCAAAATGTCTTGCAGCGTGTTGTTGAACGCGTGACCCATGTGGAGCGAGCCCGTCACGTTGGGCGGCGGGATCATGATGCAGAAGGTTTCGTCCGAGGACGCGTTGGCCCCGGCCTTGAAGGCTCCGCTCTCTTCCCAGGCCCTATACAGGCGCGCTTCGGCTTCGGCGGCGTTGAAGGTCTTGTCCATGGGTTTCGTCCCTTAACTGCGCGGGTGATCTAGCGCGCCCGCGCGGGGAGGGAAAGGGGGTGTTGCCTGGGGTGTTGCCGGGGCGTGGACGTGAGCGCACGCGCGCCTGACCGGAATGTTAATTTTCGTGTCGCACTGTTTCAGTCATCATGGCTTATCTTGGAAAGAAACACACCTTGCACGGGCAGGGGGATCGACAGGACCCCTCTGATTTGGCAGGCTTTTTCCAAGGAGGAGGCGCAATGCGTCTTTTTGGTTTGGTAAAACGTGTCGCGCGGCGGTTCCAGCGCGTCGAGCAGGTTCGCGCCGGGTTAACGCGCGAGCCGATGACCCATGTGATCATTCTGGATGGAACCATGTCCTCGCTGGCCGATGGCCATGAGACAAATGCGGGGCAGGCGTTCAAGCTATTGCAGGATGTGCCAGCCGAAGCGCGCCTTGATCTGCGCTATGAGGCAGGCATCCAGTGGACCGACTGGCGCTCGACCCGCGACGTGATCGAAGGGCGCGGGATTTCGCGTCAGATCCGGCGGGTCTATGGGACATTGGCGTCCCGGTATCGGCCCGGAGACCGGATTTTCTTGCTGGGGTTCTCGCGCGGAGCCTATGCCGCGCGCTCTCTGGCCGGGGCGATTGACCGGGTGGGGCTTTTAAAGCCAGAGCATGCGACAGTGCGCAATATCCAGCAGGCCTACCGGCAATACGAGGACCCGCCGGATCCCGAAACGGCGGCGGCGTTCCGCGCGGCGTTTTGTCATGAGGCTGTGCCGATCGAGATGATCGGGGTTTGGGATACGGTGAAGGCGTTGGGGATGAAGTTCCCGGGGCTGACGCGCTTGTTTGCGCGGGCCCATGAATTCCACAACCACTCGCTGGGGGCTTGCGTCAAGGCGGGCTACCACGCGCTTGCGCTCAACGAGATGCGGCAGGCGTTCAAGCCAGTGTTGTGGGACACCAAAGGGTTCGAAGGGCAGGTGGAACAGGTCTGGTTCCGCGGCACTCATGGCGACATCGGCGGGCATCTGACGGGGTATCACCCGGCGCGTCCGCTGGCGAATATCCCATTCGTGTGGATGATGGAAAAGGCTGAGGAAAGTGGATTGCCCCTGCCCGAAGGCTGGCAGGCGCGCTATCCAACCGATCCCGATGCGCCGTCCGTTGGAGGATACCGCGGTTGGGGCAAGATTTTCTGGGATAGAAAACGACGCAAGGTCGGGGCCGACCCGTCCGAAAGCCTGCATCCCACCGCCGAACGCCGTGCCTTGGCCAAAGTACTGGCCGAAGCCTTCAAACGATACTCCGGGCCACGCTATCCGGTAGTTCACCCGCATCACGA
>CAZWZG010000281.1:0-1085 GCA_964638245.1 uncultured Rhodobacterales bacterium
GAGCTCTACAAGACAAGCGACACGCTTATCCCGGAAGTTGATGACAGCCATTTCGAGCTGGACGAGAAAACGCGGAACGTGACCTTCACCGAGGAAGGCAACGATTTCCTGGAAGAGCGTTTGACGGCAGCAGGCATCCTGCCTGAGGGTCAAAACCTTTACGCGCCGGAATCCACGACCATAGTGCACCACATCAATCAGGGCCTGCGCGCGCACAAGCTGTTCACCAAGGACAAGGATTACATCGTGCGCGACGGTCAGGTGGTTCTGATCGACGAATTCACGGGTCGTATGATGACCGGGCGACGCTTGTCCGACGGTCTCCACCAGGCGATCGAAGCCAAGGAAAATGTTGCGATCCAACCGGAGAATGTGACGTTGGCCAGCGTGACGTTCCAGAACTACTTCCGGCTTTACAACAAGCTGGGCGGAATGACCGGTACGGCGTTGACCGAGGCCGAGGAGTTTGCAGACATCTATGGTCTTGGCGTTGTGGAAATTCCGACAAACAAGCCGATTGCCCGTGTGGATGAGCACGACGCGGTTTATCGGACCGCCGCCGAAAAATACAACGCCGTCACCGAGGAAATCGCGCGCGCCTGGCACAAGGGTCAGCCGGTTCTCGTAGGCACGACCAGCATCGAGAAGTCAGAGTTGTTGTCGCGGATGCTGTCGGACAAGGCCAATCTCAAGAAACTGGTCGAAAAGAACCGCTCTTTCGCGGCCGGCGACAAGGTCAAGGAAGCTGAGGCCAAGCGCGCAACGGACACGGCTGATGCGTTGGACGCGGCCGTTAAGGACGGTATCCCCCACAACATCCTGAACGCGCGCCAGCACGAGCAGGAAGCGCAGATCGTTGCCGATGCGGGCAAACCCGGCGCCGTGACGATCGCCACCAACATGGCTGGTCGAGGCACCGACATTCAACTTGGCGGCAACGTCGAAATGCGAGTGTTGCAGGCTCTTGCCGAAGACCCCGAAGCGGATCCCGATGCCGTGCGATCACGGATCGAGGCTGAGGTTGCCGACGCAAAGGCCAAAGTGCTCGACGCGGGTGGCCTGTTCGTTCTGGCAACCGAACGCCA
>CAZWZG010000281.1:1114-1930 GCA_964638245.1 uncultured Rhodobacterales bacterium
ACCAGCTGCGCGGTCGTTCGGGCCGTCAGGGGGATCCGGGACGCTCGTCTTTCTTCCTGAGCCTCGAAGACGACCTGATGCGCATCTTCGGCTCCGAGCGTTTGGACAGCGTCCTAGGCAAGCTTGGCATGCAGGAAGGCGAGGCCATCGTGCATCCGTGGGTGAACAAGTCGCTGGAAAAAGCGCAGGCCAAGGTCGAAGGGCGCAACTTTGACATCCGGAAACAGCTTCTGAAATTCGATGACGTGATGAACGACCAGCGGAAGGTCATCTTCAGCCAGCGTCGCGAAATCATGGAAGCCGCCGACTTGTCCGAGATCGTGGGCGACATGCGCAATCAGGTCATCGACGACCTCATCGACCAGTATATGCCGCCCAAAAGCTATGCCGATCAGTGGGATACCGAAGGGCTGAGCGAAGCGGTTAAGGCCCAATTAAATTTGGACGTGCCCGTCGCAGAATGGGCGTCTGAGGAAGGCGTGGACGACGACGTGGTGGCCGAACGGCTTTCGGATGCTGCGGACAAGTTCATGGCCCAGAAGGCCGCGCAGTTCGGTCCCGACCAAATGCGCTCAATCGAAAAACAGCTTCTTCTGCAGACGATCGACGGCAAATGGCGCGAGCATCTTGTTACGCTCGAGCATCTGCGCTCGGTTGTTGGGTTCCGGGGGTACGCACAACGCGATCCGTTGAACGAATACAAGGGCGAGGCGTTCTCGCTGTTTGAAGCGCTGCTGGACGGTTTGCGTACGGATGTGACCCAGAAACTCGCGCAGATCCGCCCGTTGACCGAAGAAGAACAGGCGCAGATGGCCG
>CAZWZG010000282.1:0-1819 GCA_964638245.1 uncultured Rhodobacterales bacterium
TATCAGCGCGAAGGGTGGGGGAGGGGTGTTGTTGCACGCAAGAGCCGCTGAGAGGCGCCAGAAGGGGCCTTCTCGATCTTTTGTAAAGCAGGGTAGCCAAAATTGAGTAATGGCCCTGTACGGCCCGTTCTCATCGGCAGCCTCGGACTCCAGTCCTCTGCTGGTCTCGCCATATTAGCTCGACGGCCTCGGCTTTGCAAACCTCGGCGAGAAACGGAATACTTCCCTCATTCACGACAAAACCGCAGTATTGACACAATACAGCATTTTTGTATTCATTCGGTCAGTATGAGGATGGCAGGAAATAGGGGTTCTTTGTTCGCATGCCTAAAGGCCGCATTCTGACGCCGCAAGAGCGATTGGTGATTGTCCGCGAAGCGGCCAAGGGTGCCGATGTGAAGGGCCTTGCGGCTCGCTTTGGCGTCACAAGGCGGACGATCCACTACACGATCAAGCGCGAAAAAGACCGCCGTCGTGACACTGGAATTCGAACTGCAGCAGCGAGCGTAACCGTGACGCCAGACGAGATGCGGGCGTTCGATGAGGCAATTTCCAAGCACGGCTTTGCAAGTCGGGCCGATGCGTTGCGCGCCTTGATGCAGGCCACAAACGGGATCTTTGTGCCGGACGACCACCTGGCTGGAGAGCTCGCGGGGTTCCGCGCGGCGCTCAATCGGGTTGGGAACAACGTCACCCAGATCGCGCGCAGGATGAATGAGGCGAAGAAGTGGGGCAGGCCCGCGCCCTGGTCCGACCAGCAATACGCTGAGATTCGTTCGTTGGCGAGCTTGATCCTGGAAATGGGAGACGAGATCGACCAGCTCGTCAGGCGTCGGAATGACGTCATGAACGTCACGGTCGACGATGTGTTGAGGGAGTTTGCGCTTGGCACGCAATAGCGCCGTCGAAGCCGTCACTGGCGAGGTCTTCCGAGACGGATGGGACCGCATCCGCGGTTCTATGCAGGGTCTTAACAGCAAACGGCATGCGCAGCTTTATCGCGCGGCCCGAGGCCATCGCGCGGCGGTGTTCAAAGCCATTAGGAACGGCGGCACGCATACCAAGGGCCAATTGAGCAACCAGCTCTCCTACATCACGCGCGACCACAAGCTTTCCCATTTTGTGGATAGCCGCGGAACCTATGACGGCAAGACGAAGTTCGATGACAAGGACATCAAGAAGCTCACGGACCGGTTTGCTGAGCGTTGGGACAATGGGTTCCGGCCCAAGATGGGCAACACCACCCACATGCTTATGTCTTTCCCGAAAGGCACTAAGTCCGAAGATGTTCGCGATATTGCCTCGGATGTGTCTGAGCGGTTCTTTGAGACGGATGAAGGCCACTTCGATTATCTAATTGCGGTCCACAAGGATCGGGATCACCCACATGCCCACATCGTGTTGAACCGACGGTCCCAAGAGGGCGAGTTCTTCTATCTTGGCCGGGATCACCGCTTCAACTATGACGATTTTCGCCTCGCCATGGTCGAAGAGGCAGAAAAATACGGTGTGAAACTCGAGGCAACACGACGTGTGGATCGCGGCGTTGTGCACTATCCGCCGAGAACCAGAGAAATCTACGCCGTCAAAGAAGACGCCAGCAACGGCGTCGCTCGTGAACCGGCCGAGCGAGAGCGGGTGGGGCGCGATCTGGCGCGCACCTTGGATGAGATCGCCAGCACACGTGTTGTCTATCACTCGCTTGCCGCCGAGGCCTCAGCCGACAGCCGAGAAGAAATTTCCGAAGCCCTTCTGAAAGCCGCGGAGCTTTTGGGCAAGGGATCAACCGTTCAGCATGATGGAGACATTTACATGGGAG
>CAZWZG010000283.1:0-1673 GCA_964638245.1 uncultured Rhodobacterales bacterium
CTGCGGGCCGGGCTGTTTTGCGAGGATGACATCATCGCGTTGCCGCTGGTGTGCGATGCGCGCGCCGAGGTGGATCGCCTGTATCCGGGGCTGGATGATCGGCGGCGGCGGCATGAGATGCTTCGACGTGTTTTCGGGTATATGGTCGAAGATGTTCTGGCCCATTCGCAAAAGCTGATCGATGCGGCAGCGCCGGGGTCGGTTGAGGATGTGCGGGCGCTCGATCATGCGGTCATTGCGTTTTCGCCAGAGATGATCGCGGCCATTGGCGAGATCCGCGCCTTTTTGTTCAAGAACATGTACCGCGCACCCAGCGTGATGGCGCAGCGAGAAATCGTGACCGAGGTCGTGACCGAACTCTTCCCGATCTACATGGAGCGGCCTGAGCTATTGCCCGAGAACTGGAACGCGACACAGGTGGCGGCGGCAGGCGATGCAGCACTGGCGCGGCTCGTGGCCGATTACATGGCGGGCATGACAGATCGCTTTGCGTTGCTCGAACATGCGCGCCTGACCGGTGCAGATGCCGAGCGTTTGGCCCAGCCACGTTGACGCGCGCGACCGACCTGCTACACCGCGCGCCATGAACATTTTCGCTGATATCCGCACTTCCGTGATCGAAACGCTGGACGCCATGGTGGCGGACGGCGCACTGCCCTCTGGGCTGTCTTACGCCAACGTCGCGGTCGAGCCGCCACGAGACGCGGCCCATGGGGATATGGCGACCAATGCGGCGATGGTTCTGGCCAAACCGGCGGGCATGAAGCCGCGCGATATTGCGGACGATCTTGCCGAACGGCTGGCCAGCGATCCGCGCATCACGACCGCCGAGGTGGCGGGGCCGGGGTTTTTGAACCTGCGGCTGGCGGATGTCCTCTGGCACGATGTCGTGGCCGAGGCGATTGATGCAGGCGCGACGTTTGGGCATTCGGGCGTTGGCGCGGGCGTGAAAGTGAACGTCGAATATGTCTCGACCAACCCGACCGGCCCGCTCCATGTCGGGCACATGCGGGGCGCGGTGTTCGGGGATGCCTTGGCGTCGTTGCTGGAATTCGCAGGCTATGACGTCACGCGGGAGTATTACATCAACGATGGCGGGGCGCAGGTCGATGTGCTCGCCCGGTCGGTGTACCTGCGGTATCTTGAGGCCCACGGTCAGGAGGTTGCGTTCGAGGATGGAACCTATCCCGGCGATTATCTGATTGCCGTTGGTGAAGCGCTTAAGGCCAAGGTGGGCGATGCGTTCGTCGACAAGGGTGAGCAGTTCTGGCTGGAAGAGGTTCGCGAGTTTGCGACGGACGCCATGATGGACCTGATCCGGGCGGATCTCAAAAAACTGGGCGTCGAGCAGGACGTGTTTTTCTCGGAGAAATCGCTTTACGGCACGGGCCGGATCGAGGCGGCGCTGGCGCATCTGGACGCCAAGGGCCTGATCTATGAAGGCGTGCTGGAACCACCCAAGGGCAAGGTGCCCGAGGATTGGGAGCCGCGCGAGCAGACGCTGTTCAAATCGACCGAGCATGGCGATGACGTGGACCGGCCGGTCATGAAGTCGGACGGGGCGTGGACCTATTTTGCGCCCGACATCGCGTACCACTACGACAAGGTGACCCGGGGGTTTGATGCGCTCATTGACGTCAGTCATCGTCTTGTCCTTTGGCATGGTGAGGCAC
>CAZWZG010000284.1:0-1606 GCA_964638245.1 uncultured Rhodobacterales bacterium
GGCGCGGCAACTGAAAGCCTTTTGCCGGGACCGGAGGCGTTGAAGGGTCTTGGGCTTGCAGAGCGGATGTCCTTGGCGCGGCTTTTGCCCGAGTTGCCGGATGTCATGATCCCGGCGCGCCCTATCCTTAGGGGCTGGGAAGCGCGGCTGGTTGCATCCTAAGGCCACGCCGAGGGTGGGCGTGTTTCAATAAGAAAATGGTCAGAGACCGAGGGCGCGGAAGACTTTGGGAAGCTCTTCGGGGAGGTCCTCGGCGATGAGGCCGGGGCCGAAACTGAGCGCCGCTTCGACGTGGAGCCACGCGGCGGTTTCCGCGGCTAGCCTAGGAGAGAAGCCGCGCGCGAGGAGGCCGGTGATGAACCCGGCGAGGACGTCGCCCGAGCCCGCGGTGGCGAGCCAGGGCGCGGCGCGGTCGTAATGGGCGGAATTGATGGCGGCGCGGCCTCCCGGGTCGGCGATGACGGTGTCGGGACCTTTGAACAGGATCGTGCATCCTGCGCGCGCGGCGGCCTCACGTGTAGCATCGACCTTGGAATAGGCGGGGCCTTTGGTGGCGGGGGCGTTCAGGCGGTCGGCAATGTCGGGGAAAAGGCGGGCGAATTCGCCCGCGTGGGGGGTGAGGACGACGTTTTCATGGACCATCGCAAAAAGGGCGTCGGGTTGACGTTGAAAGATGGTCAAGGCGTCAGCGTCCAGAACGGTGGCGCGGTGCGCCTCCAGTGCCGTTTTGACGAGATGCATCGTATCGGTTCCCAGCCCCATACCGGGCCCAAGGCAGAGCGCGTTGATACGGTCGTCTTCAAGCGCTTCTTTCAGCCCCGGCGCGCCGTCGATGGGGCGCAGCATGATGGCATTGAGTTGCGAGGCATGTTCGTATTCGGCGCGCAGGGCACAGGCGACGGTGACGAGCCCTGCCCCGATGCGGAGCGCGCCACGAGCGGCAAGGCGCGCGGCGCCGCCGCGGCCCGGAGGACCAGCAAGGATCAGGGCATGGCCGTGGGCGTATTTGTGGTCGGTCGCAAGTTTTCCGAGGTCGAACGGAGGGCTGACTAGCGTCACTGTGTCGCCCGGCGGAACGCCGGGCAGCCCCCGACCGCCCCCCCGGGCGGGGGCTTCTCCCCCACCCGGCGGTCGGGGCCTTCCCTCAAGGCCAATGGGCTTTACGACGAGACTGCCGGAATGCCTCGCCCCTTCCGACATGAAATGCCCGTCCTTCGCTGCATGAAAACTCACGGTAAGGTCAGCCCAAAGGCCATCGCTATCGTCGAGATATCGACCGCTATCGCTACAAACACCGGAAGGAAGATCTACAGCCACGACCCGTGGTCGGCCCGGTTCGTTCCGGAGGTCCCAATCGGGCAGCATCCCCCCAATTGCATCGTCAAATGACAATGCTCGTGTCAATCCTGTACCAAAGAGCGCATCGACGATTAGACTGCTGTCCCATGGATCATGGGGAGCATTTTGTCCTGGCCAGGGCCTTACTTCTCCAACAGATCGCCAGCGTTCTGCATTCGACAACGCATCCGGCGGCAGACGCTCGGCGTCCCCGTAAAGAAATACCTCCACCTCCCACCCACGCTCTTTCAACAGCCGCGCCACGACA
>CAZWZG010000285.1:0-1547 GCA_964638245.1 uncultured Rhodobacterales bacterium
AATTCGCCAGGTCATCCAGCGTCGGGTTCCGCCGCGTATCCTCCAGATCGCGCAGGTAGGGTGCGCCCGTCATCGGCACAAAGATGGCGTGGTTTTTGCCGAAGGGCAGGTTATGCGCCGGGTTGCGGGCGTGGTACGTAAAAGTTTCTGGAATGGTCGCGATCAGGTCGCGCACCAGACCCCGGTCGAGATAGACCATCTCGCCGACAACCTTCGCTCCGGCACGCTTCCAGTCCTTCAGTGCGATGTCGTCGCGAAACTGAACGCCGACGTTTTCCAAGACATCCATCGACGCCCCATCGATCTTTTCGATCTGTTCGGGCGACATCGGTTCGGTCAATGGCAGCTTTCGCTCCAACGCAGGAAGCATCCTGATGTCCCGCGTCTGCCTGACCGCTTTGCGCGCGCCACGCCCGCGCCGCACTGTGCCCACAGCATCCACACTCATGCCACGTTGTCCCCGTCTGCCGGATCGGTGAGGTCGATCCAGATGGTCTTCAACTCGGTATACTGATCATGCGCGTGCACCCCGTTGTCGCGCCCGCCAAAACCAGACTGCTTGTACCCGCCGAACGGCGTCGCGATGTTGCCTTCGCCATAGCAATTGATCGTCACGGTTCCAGCGCGAATATCCCGCGCGGCCCGGATGGCGCTGCGCCCACCGGCGGAAAAGACCGAAGCTGCCAGCCCGTAGCTTGTGTTGTTTGCCACCGCGACGGCCTCATCATTGCTGGCCACCGCGATCACGGATAGCACGGGGCCAAAGATCTCCTCCCGCGCGCGTGTATCATCCACGCTGACCTCAACGATCTCAGGCGCCACGAACGGGCCTTCGCCCTTGGTCCCCAAATAACCGCGCACCTTGGCACAGTGTTCGGCATCAATCAGCGCACCGATGTGATTGGCAGGGTCCAGCGGGTCGCCAACTTTCCAATCCCGCATGCGCGCCTCGATCTTCTCCAACAACGCCTGTTTGACCGATTGGTGTACGATCAAACGGGATGTCGCAGAGCAGTTCTGCCCGGCATTCCAGAACGCCGCATTGACCACGTGTTCGGCGACATGGTCGAGGTTCTCCGCGTCGTCGAACACAACCGCGGGGTTCTTGCCGCCACATTCCAGCACCACCTTTTTCAGGTTGCTCTCAGCAGCGTAGCTCAAAAACCGCCGCCCGGTTTCGGTCGAGCCGGTAAAGCTGACCATATCGACATCCATATGCCGACCCAGCGGTTCGCCAACGCTCGGCCCGTCCCCGGGCAACACTTGCAAAACGCCGCGCGGAATGCCCGCCTCATAGGCCAGTTCCGCCACGCGCAGCGCCGTAAGCGTGGTCTGTTCTGCCGGTTTGACAATCACCGAACACCCGGCAGCAAGGGCCGGGCCGATCTTCCAGGCCAGCATCATCAGCGGGAAATTCCACGGCAAAACAGCCGCCACCACACCAATGGGTTCGCGCACGATCATCGCCACGGCACCATCGCCGGTTGGCGCGGTCTGGTCATAGATCTTGTCGGCAGCCTCTGCGTGCCACTTGATGCAATGAATGG
>CAZWZG010000286.1:0-1528 GCA_964638245.1 uncultured Rhodobacterales bacterium
CAGCCGTTGCCGAAGACGCAGGCACCAAGGCGCGGATCGCCGAAGCCGCAGCGCCACTTGACGAAATTCGCAACAAGGTTGTCGCCGATGCTGCGGAAGCCATCGAAGGTGACCGGTCTGTTTGCCGGGCGATGGAATGCCCGATGGGTAACCTCGTGGCGGATGCGATGCTGGACCGCGTCAAGGATCAAGGCGTTGAGATTGCGATCCAGAACGGTGGCGGTCTGCGTGCATCCATCGATGCGGGCGAGATCACCATGGGTGAAGTTCTGACGGTTTTGCCGTTCCAGAACACGCTGAGCACCTTCCAAGTGACCGGCGCGCAGGTGATCGCAGCGCTTGAAAACGGTGTGAGCCAGGTGGAAGAGGGCGCAGGCCGCTTCCCACAAGTGGCGGGTATGACCTTTACCGTGAACCTCGGCGCAGAGCCGGGCAGCCGGGTGTCTGATGTTATGGTTGGGGGTGCCCCGATTGATGCCGCGCGGGTCTATTCGGCAGTGTCCAACAACTATGTGCGCAACGGCGGTGATGGTTACCGGATGTTCCGGGACGCGATGAACGCCTACGACTACGGCCCTGATTTGGCCGACGTCACAGCCGAGTTTCTGGCTGAGAACGGCCCGTACCAGCCCTATACGGATGGCCGGATTACTGTGAACCAGTAAGCGACGGGACTATTTGAATGCGGCGCGCCCCTTTTGGGGGCGCGCTTTTTTGTGCGTCTTGTGTGGGTCGATACCCGTGCCTTTAACCCGTCATGTCTGCGTGGACGTTTCGCCCGCGTGAACGCCCAACAGCAATGTCTTTGGGTCGCCATTGGCCTTGCGTGCCAGGAACAAAAGGTACGGTGCAAAGAACAGGATACCCAATGGCGGGGTGAGAACGCCAATGGCAATGCTGTTGCGGGTGAAGCCGCCACGCCACGCCATCCAGACACCGGACAAGACAAGGTATGTTGAGAAATCCACGTTGAATTGCCCTTGCCATGTAAGAGCAAGGATTGGGTCGAAGAAATGCGGCAGAAGGTTGAGACCTTCGTTCAAGACGGCGGCCAGGGTGAAAAGTACAATCACCGCAGTGATCGCGATAAGAAGCTGTCGAAAGTGGATCATGTGGAACCTATGAGCTGATGGAGGCAGAGTTGTCTGCTGAGCGCCAAAGTGGCCCGGCAAGAAAAACGAGCACCAGAATATTCCAGACCGCATTTTCCCAATTTCCCGATGCGATGGACCCGGCGCTATCGACGCAAAACCAACAAAGCAGCCCGGCCATGACCATCCTGCGGGTTGCGTCTGGTGCCATGTCGTAAATCCAAAAGCTTGCGCAAAAGATCGTGGCACCCCAACCCGCAAGGAAGCCGCCCGCCAGCGCCGACAGGAACCATGTCTCGCGCGACTCCCACTTTGGCCATCCGTCAACCGGATATGACAGCAGGTCCATGCCCCATCGCAGAGGTTCGTTTGTTGCGGGCATGGTCCCGAAAAAGCCGATAAGGCCGAAGAGGAAAATGCTGGTTCCGCTGACTTTC